>NZ_JBEOWY010000087.1:0-14701 GCF_040296285.1 Kitasatospora sp. NPDC002227
TCAAGCACCACAGCGGAGCAACCAACCCCAGCTGCAGCAGCGCGAGCACCTCCTCGACACCCGACAGCAGCGACACCACACCCTGGTAGTCACCAACGGCCACCACCTCGACCGACTCCGCCCGCACCACCTCAGCAGCACCGTGCGCCAGCAACGCCGCACCGAGACCGATCTCGTCCGACCCGACCAGCAGCCAACGGCCGGACAGCGCAGCCTTGTTCGCCCCGGACCACGGCTTCCAGCCGAGCCGGTACTGCCGGCTCTCACCGGCCGACTGCTCGCGGCGGCGACGGCGCCAGTCCGCCAGCACCGGCAGTACGGGGGCCAGCTCCGCAAGCGGCGAACCCTCCTCGAGCACCGCCAGAGCGGCCACGTCCTCGCGCTCGACGGCCTCCCAGAACCGGGCCTCGACCGGGTCGGCCGCACCGGCCGCCAGGGCGAGCGCGGCGGGCATGCCCATCTCCAGCCAGTAGCGGGTGCGCTGGAAGGCATAGGTCGGCAGGTCCACCCTGCCGGCGCCGGTACCGGCGTAGTAGGCGGCCCAGTCGACCGCGATGCCCCGCACGTGCAGGGTGCCGAGCGCGGCCACCAGCAGCTGCGCCTCCGCACGGTCCCGGCGCAGCGCGGAGACCAGGCGGGACGGGGTGCTCTGCGCGGCCTCCCGCTCGGCGAGCACGCTCTCAGCCATCGCGGTCAGCACGCCGTCGGGGCCGAGCTCCAGGAAGGTGCGGACACCGTTCTCGTGCAGGGTCCGGACGCCGTCGGCGAAGCGGACCGCCTCGCGGACATGGCGCACCCAGTAGTCGGCGGCGCCTACCTCGGCCAATCCACCGGTCAGGTTGGAGACCACCGGGATGCGCGGCGCGTGGTAGGTCAACTCCTCGGCCACCGCACGGAACTCGGCCAGCATCGGCTCCATCAGCGGCGAGTGGAACGCATGGCTCACGGCGAGCCGCTTGACCTTCCGGCCCTCCTCCAGCCAAGCCGCCTCCAACGCGGCGACATCCGCCTCCGCGCCCGAAACCACCACCGCCGAAGGCCCGTTGACGGCCGCTATGTCCACCGCACCCTTGAGCACGGCCCGGACGTCCTCCTCGGCGCCCTGCACCGCGAGCATCGCACCACCGGCCGGCAGCGCCTGCATCAGCCGGCCACGGGCGCCCACCAGCCTGCACGCATCCGCCAGCGAGAACACACCCGCGACGTGCGCCGCCGCCAGCTCGCCGATCGAGTGCCCGGCCACGAAGTCCGTCTTCACACCGAACGATTCGACCAGGCGGTAGAGCGCGACCTCGATCGCGAACAGACCCGCCTGGGTGTAGACGGTCTGGTCAAGGAGATCGCTCTCGACGTCGAACATCACCTCTCGCAGCGGCCGCTCCAGCTCGAACTGCGCGCAGATCTCGTCCAGCGCATCCGCGAACACCGGGAACGTGCCGTACAGTTCACGTCCCGTCCCGGCCCGCTGGCTGCCCTGGCCGGAGAACAGCACGGCGGACTTGGCCGCCGAGGTGGTCCCCCGGACCGCGCCCGCGGCCTCACCGTTCGCGGCGAAGGCGGCGAGGGCGTCCAGCAGCGAGGAGCGGTCGGTGCCGGTGAGCACGGCGCGGTGCTCCAGGCCAGCGCGGCCGGTGGCCAGCGAGTAGCTGACGTCCAGCGGATCGGCCTCGGGGTGGCCGGTCAGGTACTCGTGCAGACGGGCCGCCTGGGCGGGCAGCGCCTGGGAGTCGCGGGCCGACAGCAGCAGCGGCAGTACGGCCGGGGCAGGCGCGTCGGCCTCGGCGGCCGGGACGGTCTCGCCCTGCTCCAGGATGACGTGCGCGTTGGTGCCGCTGACGCCGAAGGAGGAGACGGCGGCCCGGCGCGGACGCCCGGTCTGCGGCCAGTCCTGGTTCTGCGTCAGCAGCTCGACCGCGCCCGCCGTCCAGTCGACGTGCGGGGTGGGCTCGTCCACGTGCAGGGTCTGCGGCAGCACACCGTTCTGCAGCGCGAGCACCATCTTGATCACGCCCGCCACACCGGCCGCACCCTGGGTGTGACCGATGTTGGACTTGACCGAGCCGAGGAGCAGCGGAGTCTCCCGGTCCTTGCCGTAGGTGGCGAGCAGGGCCTGGGCCTCGATCGGGTCACCGAGCGCCGTGCCGGTACCGTGCGCCTCGACGGCGTCCACCTGATCCGCCGTCAGACCGGCGTTGGCCAGCGCCTGGCGGATCACCCGCTGCTGAGCCGGACCGTTCGGGGCGGTCAGGCCGTTGGACGCGCCGTCCTGGTTGACGGCCGAACCACGCATCACCGCGAGCACGTTGTGGCCCAGGCGGCGCGCCTGGGAGAGCGGCTCGACGAGCAGCATGCCCGCGCCCTCGGACCAGCCGGTGCCGTCGGCCGTGGCCGCGAAGGCGCGGCAGCGGCCGTCGGCGGAGAGGCCGCCCTGCTTGGAGAACTCGGTGAAGATACCCGGCGTGGCCATCACGGTCACGCCGCCTACCAGTGCCATCGAGCACTCGCCGCCGCGCAGCGCCTGCGCGGCGAGGTGCAGGGCGACCAGCGAGGAGGAGCAGGCCGTGTCGACGGTGACGGCCGGGCCCTCCAGGCCGAAGGTGTAGGAGAGCCGGCCGGAGATCACGCTCGGGGTGTTGCCGGTGAGCAGGTGCCCCTCGACGCCCTCCGGCATGCTCAGCAGCCCGGTGCCGTAGCCTGAGGCGGCGGCGCCGACGAAGACACCCGCGCGCGAACCGCGCACGGTGGCCGGGTCGATGCCCGCCCGCTCCAGGGTCTCCCAGGCGACCTCGAGCAGCAGGCGCTGCTGCGGGTCCATGGCGAGCGCCTCGCGCGGCGAGATGCCGAAGAAGCCGGGGTCGAACTCGCTTGCGCCGTACAGGAAGCCGCCCTCGCGGACGGAGGAGGTACCGGCCCGGACGGCCTCGGGGTCGTACAGGCTGTCCAAGTCCCAGCCGCGGTCGGCCGGGAAGTCACCGATGGCGTCGCCGCCGGTGCTGACCAGTTGCCACAGCGCCTCGGGCGAGTCCACCCCGCCCGGGAACCGGCAGGCCATGCCGACGATCGCCAGCGGCTCGTCCGCCCCGGCTGCGACGGTGACCACCTGGGTTGTGGCCACCGCAGCCCCGCCCAGCTCGCCCGCCAGCTCGCCGAGCACGTACTCGGCCAGCACCTGCGGGGTCGGGTAGTCGAAGACCAGCGTCGCGGGCAGCCGCAGGCCGGTCGCACCGCCGAGGCGGTTGCGCAGCTCGACGGCGGTCAGCGAGTCGAAGCCTAGCTCCTTGAACGCCCGGCCGGGCTCCACCGCCGCCGGCGACCCGTGCCCGAGCACCGCCGCCGCCGCGCCCCGCACCAGCTCCAGGACCGCCGCCGACCGCTCGGCCTCGGCCAGCGGCGCCAGCCGCTCGACCAGCGCCGACCGCCCACCGGCGGCGGCACCGGCCGCACCGGCGACCCGGCGCACCGCCCCGCGCACCAGGCCGCGCAGCACCGGCGGCAGCGCGCCGACGGCGGCGGCGCCGCGCAGGGCGCCGAGGTCGATCCGCAGGGCGACCAGGGCCGCGCCCGCCGAGCCGAGCCCGGCGTCCAGCAGGGCCAGGCCCTGGGCCCGGGTCAGCGGCAGCAGACCACCGCGCGCCATCCGGGAGACGTCGGCCTCGGTCAGGGTGGCGGTCATGCCACCGGACTGGTCCCACGGGCCCCAGGCGAACGAGGTGCCGGGCAGGCCGAGCGAGCGGCGGTGGCCGGCCAGACCGTCCAGGTAGGCGTTGGCCGCCGCGTAGTTGGCCTGGCCACCGGCACCGAGGGTGCCCGCGACGGAGGAGAAGAGCACGAACGCGGCGAGGTCCTGGTCCTTGGTGAGCTCGTGCAGCGTCCAGGCTGCACCGGCCTTCGGCGCCCACACGCCCGCCAGCCGCTCCGCCGTCTGCGAGCCGATCACGCCGTCATCCAGCACACCGGCGGTGTGCACGACTGCGGTCAGCTCACGGCCGGCCAGCACGGCGGCCAGCGCCTCGCGGTCGGCCACGTCGCAGGCGACCACCTCGGCCTGGGCGCCCAACTCGGCCAGCTCGGCCACCAGTTCGGCGGCGCCGGCGGCCCCAAGGCCGCTGCGGCTGAGCAGCAGCAGCTTGCGGATGCCGTACTCGGTGACCAGATGGTGGGCGACGAATCCGCCCAGGGTGCCGGTGGCACCGGTGATCAGCACTTCACGCGCGGGGTCGAGCCGGGCCGGGACGGTGAGGACGACCTTGCCGATGTGCTTGGCCTGGCTGACGAACCGGAAGGCGTCACGCGCCTGCCGGACGTCCCAACTGCGTACCGGCGACAGCTCGATGGCCTCCGCCGCGAACAGGCCGAGCAGCTCGGCCAGCAGCTCGCCGATCCGGACCGGACCGGCCTCGACCAGGTCGAAGGCCCGGTAGGCGACGCCCTCGGGCGCAGCGGCCCGGATGTCGGTCTTGCCCATCTCCAGGAACCGGCCGCCACGCGGCAGCAGGCTGAGCGAGGAGTCCACGAACTCGCCCGCGAGGGAGTTGAGGACGACGTCCACGCCCTCCCCGCCGGTCACGGCGAGGAACTTCTCCGCGAAGGCGAGGTCACGGGAGGAGGCGATGTGGTCGTCATCGAGACCGAGCGAACGCAGCGTGTCCCACTTGCCGGGGCCGGCCGTCGCGAAGACCTCCGCGCCCAGGTGGCGGGCCAGTTGGATGGCGGCCATGCCCACACCGCCGGTACCGGCGTGCACCAGCACGCGCTCACCGGGCCGGACGGCGCCCAGGTCGGTCCAGGCGTACAGGGCGGTCAGGAACACGATCGGGACGGAGGCCGCCTCGGCGAAGCTCCAGCCCTGCGGCAGGCGGGTGACCATCCGCTCGTCGGCGATCGCCAGCGAGCCGAAGCCGCCGGCGAACATGCCGAACACCCGGTCACCGACCGCGAGTCCGGTGACGTCCGGGGCCACCTCGGCCACCACGCCCGCGCCCTCGCCGCCGAGCAGGCCGGCCGGGCCGGGGTACATGCCGAGCGCGCTCAGCACGTCGCGGAAGTTGACCCCGGCGGCCCGGACCGAGATCCGGACGTGCCCGGCGGGCAGCTCTGCCTCGGCGTCGGGGGCGGGCACCAGGCGCAGCGCGTCCAGCGTGCCGCGCTCGGTGCTGTCCAGGCGCCAGGCGGCCGCCTCGGCGGGCAGCGCCAGTTCGGCGGCGGCCTCGACCCGGGCCAGGCGCGGCGTCAGCACCGCACCGGCGCGCAGGGCGAGTTGGGCGCTGTCGGTGGCCAGGGCGGCCGGGAGGGCGGCCCAGGAGTCGGCGGCGCCGTCCAGGTCGGCAAGGACCAGGCGGCCGGGGTTCTCGGCCTCGGCCGAGCGGATGAGCCCCCAGACGGCGGCGCCCGCCAGGTCGGTGACCGGCTCGCCGGGCGCGGTGGCGACCGCGCCGCGGGTGAGCAGCACCAGCCGGGCCGCCTCGAACCGCTCCTCGGCCAGCCAGCGCTGCGCCAGTGCCAGCGCCCGCTCGGGGGCGTCCGGGCCGGCGACCGGCGCGAGCACCAACAACGGTACGTCGGTGCCGAGTTCGGCCAAGTCAGCGATCTGCCGCACGGTCAGCGCGGTGTCCAGCTCGCCGAGCACGGTCAGCGGGCCGTCGGCGGGCTCGCCGGTCGTGCCCAGGGCCTCCCAGGACAGGCGGTACATCGGGTCGCCGTCGGCGACGGGCTCGCTGCGCAGCTGCTCGGCCGAGACCGGGCGGAGCACCAGCGAGTCCACCGAGGCCAGCGGCGCACCGGCCGGGTCGGCGATGGTGAGCGCGACGGCGTCGGGGCCGGCGGCGGTCAGGCGGACCCGCAGTGCGGACCCACCGGTGGCGTGGAGCGAGACACCGGTCCAGGCGAACGGCAGCCGGCCCTGGCCGGAGGCGGCCTCCTCCTTCGTGACGCCGATGAAGTCACCCAGACCGACGGCGTGCAGGGTCGCGTCGAGCAGCGCCGGGTGCAGACCGTAGGCTGCCGCCTCGGCCTGCACGCCCTCCGGCAGCACGACCTCGGCGTAGACCTCGTTGCCGCGCTTCCAGGCGGCCCGCAGGCCCTGGAACATCGGGCCGTAGCCGTAGCCCTGAGCGGTGAGGTGCTCGTAGTGACCGCCGACCTCGACCACGGCGGCACCCGCCGGGGGCCACTCGGTCAGGCTCTCGGCGGCGGTCCCGGCACCGGCCGGGCTCAGCTCGCCGAGCGCGTGGCAGGTCCAGGCGGCGTCGCCGTCGAGCGTCTCGGCGGGTGCTTCGGCTGGGTGGGAGGAGATGGTGACGGAGCGTCGGCCGTCCTCGTCCGCGCCGCTGACCCGCACCTGCAGCCGGACAGCGGCGTCCTCGGTCAGCACCAGCGGTGTCTGCAGGGTCAGCTCGTCCAGGCGGTCGCAGCCGAGCAGGTCGCCGGCGTGCAGCGACAGCTCCACGAAGGCCGTGCCGGGCAGCAGCACCGTGCCCAGGATCGCGTGATCGGCGAGCCAGGGGTGGGTGCGGGTGGAGAGCAGCCCGGTGAGCACCAGGCCCTCGTCGTGCGCCAGGTGGACGGCGGCGCCGAGCAGCGGGTGCCCGGCCGGGCTGAGCCCGAGCCCGGTCGCGGACCCGGCCGGGGCGCCGGTCAGGCGCGGCCAGATGCGGGTGCGCTGGAAGGCGTAGGTCGGCAGGTCGACGCGCCGGGCGCCGGTACCGGCGAAGTAGCCCTCCCAGTCGATCCGCGCGCCCCCGACGTACAGGCGGGCGACGGCGGCGGCCAGGGCCAGCGTCTCGGGGCGGCCGGAGCGCTGGGTGGGGATGCCCTCGGCCAGCGCGGACAGCACGCCGTCCGGGCCGATCTCCAGGAAACTGCGGACTCCCTGCTCACGCAGGCTGGTGACCGCATCCGCGAAGCGGACCGCCGCGCGGACGTGGCGCACCCAGTACTCGGCCGTGGCGAACTCACCAACGCTGGTGGCCACCACGGGGATCCGGGGCTGCGCGAAGGTCAGCGTCTCCACGACACTACGGAACTCGTCCAGCATCGGCTCCATCAGCGCCGAGTGGAACGCGTGGCTGACCGTGAGCCGCTTGACCCGCCGTCCCTCGGCGCGCCAGGCGGCCTCCAGCTCGGCGACAGCGCCCTCGATGCCCGAAACCACCACGGAGTCGGCCGAGTTGACCGCCGCGACGTCGACACCCTCGACCAGCGCAGCTCGGACCTCCCCCTCCGAGGCCTGCACCGCGAGCATCGCACCGCCGCTCGGCAGTGCCTGCATCAGGCGGCCACGGGCCGCCACCAGCGTGCAGGCGTCGGCCAGCGACAGCACTCCGGCCACGTGCGCGATCGCGATCTCACCGATCGAGTGCCCGGCCAGGAAGTCCGGGCGGACGCCCCAGGACTCCACCAGGCGGTAGAGCGCGACCTCGAAGGCGAACAGCGCGGGCTGGGTCCAGACGGTCTGGTTCAGCAGCTCCGACCCGGGGTCGAACATCACCTCGCGCATCGGCTGGTCCAGCTCGCCGTCCAGGTGGGCGAACACCGCGTCCAGCGCGTCCGCGAACACCGGATAGGCGTCGTACAGTTCACGCCCCATCCCGGCGCGCTGGCTGCCCTGGCCGGTGAAGAGCAGCGCGAGCGGCTGCTCCTCCCCCGCCGGGCCGGTCACCAGGCCGGGGGCCTCGCCGCCCTCGGCGAGGGCGGTCAGCGCGGCGGTCAGCTCCTCGCGGGTGGCACCGGTCAGGACGGCGCGGTGCTCGAAGGCGGAGCGGCTGGTGGCCAGGGAGTAGCCGAGGTCCAGCGGGGCGAGCTCGGGCTGCTCGGCGAGCAGGGCGGCCAGGCGCCCGGCCTGCTCGCGCAGGGCCGGTGCGGTGCGGCCGGCCAGCGGCCAGAGCTGGGTGGGCAGTTCGCGGGCCGGGGCGGCCGGCTCCGCGCCGGCCGGGGCCGGGGCCTGCTCGATGATGGTGTGGGCGTTGGTGCCGCTCACCCCGAAGGAGGAGATGCCGGCCCGGCGGGGCTGCCCGGTCTCGGGCCAGGCCACCGTGTCGGTGAGCAGCTCGACGGCGCCCGCCGTCCAGTCGACGTGCGGGGACGGCGCGTCCACGTGCAGGGTGCGCGGCAGCACGCCGTGCTGCATCGCGAGCACCATCTTGATGATGCCCGCGACACCGGCGGCGGCCTGGGTGTGGCCGATGTTGGACTTCACCGAGCCGAGCAGCAGCGCCCGGCCGTCGGTGCGGCGGCGGCCGTAGGTGGCGAGCAGCGCGTCGGCCTCGATCGGGTCGCCGAGCGCGGTGCCGGTGCCGTGCGCCTCGACGGCGTCGATCTGGTCGGCGGTCAGCTGGGCGCCGGCCAGGGCGGCGCGGATCACGCGCTGCTGGGCCGGGCCGTTGGGGGCGGTCAGGCCGTTGGAGGCGCCGTCCTGGTTGACGGCGCTGCCGCGGACCACGGCGAGGATCGGGTGGCCCAGGCGCTGGGCGTCGCTGAGCCGCTCGACGAGCAGCATGCCGGCACCCTCGCCCCAGCCGGTGCCGTCGGCCCCGGCCGCGAAGGCCTTGCAGCGGCCGTCGGTGGCCAGGCCGCGCTGGCGGCTGAACTCGATGAAGACCCCGGGGGTGGACATGACCGTCACACCACCGGCCAGCGCCATCGAGCACTCGCCGCTGCGGATCGCCTGGGCGGCGAGGTGCAGGGCGACCAGCGAGGAGGAGCAGGCCGTGTCGACGGTGACCGCCGGGCCCTCCAGGCCGAAGGTGTAGGAGAGGCGGCCCGAGACGACGCTGGCGGCGTTGCCGGTGCCGAGGTGGCCGCCGAGCTCGTCCTGGGCGCCGACCAGCAGGTGGCCGTAGTCCTGGCCGTTGGTGCCGACGAAGACACCGGTGTGCGAGCCGCGCAGGGTCTGCGGGTCCAGGCCCGCGCGCTCGAAGGCCTCCCAGGAGGTCTCGAGCAGCAGGCGCTGCTGCGGGTCCATCGCCAGCGCCTCACGCGGCGAGATCCCGAAGAAGCCCGGGTCGAACTCGCCGGCGCCGTCGAGGAACGCGCCGACCTGGACGTACGAGGTGCCCACGTGCTCGGGGTCGGCGTCGAAGAGGCTGCCGAGGTCCCAGCCACGGTCGGTCGGGAAGGGGCCGACCGCGTCGCCCTCGCCGACCAGCAGCTGCCAGAGCTGCTCGGGGGTGGCGACCCCGCCGGGGAACCGGCAGGCCATGCCGATGATCGCCATCGGCTCGTCGGTCCGGTCGGCCGCCGCCGCGACGGGGGCGCCTTCGCTCTCGACCGCGAACAGCTCGGCGTGCAGCCAGGCGGCCAGCACGGCGGGCGTCGGGTGGTCGAAGACCAGGCCGCCGGGCAGGCGCAGGCCGGTGGCCCGGCTCAGCGCGTTGCGCAGCTCGACGGCGGTCAGCGAGTCGATGCCGAGCTCGCGGAAGGCCCGGTCGGCCTTGACGGCCTCGGCCGAGGCGTGGCCGAGCACCAGCGCGGTGTGGGTGCGGACCAGCTGCAGCAGCGCGCGCTCCCGCTCGGGGGCGCTCAGTGCGGCCAGCTGGCCGGTCAGGCCGCCCTGTCCGCTGTTTTCGGGAGTGGCCGCCGGTGCGGCGGTACGGGCCTCCGGCAGGTCGGCCAGGTAGCGGGCCGGGCGGGCGGCGGTGAACGCGGGGAGGAAGCGCTCCCAGTCCAGGTCCGCCACGGCCAGCACCGGCTCGTCCTCGGCCACGGCCTGGCCGAGGATCGCGAAGGCGGGCTCGGCGGCCATCGGCCGCATACCGCCCCTGCGCATCCGCTCCTCGACCACGGCCTCCTCGGCGGCCATTCCGGTGCCCGCCCAGGGGCCCCAGGCCAGCGAGGTGGCGGGCAGGCCGAGGGTGTGGCGGTGGACGGCGAGCGCGTCCAGGTAGGCGTTGGCGGCGGCGTAGTTGGCCTGGCCGGCGGCGCCCAGGGTGCCGGTGGTGGAGGAGAAGAGGACGAAGGCCGCCAACTCCTGGTCCAGTGTGAGCTCGTGCAGGTTGCGCGCGGCGTCGGCCTTGGCGGCGAGCACGGCGTGCAGCCGCTCGGGGGTCAGGGTGTCGAGCACGCCGTCGTCCAGGACGCCGGCGGTGTGCACCACGGCCGTCAGCGCACGGCCCTCGATCACCCGGCCCAGCTCCTGACGGTCCGTCACATCGCAGGCGATCAGCTCGGCGTCCGCTCCCAGCGCGCGCAGCTCATCGGCCAGTCCGGCCGCGCCGGGGGCCTCGGGGCCACGGCGGCTGAGCAGCAGCAGGCGCTCGGCGCCCCGGGCGGCGAGCCAGCGGGCCAGCTGCCCGCCGAGCGCGCCGGTCCCGCCGGTGACCAGCACCGTGCCGGAGGGCGTCCAGTCGCCGACGGCCAGTTCGGCACGCGGCGAGCGCTGGAGACGGGCCGCGAACACGCCGGAGGCACGCACGGCCAGCTGGTCCTCGCTCTGCCGGCCCTCGCCCTGCCGGCCCTCGCTCTGCTGGGCGAGCGCGGCGCACAGGCGGGCGGCGGCCCGCTGGTCCAGCGTTTCGGGGAGGTCGAGCAGACCGCCCCAGCGGTCCGGGTGCTCCAGGGCCGCGACCCGGCCCAGGCCCCACAGCTGTGCCTGCTCGGGCGCGGTCAGCTGGTCGGAGCGGCCGACCGAGACGGCGCCCCGGGTGAGCAGCCACAGCGGCGCGGCCACGGCCGCGTCACCGAGCGCCTGCACCAGGGCGAGGGCCTCACCGGCGCCTTCGAGCAGTGCGACGACCCCGGCCAGGTCACCGGCGAACTCGCCGAGCAGCTCTGCCAGTTCCGCGCGGGTCGTACCGGCGGCCACCGTCAGGCGGACCGGCTGGGCGCCGTGCGCGGCGAGCGCGGCCTCGACGTCCGTGGCCTCACCGGTGGCGACCAGCAGCCAACGGCCGGACAGACCCGTCCCGTTGAGCTCGGTGACGGGCTTCCACCGGGTGCGGTAGCGCCAGGTGTCGGTGGTGTGGCGCTCGCGGCGGCGGCTGCGCCAGGTGGCGAGCACCGGCAGCGCCGGGGAGAGCGCCTCGGCGGCCGACTCCGGGTCGGCGACGTCCTCGGAGCGCAGCACTGCGGCGAGCGCGGTCAGGTCCTCCTGCTCGACGGCGGCCCAGAAGGAGGCGTCGAGCGTGTCGGCGACGGCCGCGGCCTTGGCGGGCGCGATGGTCGGCCAGTAGCGGACCTGCTGGAACGCGTAGGTCGGCAGATCCAGCCGCAGCGGACCGGAGTTGGCGAAGTACGCCGCCCAGTCGAGCTTGCTGCCGTGGGTGTGCAGCCGGGCGGCGGCGGCGACCAGCGCCTCGACCTCGGCGCGGCCCGATCGCGCCACCGGTACGGCGAGCGCGCCCTCGGGGGCGAGGGCGGAGAGCACGGCGTCGGGGCCGAGCTCCAGGAAGGTGGTCACGCCCTGCCCGTGCAGGGTGGCGATCCCGTCGGCGAAGCGGACGGCCTCGCGGACGTGCCGCACCCAGTACTCGGGGTCGGCCAGATCGGTGTCCAGGCTGCCGGTCAGGTTGGAGACCACCGGGACGCGCGGCGCGTGGTAGGTCAGCGTCTCGGCGACGGCCCGGAACTCGGCCAGCATCGGCTCCATCAGCCGCGAGTGGAACGCGTGGCTCACGGTGAGGCGCTTGACCTTGCGGCCCTGGGCCCGCCAGGCGGTCTCCAGTTCCGCGAGGTCCGCCTCGGCGCCCGAGACGACCACCGATTCGGGCCCGTTGACGGCCGCGACGTCCACGTAGTCGGCCAGCGCGGCCCGGACCTCGGCCTCCGTCGCCTGCACGGCGAGCATCGCGCCACCGGCCGGCAGCGCCTGCATCAGGCGGCCACGGGCGGCGACCAGCTTGCAGGCGTCGGCCAGGTCGAGCACACCCGCGACGTGCGCGGCGGCCAGCTCACCGATCGAGTGGCCGGTCAGGTAGTCGGGGCGGATGCCCCAGGACTCGATCAGGCGGAAGTACGCGACCTCGATCGCGAACAGGCCGGCCTGGGTCCAGACGGTCTGGTCAAGGAGGTCGGAGTCCCCGAACAGGACCTCGCGCAGCGGCTGGTCCAGCTCGGCGTCGAACTGCGCGCACACCGCGTCGAGCGCGTCCGCGAACACCGGGAAGGCGGCGTACAGTTCACGCCCCATCCCGGCCCGCTGGCTGCCCTGCCCGGAGAAGAGCACGGCGGTGCGCGGGGCGCCCTTGGCCTCGCCGAGCACCACGCCCGGGGCCGGGCGGCCCTCAGCCAGGGCGGCCAGCGCGGCGGTGAGCTCCTCACGGGTGCTGCCGACCAGGGCGGCCCGGTACTCGAAGGTCGAGCGGGTGGTGGCCAGTGCGGCGGCGAGGGCGGTCAGGTCGAGGGTGTCGTCCTCGGCGACGAAGGCGGCCAGGCGGGCGGCCTGGTCGGCCAGGGCCTCCTCGGTCCGGGCGGAGACCAGCCAGGGCAGCGCGGTGGCCGGGCCATGGGTCTGGGCGGGCTCGACCTCGGCGACCGCCGGGGCCTGCTCGATGATGGTGTGGGCGTTGGTGCCACTGACCCCGAAGGAGGAGACGGCGGCCCGGCGCGGACGCCCGGTCTCGGGCCAACTCCGGCGCTCCGTCAGCAGTTCGACGGCTCCTGCGGTCCAGTCGACATGCGTCGAAGGCTGGTCGACGTGCAGGGTCTGCGGCAGCACGCCGTGGCGCATCGCCATGACCATCTTGATCACGCCCGCCACACCGGCGGCGGCCTGGGTGTGACCGATGTTCGACTTCACCGAGCCGAGCAGCAGCGGGACTTCACGGTCCTTGCCGTAGGTGGCGAGCAGGGCCTGGGCCTCGATCGGGTCACCGAGCGCCGTGCCGGTGCCGTGCGCCTCGACGGCGTCGACCTGGTCGGCCGTCAGGCCGGCGGAGGCCAGGGCCTGGCGGATCACCCGCTGCTGAGCCGGGCCGTTGGGGGCGGTGAGGCCGTTGGACGCACCGTCCTGGTTGATCGCGCTGCCGCGGACCACGGCCAGCACCGGGTGGCCCAGGCGCTGCGCGTCGCTCAGCCGCTCGACGAGCAGCATGCCGACGCCCTCGCCCCAGCCCGTACCGTCCGCCGCCTCGGCGAACGCCTTGCAGCGCCCGTCCTGCGCGAGACCGCGCTGGCGGCTGAACTCCACGAAGGTCGCGGGGGTGGACATGACCGTCACACCACCCGCGAGCGCCATCGTGCACTCGCCGGTGCGCAGCGCCTGCATGGCGAGGTGCAGTGCCACCAGTGAGGAGGAGCAGGCCGTGTCGACCGTCAGGGTCGGGCCCTCCAGACCGAGGGTGTACGCCACCCGGCCGGAGACCACGGCGGCCGCGTTGCCGGTGCCAAGGTGGCCCTCGGCCGTCTCGACGGCGCTGAGCAGCAGGGCGGGGTAGTCCTGGCCGTTGGTGCCGACGAAGACACCGGTCCGGGAGCCGCGCACCGACTGCGGGTCCACACCCGCCCGCTCGAACGCCTCCCAGGAGGTCTCAAGCAGCAGCCGCTGCTGCGGGTCCATCGCCAGCGCCTCACGCGGCGAGATCCCGAAGAACCCGGGGTCGAAACCGCCCGGCTCCTGCAAGAACGCACCGACCCGGACGTACGACGTCCCGGGGTGGTCGGCGTCCGGGTGGTACAGGCGCTCCAGATCCCACCCACGGTCGGCCGGGAAGTCACCCACGGTGTCCACACCATCGGCGAGCAGGGACCAGAGGCCCTCGGGCGAATCCACCCCGCCCGGGAACCGACAGGCCATCCCGACGATCGCGATCGCGTCGTCCGCAGCAGCAACAGTCACCGAAGCCTCAACCGCGCCCTTGGTCCGCGCACCCAACAGCTCGGCCCGCAGGAAGTCTGCGAGCACCGCCGGCGTGGGGTGGTCGAAGACCAGCGAGCTGGGCAGGGCGAGGCCGGTGACGGCCGTCAGGCGGTTGCGCAGCTCGACGGCGGTCAGCGAGTCGACGCCGAACTCCTTGAACGGGCGGTCGGCCTCGACGGCCGCGACGGAGGAGTGGCCGAGGGTCGTGGCGACCTGGGCACGGACCAGCTCCACGACCGTACGGGCCTGATCGGCCTCGGTCATGGCGCGCAGCTCGCGGACCAGGGCCGTACCGGCGGGCTCCTCGGACGTGACGGGCCCGGCAGCGGCGGCCTCGAGGGCCTGGCGGGCCTCGGCGATGCCGCTGATCAGGCGGCTGGGCCGGGTCGCGGTGAAGGCCGGGGCGAAGCGGGACCAGTCGAGGTCGGCGGCCACCACGACCGCCTCGCCGCCGCCGACCGCCTGCTGGAGCGCGGTGAGCGCCAACTCCGGGGCCAGGGCCGGGATTCCGGCCTTGCGCATCCGGTCCTCGACGGCGGACTCGTCGGCTGCCATCCCGGCGCCGGCCCACGGACCCCAGGCCACCGAGGTGGCAGGCAGGCCCAGCGAACGGCGGTGCAGCGCAAGGGCGTCCAGGTAGGCGTTGGCAGCCGCGTAGTTGCCCTGACCGGCCGCACCCAGCGTGCCCGAGAGGGAGGAGAAGAGCACGAAGGCGTCCAGCTCCTGCCCAAGCGTCAGCTCGTGCAGGTAGCGCGCCGCGTCCGCCTTGGCGGCAACCACCGAGCGCAGCCGCTCGGCCGTCAGGCCCTCCAGCACACCGTCGTCCAGCACACCGGCGGCGTGCACGACGGCCGACAGCTCCAGGCCCTCAAGGGCCCGGGCCAGCGAGACGCGGTCCGACACGTCGGCGGC
>NZ_JBEOWY010000088.1:0-14658 GCF_040296285.1 Kitasatospora sp. NPDC002227
CACCCGGTAACGCCAGTCGTCCACCACCGAAGCCTCACGACGACCACGCCGCCACGCCGCGATCGCCGGCACCACCTCACCGAACGGCGCAGCACTGTCCACCCCGAGCGCATCCGACAGCCCCGCCAGGTCGCCACCGTCCACCGCCGCCCAGAACCCGGCCTCCGCCGGATCACCAGCACTCGCTGCCACCGCCGCAGCCGCGAGAGCGGCCGCCGCGACGCCGGACTCCAGCCAGAGCCGCTCACGCTGGAAGGGGTAGGTGGGCAGCTCGACCTGGCCCGCGTCCGTGAGCACCCGGGTCCAGTCGACGGTGGCGCCGTTGACGAAGGCCTCGGCAACGGCGGTCAGGAACCGGGTCGCGTCGCCCTGCTCCCGCCGCAGGGTGCCCTGGGCAACACCGCTGTCCCCCAGGGTATCCTGCACGCCGACCGTCAGCACCGGGTGCGGGCTGGACTCCACGAAGACGCGGTGGCCGGCCTTCGCCAACTCCTCCACCGCCAACTGCAGACGGACCGGGTGGCGCAGGTTCTCGTACCAGTAACGTGCCCCCAGCTCACCGGGCTTGACCCACTCCCCCGTGTAGGTGGAGAACATCGGGATGGCCGGGGTGAGCCCGGTGATCGGCGCGAGAGCCTCCAGGATCTCCGCCTCAAGCAGCTCCATCTGCGCGGAGTGCGAGGCGTAGTCCACATTCACCCGGCGGGCGTCGACGCTCACCGACGCGCACAGCGCCATGAACTCGTCCAGCGCGGCGGCCTCACCGGAGACGACCACCGAACCGGGGCCGTTGACGGCCGCGACACCGACCCGGCCCTCGAAGCCGCCCAGCAGCTCCTCGGCCTTCTCCGCCGAGGCGAACAGCGACACCATCCCGCCCGAACCCGCCACCCGCGCCAGCGCCTTCGCCCGCAGCGCGACCACCCGCGCCGCGTCCTCCAGCGACAGCGCGCCGGCGACACACGCCGCAGCGATCTCACCCTGCGAGTGACCCACCACCGCCGACACCGTCACGCCCATCGAACGCCACAGCGCGGCCAGCGAGACCATCACCGAGAACAGCACCGGCTGGACCACGTCCACCCGCTCCAGCAACTCGCGGCTCTCCAGGGCCTCTTCGAGATCCCAGTCCACGAAGGGCTTCAGCGCGGCCGCGCAGTCCGTGATGGAGCGAGCGAAGACCGGCGAGGCGGCCATCAGACCCGACGCCATCCCGACCCACTGCGAACCCTGGCCCGGGAAGACCAGCACCACCCCGCCATCGCCGATCGAGCGCCCGATGACTTCCTGATCGCCGATCAGCACCGCCCGGTCCTCGAACACCGCCCGCCCGCGCACCAGCGCAGCCGCCACCGCCGCCGCATCGCCGTCGACACCGGTGATCCCGGCGATCCGCTCGATCTGCGCCCGCAGCGCGGCCTCACCACGGCCCGACACCACCAGCGGCAACACCGCGCCGGCCTCGATCGGCTTCGCCACCGCCTTCGCAGGGGTGGCGAGTTCGGCGGCCGGGGCCTGCTCCAGGATGACGTGCGCGTTGGTGCCGCTGATGCCGAAGGAGGAGACGGCGGCCCGGCGCGGCTCGCCGGTGGCCGGCCAGTCGCGGGTCTCGGTGAGCAGCTCGACCGCACCTGCCGCCCAGTCCACGTGCGGGGTAGGGGCGTCCACATGCAGGGTCTTCGGCAGCAGGCCGCCCTGCATCGCCAGCACCATCTTGATGACACCCGCCACGCCGGCAGCCGCCTGGGTGTGGCCGAGGTTGGACTTGATCGAGCCGAGCCACAGCGGCTGCTCGGCCGCCCGGTCCCGGCCGTACGTGGCGAGCAGGGCCTGGGCCTCGATCGGGTCGCCGAGCGCCGTACCGGTGCCGTGCGCCTCGACCACGTCGACCTGGTCGGCCGTCAGCCGGGCATTGGCGAGGGCCTGGCGGATCACCCGTTGCTGCGAGGGGCCGTTCGGCGCGGTGAGGCCGTTCGAGGCACCGTCCTGGTTGACCGCCGAACCCCGCACCACCGCAAGCACGTTGTGGCCGAGGCGCTGCGCCTGGGAGAGCGGCTCGACCAGCAGCATGCCCGCGCCCTCGGCCCAGCCCGTGCCGTCCGCACCGGCCGCGAAGGCGCGGCAGCGGCCGTCGCCGGAGAGACCGCCCTGCTTGGAGAACTCGGTGAAGATACCCGGCGTGGCCATCACGGTCACGCCGCCTACCAGCGCCATCGTGCACTCGCCGCCGCGCAGCGCCTGCCCCGCCAGGTGGAGGGCGACCAGCGAGGAGGAGCAGGCGGTGTCGACGGTGACGGCCGGGCCCTCCAGTCCGAAGGTGTAGGAGAGTCGGCCGGAGATCACGCTCGGGGTGTTGCCGGTGAGCAGGTGGCCCTCGATGCCCTCGGGGACGCTGACCAGTCCGGTGCCGTAGCCGGAGGCGGCGGCGCCGACGAAGACGCCCGTCCGGCTGCCGCGCAGCGAGTGCGGGTCGATGCCGGCCCGCTCGAAGGTCTCCCAGGCGGCCTCGAGCAGCAGGCGCTGCTGCGGGTCCATGGCGAGCGCCTCGCGCGGCGAGATGCCGAAGAAGCCGGGGTCGAACTCGCTTGCGCCGTAGAGGAATCCGCCGGACTGCACATAGCTGGTGCCGGGGGTCTCGCCCTCGGGGTCGTAGAGGCCGTCGAGGTCCCAGCCGCGGTCGGTCGGGAAGCCGCCGATGGCGTCGCCGCCGGTGCTGACCAGCTGCCAGAGGGCCTCTGGCGAGTCCACCCCGCCGGGGAACCGGCAGGCCATGCCGACGATCGCCAGCGGCTCGTCCACCGCGCCGCCGGTGGCGACCACCTGCGCGGCGGCAGCGCCGGCGCTGCCGAGCTCCTCCGCGAGCTCGCCGAGCACGTACTCGGCGAGCACCTGCGGGGTCGGGTAGTCGAAGACCAGGGTCGCGGGCAGTCGCAGGCCGGTCGCACCGCCGAGGCGGTTGCGCAGCTCGACGGCGGTCAGCGAGTCGAAGCCGAGCTCCTTGAACGCCCGGCCGGCCTCCACCGCCTCCGGCGAGCCGTGGCCGAGCACCGCGGCCGCGGCGCCGCGCACCAGGTCGAGCACGGCGCGCGAGCGCTCGGCCCCGGCCAGCGGCGCCAGCCGCTCGACCAGCGCCGACCGCCCGCCGGCCGCCTTCGTTCCGACCACCCGGCGGCCGGTGGCGCGCACCAGGCCGCGGAAGACCGGCGCGAGCGCCCCGGTGGCCGCCTGGCCGCGCAGCACCGCGAGATCGATCCGCAGGGCGACCAGGGCGGCGCCCGCCGAGCCGAGGCCGGCGTCCAGCAGGGCCAGGCCCTGGGCCCGGGTCAGCGGCAGCAGGCCGCCGCGCGCCATCCGGGTGAGGTCGGCTTCGGTGAGGTCGGCGGTCATGCCGCCGGTCTGGTCCCACGGGCCCCAGGCGAAGGAGGTGCCGGGCAGGCCGAGGGACTGCCGGTGCTCGGCCAGCGCGTCGAGGAAGGCGTTGGCGGCGGCGTAGTTGCCCTGCGCGGTGCCGCCGAGGGTGGCGGAGGCCGAGGAGAACAGGACGAAGGCGGCGAGGTCCTGGTCCTTGGTGAGCTCGTGCAGCGCCCAGGCCGCACCGGCCTTCGGCGCCCACACGCCCGCCAGCCGCTCGGCGTCCAGCGAGCCGATCAGCGCATCGTCCAGCACCCCGGCCGTGTGCACCACGGCGGTCAGCTCACGGCCCGCCAGCACGCCCGCCAGCGCCTCTCGGTCGGCGACGTCACAGGCCGCGACCTCGGTTGTGGCCCCCAACTCGGCCAGCTCGGCCACCAGTTCGGCTGCACCGGCGGCCTCGGGGCCCCGGCGCGAGAGCAGCAGCAGCTTGCGGGCGCCGTACTCGGCGACCAGGTGCCGGGCCACCAGTGCGCCGAGCGAACCGGTGCCGCCGGTGATCACCACCTCGCGGGCGGGGTCGATCGCCTGCGGGACCGTCAGAACGACCTTGCCGATGTGCTTGGCCTGGCTGACGAAGCGGAACGCCTCCGGCGCCCGGCGCACGTCCCACACCTTCACCGGCGACAGCGCGACGGCCCCGGCTGCGAACAGCTCGAGCAGCTCGGCCAGCAGCTCGCCGATCCGGGCCGGACCGGCCTCGACCAGGTCGAAGGCCCGGTACATCACGCCTGCGGGCGCCTCGGTGCGGATGTCGGTCTTGCCCATCTCCAGGAACCGGCCGCCGCGCGGCAGCAGGCTGAGCGAGGCGTCCACGAACTCGCCCGCGAGGGAGTTGAGGACGACGTCCACGCCCTCCCCGCCGGTCACGGCGAGGAACTTCTCCGCGAAGGCGAGGTCACGCGAGGAGGCGATGTGGTCGTCATCGAGACCGAGCGAACGCAGCGTGTCCCACTTGCCGGGGCCGGCCGTCGCGAAGACCTCCGCACCCAGGTGACGGGCCAGCTGGATGGCGGCCATGCCGACGCCACCGGCACCCGCGTGCACCAGCACCCGCTCACCGGCCCGCACCGAGCCGAGGTCGGACCAGGCGTACAGGGCGGTCAGGAAGACGGTCGGCACCGAGGCGGCCTCGGCGAAGGTCCAGCCGTCGGGGATCCGGGCCAGCAGGCGGTGGTCGGTGGTGACCTGGGGGCCGAAGCCGCCGACGAACATGCCGAGCACCCGGTCACCGGCCGCCAGCCCGGTGACACCCGGGCCGACCTCGGCCACCACGCCCGCGCCCTCGCCGCCGAGCAGGCCGGCCGGGCCGGGGTACATGCCGAGGGCGCCCAGCACGTCACGGAAGTTCACACCGGCGGCGCGGACCGCGACCCGGACCTCCCCCGCCGCGAGCTCCGCGACGGGGATCTCGACCAGCTCCAGCGCGTCCAGCGTGCCGCGCTCGGCGCTGTCCAGGCGCCAGGCCACCGCCCCGGCGGGGACGGCGAGTTCGGCGACGGCGTCCAGCCGGGCCAGGCGCGGCAGCAGCGCGGCGCCCGCCCGCAGGGCCAGCTGCGCCTCGCCGGAGGCGAGGGCGGCGGGCAGCGCGGACCAGGACTCGGGCGTGCCGTCCACGTCGGCCAGGACCACCCGGCCGGGGTTCTCGGACTGCGCGGTGCGGACCAGGCCCCAGACGGCGGCGGCCCGCGGGTCGCGGACCTCCTCGCCGGAGGCGGCCGCGACGGCGCCGGTCGTGACCACGACCAGGCCGGCGTCGGCCAGCCGGTCCTCGGCCAGCCACTGCTGCAGCAGCGCCAGGGTCTGCTCGACCCCGCTCACCGCCGCCAGCGCGACCACCGGCCGCTCGCCGGGCTCGGGGGCCTCGGCGGGCGCGGCGATCCGCGCGGCCGACAGACCGAGCGCGGTCAGCTGCTCGGCGGCCGGCTCCAGCCCCTCGCCGAGCAGCAGCCACTGCGCGTCGGCGAGCGCACCCGCGCCCTCGGCGGCGGGCGCGGGGGTCCAGTCCAGGTGCAGCAGCGCGTCGCCGCTGTCCTCCTTGGGCTGCTCCAGCTGCTGGGCGGTCACCCGGCGGACGGCCAGCGAGTCGACGGTGGCGACCACCTCGCCGCTCTGGTCGGTGACCAGCACGCTCACCGCGTCCGTCCCGGCCGGGGCCAGCCGGACCCGCAGGGCGGCGGCGCCGGTGGCGTGCAGGGACACACCGCTCCAGGAGAACGGCAGTCGGCCCTCACCGGGCGCGGGCGCCTCGCCGCCGACGAACCGGCCCAGGCCGATGGCGTGCAGACCGGCGTCGAGCAGCGCGGGGTGGATGCCGTAGTCGGCGGCGTCGGCCTCGGCGGGCAGCACGACCTCGGCGAAGACCTCCTCGCCGCGGCGCCAGGCGGCCCGCAGGCCGCGAAAGGTCGGGCCGTAGAGGAACCCGGTCTCGGCCCAGCCCTGGTAGAAGCCGGAGACGTCGACCGCCTCGGCGCCGCTCGGCGGCCACTCGGCCAGCGAACCGGCCGGCTCGGCGGCCTCGGCCACCAGGTAGCCCTGCGCGTGGCGTACCCACGGCTGCTCGTCCGCGAAGTCGCCCTGACGGCGGGAGTGGATGCTGATCGGACGCCGGTCGGCCTCGTCCGCCGCGCCGACCCAGACCTGCAGCTGGACGGCGCCCTCGGCGGGCAGTACCAGCGGGGTCTGCAGGGTCAGCTCGTCCACCTGGCCGCAGCCGACCAGGTCACCGGCCCGGATGGCGAGTTCGAGGAAGGCGGTGCCGGGGAGCAGCACGGTGCCGAGGATGCCGTGGTCCGCGATCCACGGGTGGGTGCGCAGCGAGAGTCTGCCGGTCAGCAGGGTGCCTTCGGTGTCGGCGAGCTGGACGGCGGCGGCGAGCAGCGGGTGGCCGACGCTCGCCAGGCCGATGGCGCCGGCGTCGCCGAAGAGTGCGCCGCTCTGCTCGAGCCAGTAGCGGGTGGGCTGGAAGGCGTAGGTGGGCAGCTCGGTCCGGCGGGCGCCGGTGCCCGCGTAGTAGGCGGTCCAGTCCGGGGTGGTGCCGTGCACGGCGAGGGCGGCCAGCGCGGTGGTGAGGGCGAGCGGCTCGGGGCGGCCAGCGCGGGTCAGCGGGGCCAGCACCACGGGCTCGTCCACCCCGTCGAGCACCTGCTGCGCCATGGCGGTGAGCACCCCGTCGGGGCCGAGCTCGACGAAGGTGCGCGCGCCCTGGGCGTACAGGGTGCGGACGCCGTCGGCGAAGCGGACGGCCTCGCGGACGTGGCGGACCCAGTACTCGGGGGTGGCGATCTCCTCGGCGAGCGAGCCGGTGAGGTTGGAGACCACCGGGATCTGCGGGGCGTGGTAGGTCAACTCCTCGGCCACGGCGCGGAACTCGGCGAGCATCGGGTCCATCAGCGCGGAGTGGAAGGCGTGGCTGACGGTGAGCCGCTTGACCTTGCGGCCCTCCTCCCGCCAGTGCGCCTCGAGCGCCGCGACGTCCGCCTCGGTGCCCGAGACCACCACCGACTCGGGGCCGTTGACGGCGGCGATGTCCACGGCGCCGCGCAGGGCGGCCCGGACGTCCTCCTCGGTGGCCTGCACGGCGAGCATCGCGCCGCCGCTCGGCAGCGCCTGCATCAGACGGCCGCGGGCGGCGACCAGCCTGCAGGCGTCCTCAAGCGAGAGCACGCCGGCAACGTGTGCCGCGGCGATCTCGCCGATCGAGTGCCCGGCCAGCAGGTCGGCGCGCAGGCCCCAGGACTCGACCAGGCGGTGGAGCGCGACCTCGATCGCGAACAGCCCGGCCTGGGTCCAGACGGTCTGGCCGAGCAGGTCGGAGTCCTCGAACAGCACCTCGCGCAGCGGGCGGCCAAGGTCGAACTGCTCGCACACCGCGTCCAGCCCGGCGGCGAACTCGGGGTACGCGGCGTACAGTTCACGGCCCATCCCGGCCCGCTGGCTGCCCTGGCCGGAGAACAGGAAGGCGGTCCGCCCGGCGACCGCGGACCCGGTCACGGTGTGCGGGGCCTCGCCCTCGGCGGCCAGCGCGGTCAGCGCGGCGGCCAGCTCCTCGCGGGTGGTGCCGACCACGGCGGCGCGGCGCTCGAGGGCGGAGCGGGTGGTGGCCAGCGAGTGGGCGAGGTCGAGCAGGTCGGTGCCCGGCCGCTGGCCGAGCAGCTCGGCCAGGCGGGCGGCCTGCTCGCGCAGCGCCTCCTCGGTCCGACCGGCCAACGGCCAGAGGCTCACCGGGAGTTCGCGAGTGCGCTCGGCCTCGGGGGCGGCGGGCTCGGGTGCCTGCTCCAGGATGGTGTGCGCGTTGGTGCCGCTGACGCCGAAGGAGGAGATGCCGGCCCGGCGCGGGCGGCCGGTCTCCGGCCAGTCCTGCCGCTCCGCCAGCAGCTCGACCGCGCCCACCGTCCAGTCCACGTGCGGCGAGGGCGCGTCCACGTGCAGGGTCTGCGGCACGATGCCGTGCTGCATCGCGAGCACCATCTTGATCACACCGGCCACACCGGCGGCGGCCTGGGTGTGGCCGATGTTGGACTTCACCGAGCCGAGCAGCAGCGGCCGGCCGGCGGGCCGGCCCTGGCCGTAGGTGGCGAGCAGCGCCTGGGCCTCGATCGGGTCACCGAGCGCCGTGCCGGTGCCGTGCGCCTCGACCACGTCGACCTGGTCCGGGGAGAGACCGGCGCCGGCCAGTGCCTGCAGGATGACCCGCTGCTGCGAGGGGCCGTTGGGGGCGGTCAGGCCGTTCGAGGCGCCGTCCTGGTTGACGGCGCTGCCCCGCACCACCGCGAGCACCGGGTGGCCGAGCCGCTGCGCGTCGGCGAGCCGCTCGACCAGCAGCATGCCGACGCCCTCGCCCCAGCCGGTGCCGTCGGCGGCGGCCGCGAAGGCCTTGCAGCGGCCGTCCCCGGCCAGGCCGCGCTGCTTGCTGAACTCGATGAAGGGGCTGGGGGTGGCCATGATGGTCACGCCACCGGCCAGGGCCAGCGAGCACTCGCCGCCCCGCAGCGCCTGCACGGCCAGGTGCAGAGCCACCAGTGAGGAGGAACAGGCCGTGTCGACGGTGACCGCCGGGCCCTCCAGCCCCAGGGTGTAGGAGAGGCGGCCGGACATCACGCTGGCGGCGTTCCCGGTGCCGCCGTAGCCCTCGACGTCCTGGGTCGCGCCCATCAGCAGCGCCGCGTAGTCCTGCCCGTTGGAGCCGACGAACACACCGGTACGGGAGCCGCGCAGCCCCTGCGGGTCGACGCCCGCCCGCTCGATCGCCTCCCAGGCGGTCTCGAGCAGAACCCGCTGCTGCGGGTCCATGGCGAGCGCCTCGCGCGGCGAGATCCCGAAGAACGCGGCGTCGAACTCGGCTGCGCCGGTGACGAATCCGCCCTGCCGGACATAGGAGGTGCCGGGCCGGTCTGGGTCCTCGTCGAAGAGGCGGTCCAAGTCCCAGCCGCGGTCGGTGGGGAAGTCGGCGAGCGCGTCCCGTCCCTCGGCGAGCACTTCCCAGAGCTGCTCGGGCGTGCGTACGCCGCCGGGGAAACGGCAGGCCATGGCAACGATGGCGATCGGCTCCTGCTCGCCCTCCTCCAGCTCCTTCACCCGCTGGCGGGTCTGGTGGAGGTCGGCGGTGACGCGCTTCAGGTAGTCAAGCAGCTTCTGCTCGTCGCTCATGTCTACTGGCCCCTCGGGAAGTTGATCGGAAGAAGGTGCTCTGGCTGGGCCAGCGACTCAGGCGATGCCGAGTTCACGGTCGATGAAGGCGAAGACCTCGTCCGAGGTCGCCTCGTTGAGCTGGTCGGTGACCGAGGCGGCCTCCTCGGGCGCGCCCGCGCCCCGGGCGGCTGCGGCCGAACCCCACTTCGCCAGCACGGCGTTGAGCCGCACGGCGATCCGGGTCCGGTCGTCCTCCTCGGCCGCGAGGGCGGCCAGCGCCGCCTCCAGGCGGTCGAACTCGGCGAGCACGGAGGCCACGCCGCCCTGGTCCTGCGGGCAGAGCTCCGCGTGCAGGTGGGCGGCCAGATCGGCCGAGGTCGGGTAGTCGAAGACCAGGGTGGGCGGCAGCTGCCGCCCACTGGCGGCGCCGAGCTGGTTGCGCAGCTCGACGGCGGTGAGCGAGTCGAAGCCGAGGTCCTTGAAGGCCCGGTCGGGCTCGACGGCCTGCGGCGAGGTGTGGCCGAGCACCAGCGCGACCTTGCCGCGGACCAGGGTCAGCAGCGCCTCCGCCCGCTCGCCCGGGGCGAGTTGGGCCAGCCGTGCGGACAGGTCGAGCGTGCCCGGGTCGGTACCGGTCTCCTGGAACGCGGCCAGGACGTCCATCGCCTCCGGCAGCCGGTCGAAGAGCCGGCTCGGCCTGGCCGCCGTGAAGCCGGGCGCGAAGCGGGCCCAGTCCACGTCCACGATCGCCAGCAGGGCCGGGCCGCCGGCGTCCAGCGAACGGCGGTAGGCCGTGGTGGCCGCCTCGGGGGTCATCGCGGGCAGACCGGCCCGCCGGGTGCGCTGCTCGACCACGCTGCCGTCGGCCGCCATGCCGCCCTCGGCCCACGGCCCCCAGGCGATCGCGCTGCCCGGCAGGCCGGCGGCCCGGCGCTGCTCGGCGAGGGTGTTCACGTAGGCGTTGGCGGCGGCGTAGTTGGCCTGGCCGGCGCCGCCGATGGTGCCGGAGACGGAGGAGAACAGCACGAACTCGGTGAGCTTCTCGCTCTGCGTCAGCTCGTGCAGGTTGAGCGCGGCGGTGACCTTGGCGCGCAGCACCGGGGCGAGCCGCTCGGCGGTCATCCGGTCGGCCACCCCGTCGTCCAGCACACCGGCGGTGTGCACCACGGAGGTCAGCGGGTGCGCGGCCGGGACGCCCTCGAGCAGGCGGGCGAGCGCCTCGCGGTCGGCCGCGTCGCAGGCGGCCACCGTCACCTCGGCGCCCAGAGCGGCCAGCTCGGCGGCGAACTCCTCGGCCCCGGGGGCCTGCAGGCCGCGGCGGCTGACCAGCAGCAGGTGCCCGGCGCCGTCCTCGGCGTAGGCCCGGGCGACCGCGCGGCCGAGCGCACCCGTACCGCCGGTGATCAGCACGGTGCCGTGCGGGGCGGCCGGCTCGCGGCGGGAGACCGGCAGCGGCGCGTGCTCCAGGCGGCGCACGTGGGCGCCGGACCGGCGGATCGCCAGCTGGTCCTCCCCCTGCGGGTCGGCGAGCACCCGGCAGAGCAGGTCGAGCTGCTCGGCGCCCGGCTCGGCGGCCAGGTCGACCAGCCCGCCCCAGAGCGCGGGCGACTCCAGCGCGGCGGCCCGGCCCAGACCCCAGACGTGCGCCTGCAGCGCACCGCCCAGCCGCTCGCCGGGGGTCACCGCGACGGCGTCGCGGGTCAGGCACCAGAGCGGGGAGGTGACCGTGTCACCCGCGTCGCCGAGGGCCTGCAGCAGCGCCAGCGTGGCGGCCAACCCTGCCGGTACGTCCGGCAGTTCGGGGTGCGCGGACTCGTCCAGCGCGAACAGCGACAGCACGCCCCGGACGGGAGCCTGCTGGGCGCGCAGCAGCGCGGCCAGGCGGTCACGGTCGAAGCGGTCGGCGACGGCGACCGGGAGCAGCCGCGCCTCGGCGCCGTGGCGGGTCAGGGCGGCGACGGTCGCGGCGGCGAACGGGTCGTCCGCCGACTCGGCCGGCACGGCGATCAGCCAGACGCCGTCCAGGCGGGCGTTGGCGGCGAAGGTGGTGTGCTGCCAGGTGAGGCCGTAACGCCAGCCCTCGGTCTGCGCGTCGGCCGCGCGGCGGCGGCGCCAGGTGGAGAGGGCGGGCAGGACCTGGGCGAGGGCATCCTCACTGGGCAGGTCGAGCGTGGTGGCGAGGTCGGCCAGGTCCTCCTGCTCGACAGCCGCCCAGAAGCGGGCATCGAGGTCGTTGGCGGGAGCGGGGGTCACTGCCTGAACGGTCGGCCAGAAGCGGGTCCGCTGGAAGGCGTAGGTCGGCAGGTCGACCCGGCCAGCCGCCGGGTGGAGAGCGGACCAGTCGACGGCGATGCCACGGGTGTGCAGAGCGGCCAGCGCGGTGAGCAGGGTCTCGGCCTCGGGGCGGGCCGAACGCTGGGCGGGGATGCCCTCGGCCAGCGCGGACAGCACACCGTCCGGGCCGATCTCCAGGAAGGTCCCGGCACCCCGCTCCCGCAGCTCGGCGACCGCGTCCGCGAAGCGGACGGTCTCGCGGACGTGCCGCACCCAGTACTCGGCCGTGGCGAACTCACCGGTACTGGTGGGCACCACCGGGATGCGGGGCTGGGCGTACTCCAGCGTCTCCGCGACGGCGCGGAACTCGGCCAGCATCGGGTCCATCAGTCGGGAGTGGAAGGCGTGGCTGACAGTGAGCCGCTTGACCTTCCGTCCCTCCGCCCGCCAGGCCGCCTCCAGTGCGGTGATGTCCGCCTCGGGGCCGGAGACGACGACCGAGTCCGCGCCGTTGACGGCGGCGATGTCGACACCCTCGGTGAGCGCGGCCCGGACCTCGGCCTCGGCGGCCTGCACGGCAAGCATCGCGCCACCGGCCGGGAGCGCCTGCATCAGACGGCCCCGGGCGGCGACCAGCTTGCAGGCGTCGGCCAGGGAGAACACACCCGCGACGTGCGCGGCGGCGATCTCACCGATCGAGTGGCCGGTCAGGGCGTCGGGGCGCACACCCCAGGACTCCACCAGTCGGTACAGCGCGATCTCGAAGGCGAACAGGGCAGCCTGGGTGTACGCGGTCTGGTCGAGCAGGTCGCTCGACCCGTCGAACATCACCTCGCGCAGCGGACGGTCCAGCTCGGCGTCCAGCTGGGCGCAGACCGCGTCCAGCGCATCGGCGAACACCGGGTACGCGGCGTACAGTTCACGCCCCATTC
This sequence comes from Kitasatospora sp. NPDC002227, assembly GCF_040296285.1. Lineage (NCBI taxonomy): Bacteria > Bacillati > Actinomycetota > Actinomycetes > Kitasatosporales > Streptomycetaceae > Kitasatospora > Kitasatospora sp. NPDC002227. The sequence continues at coordinate 12,249 of NZ_JBEOWY010000088.1, forward strand.
CGGCCCGCTGGCTGCCCTGGCCGGAGAACAGCAGGGCCAGCTTCGGCTCCTCCGTCGCCGTGCCCCTGACCACACCCGGAGCCTCCCGGCCCTCCGCGAGAGCGGCCAGCCCGGCCAGCAGCGCCTCCCGGTCACCACCGACCACCACCGCCCGGCGCTCCAGCACGGCGCGCTGCGTCGCGAGCGAGTGGCCGACGTCCTGCGGACGGTACTCGGTCTCGGCCAGCCGGTTCAGCAGCTGCCGCGCCTGGGCGTTCAGTGCAGCCTCGGTGCGGGCCGAGAGCACCCAGGCCGCAGCCCCGCCGTCGGCTGCGCCCGCAGCCGGGGACTCGGCCGGGGTGACCTCCAGGATGGCGTGGGCATTGGTGCCGCTCACGCCGAAGGAGGAGACACCCGCGCGGCGCGGGCCGTCGTGCTGCGGCCAGGCCTGCTTCTCGGTCGCCAGCTCGACCGCACCCGCCGCCCAGTCGATCTGCGGCGACGGCTCGTCCACATGCAGGGTCTGCGGAACGACACCGTGCCGCATCGCCAGCACCATCTTGATCACACCCGCGACACCGGCAGCAGCCTGGGTGTGGCCGATGTTCGACTTCACCGAACCCAGCAGCAGCGGACGCTCACGGTCCTGGCCGTACGTGGCCAGCAGAGCCTCCGCCTCGATCGGGTCTCCGAGCGCCGTACCGGTGCCGTGTGCTTCCACGACGTCGACCTGGTCGGCCGACAGACCGGCCACCGCCAGCGCCTGCCGGATCACCCGCTGCTGCGACGGACCGTTCGGAGCGGTCAGACCGTTGGACGCACCGTCCTGGTTCACCGCCGTGCCGCGCACGGTCGCCAGCACCCAGTGCCCGAGCCTCTCGGCAGCGCTCAGCCGCTCGACGAGCAGCAGGCCTACGCCCTCTCCCCAGCTGGTGCCGTCGGCCGAGGCGGCGAAGGCCTTGCAGCGACTGTCGGCGGCCAGGCCACCCTGGCGCCCGAACTCGGCGAAGGAGGCGGGGGTCGACATCACGGTCGCGCCACCGGCCACGGCGAGCGAGCACTCGCCGTTGCGCAGCGCCTGGACGGCGAGGTGGAGGGCGACCAGCGAGGAGGAGCAGGCCGTGTCCACGGTAACCGCCGGGCCCTCGAAACCGAAGGTGTAGGAGAGCCGGCCCGAGACCACACTCGCCGCGTTGCCGGTCAGCACGTGACCGGCGACGTCCTCCGCCGCGGCGGCCAGCAGGGCCGGGTAGTCCTGGCCGTTGGTGCCGACGAACACGCCGGTCTGGGTGCCGCGCAGGCCCGGCAGGTCGATCCCGGCCTGCTCGAACAGCTCCCAGGAGGTTTCGAGCAGCAGCCGCTGCTGCGGGTCCATCGCCAACGCCTCACGCGGCGAGATCCCGAAGAAGTCCGCGTCGAACTCCCCCGCCTCGTACAGGAAAGCTCCCTGGCGTGCGCCATCGCCCGCGGCGAAGAGCGATGCCAGGTCCCAGCCACGGTCGTTGGGGAACTCCGCGATGGTGTCGGTACCGGACTCCAGCACCCGCCACAGCGCCTCGGGGGAGGTGGCCCCACCGGGGTAACGGCAGGCCATGCCGACGATCACAATCGGGTCGTCCTGAGCAGCCACCACCGCGACGGGGGCGGCGAGTTCGGCCTGGGCGCCGGAGAGCTTGCCGAGCAGGAACTCGCCCAGCACGCGCGGCGTCGGGTAGTCGAAGACCAGCCCGGCCGGAAGCCGCTGGCCGGACAGCTTCGCCAAACGGTTGCGCAGCTCCACCGCCGTCAGCGAATCGAAGCCCAGATCACGGAACGCCCGGCCGGCCGCCACCGCGTCCGCCGAGCCGTAGCCCAGCACCGACGCCGCCTCGGCACACACCCAACCGACCACCGCCGACAGCTGCTCCGCCGCCGACATACCGGCCAACTGACCGGCCCAGCCGACGAGTTCGACGGCCACCTCGGCAGTGTTGCCACCGCCCAGCCCGAGGCCCTCGACCACGTCGGCCAGCAGCGCGGACGGGCGGACCGAGACGAAGGAGGGCGCGAACCGCTCCCAGGCCACATCGGCCACGGCCAGCGTGGTGTCGCCGACCGCCAGGGCACGGGCCAGCGCGGTCAGACCGCCCTGCGGCGCCATCGGCGGCAGGCCGCTGCGCCGCATCCGGGCGCCGACGACCTCACTCTCGGCCGCGAGACCGTCCTCGGCCCACGGGCCCCAGGCGATCGAGGTGGCGGCGAGTCCCTCGGAGCGGCGGTACTCGGCGAGCACGTCCAAGTAGGCATTCGCAGCAGCGTAGTTACCCTGCCCGGCGGCACCGATAGTGCCCGCCAAGGAGGAGAAGAGCACGAACGCGTCGAGATCCTGGCCCCGCGTGAGCTCGTGCAGGTGCCACGCGGACTCCGCCTTCGTCGCGAGCACGCCGCGCAG
>NZ_JBEOWY010000089.1:0-14047 GCF_040296285.1 Kitasatospora sp. NPDC002227
TCTCCAGGCCTTCGACATCGCCTTCGACGGTCGCCTCTCCGTCGGCCGCCGGTAACTCACACAACACGAGATACACCAGTCGCTGGACACACCCTCAAGATCTACCGCTGACTGAGCAGTTGTGCCTCGGCCCGTTCGAGGTCGTCCGGCGTGTCGACGGCCGTGCCCGAGTCGTGAGTGAGCACCATCTGGACCGGGTGGGAGTGTTCGAGGAATCGCAGCATCTCGACACCCTCGGCGCGTTCGAGCGAGCCTTGGCGCAGTGTGCGGAAGATGCGGAGCCCCTCCGGTGTGAACCCGTAGAGGCCGAGTTGGCGTAGGTAGGTCGGGCGGTCGCCCTTCGGATAGGGGATGGGCAGACGGGAGAACATCAGGGCGCGGTGGTCGTTGCCGGTTACGACCTTGACGACGTTGTGGTCCTGGACTGTGGCCGGGTCGCTGAGCTGTGAGCACGCGTTGACCGCGAGGACTCCCGGGGGAAGGGAGGCCAGCGCGGTGGAGACGGCGTCAATCGCAGCGGGGTCGATGAACGGCTCGTCGCCTTGGACGTTGATGTAAGCGTCGGCGTCGAGACGTTCAGCACACTCGGCGACGCGGTCGGTGCCGGTGGGGTGCCTGCCGGTCATGATCCAGGGGATGCCGTGGGCCTCGCACACGGCGGCGATTCGCCGGTCGTCGGTCGCGACGAAGGTGTGCGTAAGGGTGGTGGCCTGCAGACAGCGCTGGTAGACGTGCCAGAGGAGCGGCTTGCCGGCCAGGTCGGCGATCGGTTTGCCGGGGAAGCGGCTTGCTCCCCAGCGGCAGGGGATGACGGCGATGTGGCGGTTGGTGCCGGGCGTGGGCAGCTGTGTCTCGATGGACGGCATCGGGTTCTCCGTGGCGTGGTGCTCGGGGCGAGTGAGAGCAGCGGGCCGAGGCGACGCCTCGGGCGGCGGGTCAGGATGAGATGGCAGCGGTGACGTGGGTGAGGGCTGCGAGTTGGCGGCTCATGCCGGTCGTAAGGTCAACGGTCGGCCTGTAGCCGAGGAGCCGGCGCGCGCGGGCGAGGTCGGCCCGGGTGACTGGGACGTCGCCGTTGCGGGTGGTGTGGGCCTGAATCTCGATGGGTCGGCCGGACAGTTCCTGGGCAGACCGGATGATGTCGCGCAGCGTCGCGCCGGTACCGCCGCCGACGTTGACGACTCCGCCAGGGGCCTGAGGGGAGGCGGCGGCGATGGTGGCGGTAACGACGTCGTCGATGTACGTGAAGTCGCGCTGCTGGTGGCCGTCTCCGTAGAGCCGGAGCGGGGTGCCGGCGAGGGCGGCGTTCAGCGCGCGGTGGATGAACATGTCGGGGCGCTGGCGTGGCCCGTAGACGGTGAAATAGCGCAGGGCGACGACGGTGGTGGGGGAGCCCGGTCGGGTGGCGTGGGCGAGGCAGAGTTGTTCCTCGGCGAGTTTGGTGACCGCGTAGGGGGAGGCCGGGCGGGTGGGGTCGTTCTCGGCGCTGGGGGTGCCGTCGGTGGGGCCGTAGACGCTGGAGGAGGAGGCGACCACGAGGCGGGGGACGCGCATGGTCGTGGCGGCGGTCATGACGCGCTGGGTGGCCAGGATGTTGGAGCCGACGTAGTCGCTGAACTCCGGTCCCCAGGACGGTCGGACGCCGGGGATGCCGGCGAGGTGGAAGACCGCGTCGGCGTCGAGGAGCAGGGGTTCGACCGCGCAGGTGAGAAGGTCGGCGGTGACGTGGATGTAGGCGGGGTGGTCGAGGATCCGGGCCAGGTTGGCCGCGGCGCGCGGGTCGTAGTGGTCGCGACGGTCGACGCCGATGACGGTCGTGCCGGCGGCCAGGAGCGCTTCTGCGAGGTGGGAGCCGATGAATCCGGCCGCACCGGTGATGACGGCGCGCTGCGGGGCATGGGGTTGGGCTTGGGGCATGGAAGGGCTCCGTGGTGACGCGGGTGGTTAGGGCACGAGGCGGGCGAGGGTGGCGCGGCCGTGTTCGGTGAGGTCGTGGTCGGCGCTTTCGTGGCCTCGGACCAGGGCGGTGATGGCCTCGTAGGCGGCGAAATGGTGGAGGAGGCTCTCCTCCGCGCTGGTGAGACACCCGTAGCCGTCGAGGAAGGCCTGGCGCAGGTGCGGGGATCGGGCCCAGTGCCGAAAGGCGAGCCGGGCCAGGTCGCGGATGCGGGCGTCAGGGCGGCTGTGCTCGAAGTCGACGACGGCGAGGGTTTCACCGACACACCAGTTCCGAGGCTGGTAGTCGAGGTGGCAGATGGCGGCTTCCAAGCGCTGGTGGGTGAGCTGGTCGGCAGCCTCGCTCAGGGTCTGGTGCTCCCGAGCGGATAGGAGTTCTGCCTGGTGTGCCTTGGCGATCCAGGTGCGAAGACGGCTGCTGATCTTGCTGCTCAGGTCTGGGTCGGTGATGGCGGTAGCGGTGTGGAGCGCGCGCAGGGCGGCTCCGGCAGCGCGGTGGGCGAGCTGTTCGGCCTCCGAGCCCGGTGGCAGGGTGTCGGCGCGGCGGCCGGGAACGGCGGTGATGAGCAGGACCAGGTCGGCATGGTGCTGGGCAACCAGCCCGGGTGTTCGTGCGGCGAGATGACGGGCCCAGCCCGCGTAGGCGTTGACCTCCTGGGTGAAGCGGGCTGGTTGGTGGTGCTGCTTGGCGAAGTAGCGGGTGCCTCGGCCGTCGGCCAGGTGAAGGACGCGGTCGGGTAGGCCGGGGTCGGCGACGATCGTGACCGGGCCGATGGCCCTGCGGGCGAGGACCAGGCGCGGGTCGTCGGGGCGGGTGATCATGGTCGCCCCGGTCGAGGAGCAAAGTGGGCGGTGTTGTTGTGGCTGTGCAGGAGCCAGCGCTGCTGGCCACGCTGGTTGCGGTGATGCTGCCAGCGGGTGAGTGAGGCGTGGTCCACGGAGAATCCGTTCACGGAGCCCAGGGGGAGGCCGAGGAGCAGAGTGTGGGCTGCGATGACGGTCTCTCCGTGCGAGGCGAGGAGGAGCCGACCGGTCTGATGGCGGGTCAGGAGTTCGCGCAGGTGGGCTCCGGCACGCTGGAGGTAGCCGTTCCAGGTGTCGGCGCCTTGGGCCCACGGGGTATCGGGGCGGGTATGCGGCGCACCGCCGAATGCGTCCTTGACCTCGCGCCAGGGGCGGCCGTCGGCGTCGCCGTGCTCAGGACCGTCGAGGCCGGGATCGGTGAGCATGTCGAGGCCCATAGCGCGGGCGAGGATCTGGCCGGTCTGCTGGAGGCGGAGCCGGGGACCGGCGTACAGGGCGGTGAACGGCGAAGCGGCGTGTTCGGCGGCGAGGAGTTCGGCGGCCTGTTCGACCTGGTGGCGGCCGAGGTTGGTCCGGGCCGGTGCAGGTGGCCGGGCCGCCGACCAGACCGGCAGCGTTGCAGTGGGCCTGGCCGTGCCGCAGGAGGACGATTTCGCTGGTGATCACTGCGCCTCCTGGGCGAGGGGCTGGGGACGACCGTTGCGGTAGTGGTCGCGGGCGGCGTACGGGGCGGTCAGGGCGCGGTGCAGGAGGAGGAAGTCGTCCAGCTGGGCGGTGGTGAGGTCGCCGAGCTGCCGGCTGTGGCGACCTGCGGCGGTGTTGTAGTGCTGCACGGCGTCGTGGACGGCCTGAGGTGGCAGGGGACCGTGGCTCAGAGCGAGGGTATGGATGAGCTTGGCGAGGTCGTAGCCGAATGGGGCCAGGGTGAGGTCGTCGACGTCCACGGTGTACACGGTGCTCGCGGTGATCAGGACGTTGCGCGGGTTGGAGTCCTTGTAGAACGCGGCCAGGCCGTCGGCAGTGCGACAGAGAACACCGAGAAGAAGGTCGAGCGCTTCACGGTCGGGAAGGAAGCCCTGGAGAAGGCGACGCTCCAACGCTCGGCGGCGCGGGGAGACATAGTCGGGGAGGCTGGTTCCGTCGGCGAGCGCACGTGGTTGGTCGAGGCGGGTACCGCGTAGGTCGTACGTCCAGGCGGTGCCGTGGGCGTCGCCGAGCATGGTGGCCAGCGGGAGCAGGTCACGCGGTTCGGCGTGCCGTCCCTCGACACGGCCGAACGTCAGACTGGTCGGGGTAGCGGCGATCAGTGGCGGTTGGCGCAGGGTGGGAGCCTGCTCGGCGAGCCAGTCGTAGTGGCGGTGTGCCGCAGTGCACCGGGCCGGGTCGGAGTAGTGCTTGGTGTGGTGGCGCGGGGAGGTGCTCACTCCGCGCCTCCCCGCTGACCGTCCAGCGCCTCGCCGCTCGGTCCCGGGTGGGTCTTCAGGTGCTTCGCTGCACCTCGCGCAGCCATCGGCGGGTACGGCGCCGGCTGGTGAGTCGAACGACCTCGGCGTGGACGGCGTACTCGTCGATCTTGGCGAGGACGCGCGGGCGCATCGTGCGCCGGTAGCCGGCGACGTACCTGAGCAGTCCCCAATGGACGCGGTTGTGAACGCCGTTGCCCTTCTGTCCGCTGCCGTGCCGGAGCTGTCGAGAGAGCAGGCCCCACAGGCAGGCGAGGGTGGAAACGTCCACGAAGACCACGGTGTCGCAGGCTTCCAGTCGGATCGGCAGAGTGGAGTTGTAGTTCCCGTCGATCACCCAGCGCGGCTGGGCCACCAGGTCCCGCTGAGCCTGGGCGAACGTGTCCTTCGGCAGCTCGTTCCAGTCCTCGTCGTAGAAGACGGCATCCAGGTGTGTCACCGGCGCGTCCAGGATGCCGCCCAACGCACGGGCGACATGCGACTTGCCGCTGCCGGAGCAGCCGACGACGGCGACCTTCTTCATGGTTCTCCACAGTAGAGGGAGCGGGGAGCCTGGAACGCCCAGACCGACTTCTGGGTGCTGCAGGCGCCGCAGCGGGCAGGGGCGAAGTGCGCATCAGGCCACCGACCTGTTCCGCGTGGCCCCTGCAGCCGCGTCGATCGCCAGCTCCAGCCGCTCGATCTGGGTGCTGAGCCGGAACAGGTTGAGACGCTCCAGAGAGTCGGCGAGAAGATGGGCGTGCTGGGCCGTGCCGGACTGCTCACGCAGCTCCCGGAGAACGCGGGTGACCTGGGGGCCGTCGCGGACGATGAGCTGCGGCGGTACGAACCGATGGACGTCGCGGATGGTGTCGGGAGCCAGCGGTAGGCACCCAGCCAGAACCGCTTCGAACTGCCGCTGGGTCAGCTGCCCGACCGCCGCGTATCGGTCGGGCAGCAGCAGCACTGTGGCCAAGGCCCGGCCGTGCAGGTGAGCGATCTCGGGGAACGGCTTGCGACCGGTGAAACGGACGTGGGGCCACCGGGCGGTGTCGGTCCACTTGCCGACGACCTGGTGGTCGACGTGGGCAGCGGCCGGCGCGAAGAAGCGGTCGAAAGCGTCGTCGCGGTCGTACTGGTTGCCCGCGTAGACGAGCGTCACGTCCCGCGAGGCCGCAGCCAGCTCGTGAGGATCGGCGGCATCGAGGACGGCATCAGCGACGGGGAACAGCAGCTGGTGCGCGCCGCGAGTGGGATGCCATGCGGGTTCGCAGACCACCACGCCCGGGGTTCGTCGCCAGGCACTGTCGGTGCGCAGTTGGCGGTCCTTGTCCCAGATCACAGTCGGGGTGCCCCGTAGCCCGGTATAGCGCTGGAGCAGCGACGCCTGCCGGTGGAGGTCGCACGTGTGTCCCGGAGTGTTGCAGGCAGTGGTGTTGCGCCCCTCGATCCGCCAACGCCACTCCACCACCAGGGCGTCCAGCTCAGGGTATCCACCGTCGAAGGTGTACGGGGCGCCGATCGGGTCGTCGGCTTCGAGCCGGTCCCGGTCCGGTTGGAGGAACACGATCTCGTGGCCGCGTTCGGCCAGGCCTTGGATCAGCGGCAGACGGTGGCTGCGCCCGCCGTCGGGGGTATCGGTGATACCGGCGCCCAGGAACCCCCAGAAGCTGTAACCGATCCTCACTTGGTGACCCACCTTCCCTCGATCAGCAGGGCGTCCAGCCCGGAGTTGGCCAGGCAGTCCAGGGCCATGGCCGGGGTACCGCAGATCGGCTGACCCTTGACGTTGAGCGAGGTGTTGATGAGCACCGGGACACCGGTCCGGCGGCCGAACGCCGTCAGGACGGCGTGGACGAAAGGGTTCAGCTCCTTGGTGACGGTTTGCAGGCGGGCGGTGTCGTTGGCGTGGACGACGGCGGGAACGAGTTCGCGGGTGGTGGCGGTGACGCGGGAGGCCATGGACATGAACGGGGCGGTCTGGCCGAGGGTGAAGAACTCGCCCGCATGCTCGGCCGGCACCATCGGGGCGAAGGGCCGGAACGGTTCGCGGTACTTCACCGTGGCGTTCAGGCGCTCGACCACACCCGGCTCCAGCGGCGATGCAAGAATCGACCGGTTGCCCAGCGCCCGGGGGCCGGCCTCGATCCGGCCCTGGAAGAGGCCGACGATCAGGCCTCGGGCGAGCTGCTCGGCCAGGTGCTCGGCAGGATCGCCTTGCGGCGTCTCCTCCCGCAAGCCGGGCCAACTGTGCAGTTCCAGCTCGGGCGTGGGGTAGGCGGGGCCGAGGTAGCAGGCGCCCGATACGCCGGTGATCGGTCGTGGGGAGGCGGCGTCCGTGTGGACGGCGATGGCGGCTCCGATGGCAGTGCCTGCGTCGCCGGGGGCCGGGGGCACGAAGACCTCGTCGAAGATTCCTTCGTCGATGATCCGGCCGATGCTGACGCAGTTGGTGGCCACGCCCCCGCCCACGCACAGGCGTCGGGAGCCGGTCAGCTGTCGTGCCGTTCGTGCCAGGTGGAGCATCACCTGCTCGGTGCGCTCCTGCAGTGCGGCGGCGAGGTCCTGGTGGACCTGAGTGACGGGTTGGCCCGACAGCCTCGGAGGGCAGGTCTTCAGCGCGAACAGCGGGGAGGTCCGAGGGTAGCCGGAGGTCAGGACGCGGGGCGGGAACAGCGTCGGGTCGACGGTGAACCCACGGCTGGTGGTGCGGACCGCGCGGGCCAACAGTGGCCGGAACCGCGCAGGGTCGCCGAGCGCGGCCAGCGCCATGACGGTCCCCTCCTCATCGCCACGACGCCAGCCCAGATGCTCGGTGACTGCGCCGTAGACATACCCGAGGGACGCGGGGTCCAGGACCTCGTGCGCGGTGTGGGTGAGTGGCAACCCCCTGACGTCCAGGTGGCCTCGCGCGATCGTGGTGGTCTGCCGTTCACCCAAGCTGTCCACGACCAGGACGGCGGACTCGTGCCAGCCGGAGGCGGCGAACGCGGCCAACTGGTGGGCGCGGTGGTGCAGCACCGGAGTCACCAGGGCGGCCGGGAACCGGGCGGCCAGGTGGGTGAGGCGCTGCCGCGTGCGGCGTCCGACCTTCGCGAAGCCTGCTGCCCGCAACAGGGAGCGCGACCGGGTTGAGGATGAGAGCGCCATGGCGAGCGCGCTGGGGATCTCAGTCAGGTACGGGCCCGGCTGGAAGTTGTAGGCGACCGCCTCCACGTCGCCCGCCTTGATGCCGGCCTGTTCGAGCAGCCACTCGACGGCGAGTTCCGGATACCGCTTGGTGTGCTTGAGCCCGGACAGCCGCTCCTCCTCAACGAAGCCGACCAACTCACCGTCCATGAGCAGCGCGGCGGACGAGTCGTGGGTGAACGAGCACAGGCCCAGGATCACCGAAGGCGTATCGGTCATCGTGTTCACCTCGCTCCGACCGCTGCGGGCTGCGAGGACCCGGCCCGGCGGCGGACCAGTTCGTCGTACCAGACCAGCAACGCGCTCCCCAACGAGCCTCCGAGAGCGGAGGCGGCTTCGCGGGCCTGGTCTCGCTCGGCGGCGGTCCACAGCCGGTAGCTGCGGAGCGTGGCCGCCATGGCATCCCAGCCCGGGTGACCCGTCGTCACACCGTCGCGCACCGAAGTCAGTAGGTCGTCGAACCCGCGCCATGGCACGGCCAGAGCGGGAAGGCTGTATCCCGCCGCCGGGGTCTCGGTATCAGCCTGATCGAGGTTGCTGTCGTAGATGTGCAGCGAGTCGATGTGGTGGTGGTAGTCGCCGAGGTCGGCGTCCAGCCAGCCCGCCACCAGCTCCTGGATCGTGGTGAAGCTGAACAGGTCGTACGGCATGCCGGTCCAGACGTCCTGGCTGCGCATCGTGGTGGACATGTGCAGACGGCCCTCGCGCAAGTGGAACCGGAAGGCGAGCGTGCACGGCACGTCCTTGTGGCCGATGGCGTCGCGGCTGGGGTCGTAGAGCTGGATGACGGCGCGTCGGGAGTCCGGGTCGGATTTCAGGAGGGAGACCACGCGCTCCAACTGGTCCACACCACCCCAGCTTCGCATGCGAGGCCCGTAGGCTCCGCGCAGAACGCCCTCGTCCGCGTACCGGGCCAGGCGGCCGTTGTAGTCGTAGATCCACGGTGCGTCCGAACCGGACAGGATCCACACCGTCTCGGCCACCGCGTAGGCGGGGTTCAGAACCCGGGCCGGCGGAGCCAGCAGCAGCCGGGCACGAGGACGGGTGATCCGCATGCTCACGTCCAGTACCTCCCGGGTGGGCATGCCCCTCGGGCTCGTCTGCCGACCGGACTTCGCGAGCGTGACCGCTTGCGTGAACAGGTCCCCGACGGTCTCGGCGGTCAGGTTCGTCATCGGTGGTGCGCTCCTTCTTCTTCCCCGACGCCCAGCTGCGCGGCCTCGGGACGGGCGTGTTCGGATCGGGGAGTCGAACTCCGCTGGTGGGAAGCGGAGATGACGAGTTCGGCGATGTCCGCCGAGGTGGTGCCGCGCCAGTAGCAGACGGAGTCGCGAGCGCTTTGATCGACCGCAGCGGGGCCGGCGTCGAGCGCGGCAGCGATCGCGTCACCGTCGGAGCAGGCGGCGGCTACGCCCTGCTCAGCCAGGCCCAGGCACGGATCACCGTCGCGGATGAGTTCCAGGACGGGCACACCCAGCAGCACCGCTTCCAGGCCACAGGTGGACGCGACGCTGACGACCGCGTCGGCACCGGCCAGACAGCCGCGTGCCCCGATGCTCGTGTCGACCACCGCTACCGGCGCCGGAGCGACCCGGTGCTTCAACTCCTCGAAAACTGCTGGGTCCTGAGCCGGGTGGGGTGCGATCACCAGAGCCCAGCGATCCTTGGCCGCAAGCAGGCCGCTCCGGATCATGTCCGCCTGAGCGGACAACCGCTCCGGGCTGAAGGGCTGGCAGGCCCATACGAGTCTGCGCAAGGAGCCTTCGACTCCTCTTGTGGGTAACAGCCCGTCGAGGTAGCTGCGTTGGGTGACGGGATGTGAGCCGGTCAGAGCGTCGAACCGCGGTTGTCCAAGGACGTGGACCCGCGCCTTGGGGTGCCGGGCCCATTCCTGGGCCAGCAGGGCATCGCGCTGACCCATCACGACGAGGTGCTGGCTGTGCAGGGACGGCCGGGAGACCGCATCGGCCGTCCACGCCCCGTGTTGGACGTTGACGGTCGCCGCTCCGTGCCGCTCGGCCGCGTGGACTGCCAAGGCGCCGAGTGGGCTGATGTCGTTGCTGAGCAGCACGGTGTGCGGGCTCGCAGCGGCCAGTCGAGCGTTGAGCCAGCGCTCGACGGCCTCAACGGCGGCCCATGATGGTTGAGTGCAGCCGGCTGTCAGCGCCAGCAGCATGGTGGCAAGGTGCTCCACCCGGTCGAGGTGGATGTGGTGGCCGGCGACATCCACCGTGCGGGTGCCAGGCGGCACCATCCGGTCGGCGGCCGCCCCGGGGATCGTCCCGACCTCGGCGAGCAGTTCCGCCGGTACCCGGCACAGGCCGATCCGTCCCTGGGTAGCGTTCGGAACGCGCTGACCGGGCTCCGTGGCCAGGTCCAGCACCGCGCTGGAGTGACCGCGAACGCCGAGCTGCTCCAGCACGGGTAGCAGGGTTTCCCAGTGGCGCGAGGACCAGGACAGCGCGAGCACCTCGGCTCGGCTGACGAGACCGGAAAGCCGCTCGACGGCGTCCACCGAGCCCTGGACAGAGACGAGTTGGGGAGCATAAGGCGGGTTGTGGACGAGGTCCGCACCGAGGGCGTAGGCCACGCCCGACCAGGTGATGGTGTAGGCGCGGTACTCGCTGAAGCTGCTGGGCCGCAGGCTGATCAGCGCCTCTCCCGACGTCGGCTCCAACGGACCGGGGTCGTGGCCGAAGGCGGCAGCTGACGAAATCGCCATGACCTTGCGCACCAACTGGTTGACCAGCCGCCGCACCGGGATGTCCTGGACGTACAGCCATTGCGCACCACCGGGCGTCGCGGCAGCGTTGGCGCAGGCCAGTTCGAGGGCGGTCATTACGCGCTGGGTGTGGTGCCGGACGTCCCGACGGTCGAGCTCAGGGATTGCCTGGTCGGATCCACCCGGCCTCGTCATCGCGCCTCCACGAGTTGTGGCGCGATCTCTGCTTCGCCCTGGAGTAGCTCCAGCAGATCGGCGGGGACCTGTGCGATCGGTGGTGCCGGTTCGTCCGGCCTGCCGTAGCCCCATCCGGCGTGGACGTACGCAACCCCGGCTCGTCGCGCGCACTCTTGGTCGACGGCCATGTCTCCGACGTACACGGCCTGGGCGGGGTCGAGGCGCAGGTCGAGCAGCGCCGTCAGGAGCGGGTCGGGCGCGGGCTTTCCACGCTCGCGGCCTGGAGTGCGTACGGTGGCGAACGGGGTTCCCGTTCGTGCCAGAAGCGGCTCGGCGCGGTGCAGCGGCTTTGACGTCACCACGCCCAGAGTCCAACCTCGGCGGACGAGGGCGTGGAGTACGTCGAACATGCCCGCGAACGGCCGTGCCCGGTCGGCCGCCAAGGCGCATGATTGCTCGTAGGCCGCCAGCAGAATATCGGCGTTGGGAAGCCCAAGTAGCCGCATGATGTCGTGGAACGGGCGGCCGAGGTGCTCCTGGTAGGCCGCGAACGGCAGTGAGACGCTGTGTTCCTGCTGCACCGCCGCCCAGCCCACCTCCATGACGGGCAGCGTGTCCCAGAGGACCCCGTCCAGATCCAGCAGCAGAGCCCGTCGCTGACGTTCCGCGGTCTTCACAATGTGATGTTCCAGCGGGTTCATGCCCGTCTCCTTCATGTCGGTCCTGCTGAAGTCCGGTCGTGCAGCCCACGGAGAGTGAGTTCTCCGTTCTCGTCGGGGTGCGATTGGTCACGGGAGGTGTCGGGATGGGGAAAGCCCGGCGGCCACACCCACGAGGTGAGCGGTTCGCCCAGGGCTCGGTAGAGCCGTCGCGATCCGGTGAAGGCGCTTCGGGCGTGCAGCCAGCGGTGGTTGTCGAGCAGGAATGCCTGGCCGGTGCCCAGACGGAAGCTCTGGCGGTGACGATCGATGGCGGCGCGGAGCACCGGGAGGTGCGCGCCGGCGTCGGGGGAGAACCGCGCCAGGGTGTCCAGCCGCAGGCGCAGCTGCATTCGGCCGGGCGCGACCGGGCTGAAGATCGAACTCAGACAACCGTTGGCGCCTCCGAAGAACGCGCTGCGTGGGGCCGAGAGTGCGGTGAACGCGTCCGGGTGCTCCGTGGCGAGATCGGCCAACACTGCCGCGCCGTCGACCAGAGTGCTGACACCGCCGGCATCGGCGGGCCGCGAGCAGGCGAGCAGCATTAGGCGCGGGGGCATAGCGGCTGCCGAGCGCTCGGTGTGCGGCAGGACCTCGCCGCTGCCGAGCCCTGCGAAGCCAGGACGGTCGGTGTGGCGGCCGGTGTCCCGGATGACGGTCAGACCGTCGGGATCGCTGTCGGGGTGGTGTGTGAGCGTCATCAGCGAACGAGCGGTGGTGAGCACTGCGGCGCGCGCAGCCAGTCCGTCGAGAAGTACCAGGCCGTCGCGGCGGATCCGTTCGGTGATCTGGGCCAGCGAATCCGGATGCCTGTCGCCGAAGCGGTGCTGCAACGAAGCGGACAAGGAGGTGCCCTTCTGTCATTGAGCCATGTGGCGGGGAAGGACTTCACACTGTCGGGGTACCGGTCGGCATCCGTACAGTGACTAACTGTCAACCCTGCTTCTGCCGCTCCGGCCGGGGCTGATTCTGCATCAGGTGCTACGTTCGGCGGGCCAATGGCAACCGGCGCAACGCGAAGGAAGCAATGAACGACTCCCAGTACGTCCCGCGCACGTTCCCAATCTCGGTCAAGGGCGTCGTCCTCGACCACCTCGACCGAGTCCTGCTGCTCAAGAACGAGCGCGAGGAGTGGGAACTCCCAGGTGGAAAACTTGGCCTCGGTGAGGAGCCGGCCGATTGCGCGGTGCGGGAAGTCCACGAGGAGAGCGGTTGGCGCACCGAGGCCGGACCGCTGCTGGACGTCTGGATGTACGAGCCGATCCCCGGCCGCCACGTCTTCATCGTCACCTACGGCTGCCGACAGCTCGGACTGCAGGAAGCCCCGGTGGTCAGTAGCGAGCACAAGGAAGTCGGGCTCTTCACCAGGGACGAGGTGGAGGGGCTCGTGATGCCCCAGGGCTACAAGGACTCCATCGCCCACTGGTACGCGCACCAGGATCTCGGCTGAGTGGACATGGCGGTGCCCGACTACGCGGCGCCTTCCGTCACGAGTGCCGCGGCGCTCTGGCGCTGGGCCACCCCACAGGCCGAACGCGTACTGGAAAGTCACCGGCTCGGCGAAATCCTCAGGTACCACCGTGCGGTCAACGGCATTTCGCAGACCACCCTCGGAGCTGCCCTCGGCTACGACAAGACGTACATCTCGCTGCTGGAGAACGGTCGCCGTACCATCCTCGACCTGCCCTCGCTGCGTCACATCGCCCGGACCTTGGGCCTGCCGGCACACGCCCTGGGCGCCACGGATCCGGTCGACGCCGACTTCGCCGCCATGCTGCAATTCGGGGACTCCACCGTGCGGCTCGCGGAGATCGCTCGGCAGAGCGGCAACGCGACCGCAGCCGTGAACGAACTGTGGCCCTTGGTGGCCCGGCTGGAGGCGCGCACTGCAGACAACCACCTTTCGCGAGCCGCGCTGGCGCTGCTTGCCCGAGCCCGGGTAGGGCTCGGCGTGGCGCTGGGCCACGTCCTTCCGGAGGAACGGCTCGTGACGGCGGCCCGCTGGACCGGCGCCGGTGTTTCGCTGGCCCGCCACCTGGACGACCGGGCCTTCCACGCGTTCGCTTTGCGGATGCACGGGAACGAGCTTCGGAAAGCCGGGCTGCACGAGCCCGCGCTCGATCGGCTTCGCCGAGCCCGCTCGATCGCCTCGACACTTGGGGACAAGGCAGCTGCGGTCGCACTTCTGGCCCGGGCCGCCGGCGCCGCCAACCGTCCGGCGCTCTTCGACGAGACCATCGAGGAGGGGCGGAGGCTGCTCGACCAAGCGCCACACGGGGCGCTGTTCAACGCCTTTGCCCTGCACGAGATCCAGCTGCGCGGTCTCGTAGCAACCGGCCGCACGGGACAAGCCGCTGGGCTGATCAAGAACGCGCCGGAGCCCACCCAGCACACCACACCCCAGTGGCGCATCATCGAGCACATCACCGCTGGACGCGTAATGCTGCTGCGTGGCGATTCGGGCGCGGCGGAGGAGCGGTTGCGTGCCGGCCTCGAAGGGGCGCAGGCTCATCGTCTGCCCCACCAGCTCCAACGGGTGCTCCGCGCCAGCACGTTGCTTCCCGACCTGCGTCACCGGGCTGTGCTGGCGCTGCGCGACGTAGAAGCCGAAGCGGCGACCTGACTTCTGGCTCGCTCGTCGATAACTGACGGGAGGACAGGCGGACCGAGGAACGGGCCTCATGCAGCATCGGCCTTCGGAACGGCCCACACGACCTTGCCGCCCGGCGCCGGATGCCAGCCCCACGCGGTGCTGAGCGCCTCGACCAGTAGGAGGCCACGCCCGTTCTCGGCGAAATCGTCGGAGGGGCGACGACGAGGCATGGCGGGAGACTGATCGAAAACCTCGATCAGCAATTCACCGGCCATCAACTGGGCGACCAGCGTGATGACACCCGTAATGACGGATGCCGCGACGGCATTGGCGACGAGTTCGGTGAGGATCAGTTCGGCGTTGCCCCGACCTGGGCTTTACCCCGTGGTGTGGACACTTCTGAGAAGCGGATCTTCGGGTCCGTGGAGAGGATGTCCTCATCGGTACTGCGAGGTACTCGGGGGAG
>NZ_JBEOWY010000090.1:0-13596 GCF_040296285.1 Kitasatospora sp. NPDC002227
GCTTACTCATGTTGCTCTTGCTTCCCACCTGAAACTGCTTCCTCCGGGCTCACATGTCCCAGTCTCCAGGTGTCCAGCCGCAGGGTGGAACTTCACTGCCGGGGTGAGCACCTTCGCGCGGATGTGACGGAACCCGCGTCGGACCCGGGCGGGCGAAAGCCTGTTCGGCGGGGCGGGTTTCTCCCAAGGTCGACGCAGGTCCTCCGCGAGGGACCGGGCGAGGCGGAGCTGGGTGTGCGCGGCGATGATCAGCCAGGTCCACAGATCCGCGCTGTCCGGGCGCCGGATCTTGGGTGCGGTCCAGCCGAGAACCTGTTTCATGAAGCGGAAGGTGTGTTCAAGATCGAATCTGCGCAAGAGCGCGTGCCAGCGCACGTCCATCTCCGCGCTGGTCAGGGCTGTGGCCGATGACCACAGCCACAGCGGCTTGGCGTCCCGCTCGCCCGGCAGGCGCTCGAGTTGGAGGCGGATCAACGTGCCGTGCAGCACGGGAAGTTCGGCGTCGGTGTACTCCAGCCAGGGGCCGCGGCGCTGCAGCCGGGGGTGCATGCGGTCCCACGCCAGTGCCTCGGCCTTGCCGTAGCGGGTGGTCTCGGTCGTGCTGGTGGCATCGGGGGTGTGCCAGCTGGCGGGCTGGGCAAGGGTAAGGACGCCGCCGTGGCGCCGTGGGCGCCCACCCCGGGCGGTGGACCGGGGTGGCTCCGGATCGCGCAGCATGACGCGGTCCGAGCGCAGCCGCACCACGATCTCCACCGGCAGGTCCGCGAGCACGTGGGCCAGGCGGGGTCCGTCGTAGCCGGAGTCCATCACGATCAGGATGTCCGGGTCTGCCTCCCTCCAGTGGCCTGCGGCTATCAACCGCACGACGACGTCGCGCAGCTGGGCGGCGGTGACGGCGGTGGCGTCGTCCACCAGCCCCAGGCGCACGGCGTCCAGCAGAGGGACCCAGGACGTCCGCCCGCGCTCCAGCGCCGCGACGAAGGCGTAGGGCCAGCCCGGCACCAACTGGTCGCTGGCCCGACCGCCCCGCCCATAGCAGTGGCAGAACAACCGGTCCGGGCTGGTCGGCGCGTCGGGCCCTAGCCAGTTGGACACGTCCACGGCCAGCACGATCCGCCCTCCTGCAGGCCGGGGCAGCGGTAGGCCTGCCAAAGTGAGGCGCAACCGAACCGGTTCCGGCCATCCCCGGTCCAGCGCGGCGTACAGGGCGCCGTGGCCACGCCGGTGCTCGACCGCGAGAGACAGCTCGACCAGGGTCTTCACCGGCCCGTCCGCACACAGCACCGCGTCCGTGAGCTCGAAGAGCACGTCAGCACGGGCGTACAGGGATTCATAGAACTCAACTCGAAAGCGGGACAAGACGCCCAACGCCTCGCTTACGGGCGCCTCGACGGGGAGACTCATAGGCAGCGGCCGTTCTCTCGTCCTTCGTGACTCGCCATCTCGAAGAATGGAGAACGGCCGCCTCCGCTGTCCCGGAAAGAACCGCAGATCAGCAGATCAGGTGACGTGCGAGGTTAACCGCCATGCTCAGTAGCGGAGCAAGTGATTCGAATTGGCGCATACGGCCACGTCCCCGACATGCGTGGGGCTTTCGTTGCTCACGTCGCCCTGGGGAGGCATGGTCCACTGGACTCCGACGTAGTGCGTCATTCCCGTCCAGTCCCAGTAGTCGTACTCGGCCTGCGTCCAGTAACCGTTCTCGCTGTCGGCAGACCTGACGTTGCCGTACAGGCCGTAGTCGTTGAGGTCCAGCAGCCTGCCCATCCCGTTCTCACCAGGGCACCAGATGGAGGTGGTCGAGAGGCTGACCGTGCCCCAAGTGCTACCTGAATAGAGGCAGACCTGGCCGGCGTTGCAGCCGGAGAACGTCATCGGCAGGGCGATGCCGGCCTTGGCCGTAGGGGTGTAGGTGAGAGTGACATCACCCTTGGCGTAGTGGACGCTGTTGCCCGTGGCCGTCCCGCCGGGAAGGCGCTTGAGCTGTGCCGCAATCTGCTTCTGCGTCCAGGACACGCTCGTTCCCGATGTGGTCGGGGCGGCGATCGCAAGTTGGGGGGTGCTGGCAACAATCGCTGCTGCGGCCGCAGCTGCGGCGCACCACCGGACCACCGTCTTTCGGGTCTGTTCCATATTCTTGTTCCTCCGATGAGTTGTCGGCTTCTGCGCCATTGCGCTGTACTGGTATGTGGAGCTAGGAAGGGGCGAAGAGCCTGGCGCCTGAATCGGCGTAGCCGTCCGTGGGGCGTCCCTGCGAGTTGAGGCGGTCTCTCGGCGCGTCGGGCAAGGTTCGGGAGCGCGATGTGTCCGGGAGTTCGGACGGGCGACGAGAGTATTTGTCAGATGTCGCGGAGCGAGCGCTGATTCACGGGCACCGCCCGTGCCCCGGTCAGCACTTCGGGATCTCGTGGTTGTAGAAGAGGGCGAAGTTGTCTGCGTAGGCCCCGTATACGTACCAGGTGCCCCAGAGCGTCCCGCCGGTGCCAGCGGCGTAGGAGACGCCGTCAACCCGGTACCAGACGTTGCCGTGGCCGGCGACGTCCTCGCCCATGGTCCAGCAGTTGGCGAGGATCCCGTCGAAGTTCGAGGACCACAGATCGCTGGGGCCTTTCTGGGACCACGAGTAGGGCTGGGTGTAGACGCCTACTCCGTGGCCGGTATTGGGCAGCCACTCGGTTGTGTAAGCGGACGCGCTTTCGGTGGCGAGGGCGACCCCGCCGAGTGTTAGCAGCGCGACCGTTGTGAGGGTCGCCGCTCGGCGTCTGAGCCTGAAGTTCATCGTTTCTCCAAGGGTGTCGTGGATGGCTGGCGACAGCTCAGTTGCCGGTCACGACGAGGTCGTAGCTCGGATAGCCGCCGCACATGGTCGACCATTGGGTTCCGTAGGCCATCTGGCCCCGTGTGCTCTCGGAGCAGTAGTTGAGCCACTCGCCCATCCGGCTGTCCCACCGCTGGCCGAAGACGGTCCCCCCGATGTTCAGGGATCCCCCGGCGTACGTCCTGATCCAGGCCGCATCACAGGAGGGCGAGTACCGCACCTGCCCGTAGGTCTGTGAGTTCAGGTACACGGTCCTGTAGGTCGTCGCGTCCGCGGCGCACCCGGTTGTCGCCGGGTCCTTGCCGGTGCAGCCGCTGCCCGTGCAGGAACCGGCGGCGTGCGCGGCCGAGACGGGTCCGGCCAACGTCAGCAAGCCGGCGGTCACGACGGCCGCCATGCCGGAGCGCAGGAGAGTCTGCCAACGGCTACCGCTGCTGGTGGTGTTGAGGGTCTGCATGGTCTGGTTTCACCTTTCTTGTGGAATGTGGAGGTGACTGGGTCGCTGTGTGCGGTTCGTGGGTTGCTGGGTGCCCGAGTCGGGCGGGTTCCCGTCGATCTGCCGCCTCCCTGGGGCTCCATCAGCCGTAGGTCAGGAAGTTGTTGACCAGTTGGGCGTAGGCGGTCTGGCCGGCTGCGGTCGGGTGGAAGGTGCCGACGCCCGGCACGTCGGGGGTGCCGTTGGAACTGCCGGACTCGGACCAGGCGACCGCGGCGTTGACCCACGGGGTACCGCCTGCCTCGCACGCCCAGTGGCCGCCGCCTGCGTCCCAGGCCGCTCGTGGGTCGACGAAGCCGATGGTGACGCCCTCCGCCGCGACCTGGCTGACAACGGAGCTGATGGTGTTGTCGAGTGCGTCGGCCATCTGGTTCATCCACTGCTGGTTTCCGGTCCCTAGGCCGGAGCAGCCTGTCACCGGGCTCGGGGAGAACAGGTGGGGATAGCCGACCACGACGATCCGGGCGTTGGGGGCCTTCTTGTAGATGGCCTCGTAGACGGTCTTGAGGTGGGCGGGCAGCAGCGTCTTGATCAGGTACGGCTCGTACTGGACGAGTGGCTGGGGATCCACTACTCCGTTGTCCAGCGTGAGGTGGAAGTCGGGCGCCGTGCAGTCGGAGGTGCTGGCGATGCAGCCCAGCAGGACTTTGGCGAAGCGGGCGTCGTCGCCACCGACCGAGACGGTGACCAAGGTGGTGTCGTTGTTGAGGTATCCGTCGTCGAGCTGCTGGTACTCGCCGTAGCTCTGATGCGGTTGTCCCCAGTCGGTGTACTTGTCGTCCGGTGTCGGTGGGTTGTCGACCGCCGCGCTGGTGAGGTCGACGGTGGTGGCGCCGCCGCAGGCCAGGAAGGCGAAGGAGGCGGTGTTCGCCACCGTGGCCGCCTGCTGGGCGATGGAGGTGCTCTGGCCGGCCAGGGTCACCTGCCGGGGGTAGGCGTTGGACACCGAACGGTGGCAGGCGTCCTTGTGGCCGTTCGCGTAGTAGTCGCTGTTCGGGTCGTAGGGGTCCTGTCCCTCGCCAGCGGAGTAGGAGTCCCCGAGGGCCACGTAGGCCGTGGGCTGGACGGTGGGGGTGAACGAGACCGCGTCCCAGGCGATGTCGTCGCCGTTCCCGTCGGTGGTGGAGTTGTTCAGGGAGACGCTCGGCTGTCCGGACAGGGAGAAGGCGCCCAGGTCCACCCAGGTGTTCTTCGCCCAACGAGTGTTGACGATCCGGTACTGGGACTGGCCATTACCGAGGTTGATGGTGTACTGGGCCTGCTTGGTGCCGTCTCCGCTGTCGGGGATGTGGACCTTGATCCGGTACCAGCCGCTGATGGCGGGCGGGGTCCAGGTCCCGCTCACGGTGTGGGCGGAGTCGCTGGGCTGCACGGTGTGGGTGAACCAGATGTGCCCGCCGAAGCCCACGCCGAGCTGGTGGAAGTCGATCTTTCCTGGGTAGGAGATCGGTTGGGAACAGGTCGTGCACTGCGGTGCGTAGCTGAACTTCAGTCGGAACGAACCCTGATCGCTCCAGGTCTGGTTGCAGCTGGCCGCGCTGGGGTTGGTGACATCGTCGACGATGATCGACCCCGCTGGTGGAACGGCGCCGAGCGAGTCCGAGGCGGCGGAGCCACTGGCAGTACCGAGTGCCCGGCAATCCGCGGGGTAGATGTCGGTCCCGGCGGGTTTGGGGCTGGCGGCCGTGAAGGTGCTGCGGCCGGTTCCGCAGGCGTTGCCGTCACAGACCGCCCAGGAGACGGGCCAGTGCCACCAACAGTGCAGCCCCGCGGCCGTGCACAGACCTGCTGCGTTGGCCGTGCCCTTGGAATCGGGAGCACCGTTGGGTGTGCAGGAGTCGGCGGTAGTGCAGAGTTTCATGAACGGCGGCACGGCCGGCTGGTTGAGCGAGTTCTGAGCGGGAGCGTAGGCCGTCTGCCAGCTGCCGGTGGCGTAGTTGTACCGGGGTACCGGGGAGTACGCCCAGCCCATGACGAGCTCGGGGTAGGTCCAGTGGCTGGGGACCTTCGTGTTGGCGGGCGCGTTGGTGAAGACGCCACGGTCGGCCGGATAGCTGGGGTTGGCCGGGTTGTTCGCCCAACCCAGGCCCCAGTTACCGCCGCTGCCGCCGGTGTCGGTGCAGTTCGGGCCTGGGGAACAGCCCGTGGTATTTCCGTAGGCCGCCGAGGTCGGCTGCACGCCGGAGTTGTAGGCCCAGACCGCGAACCACCAGTTCTCGATCTTGTTCGGGTCGCCGTTGTTGGCGATGATCCCAGCAGCCTTGAGCTGGTTCCACTTGTCGATCAGTATGTTCAACGTGGCCGCGATGTTCGACGCGTAGTCGGTGGCGATGGCCTGCTGCTGCTGAGCGGTGGTGTACGCCATGTTGCCGTCGGCGACCGGGGTGCCGGCCGGGGTGTTCTTGGCCATGCCCGAGGTGACCTGCCCGATGCCGTAGCCGCAGTCGACGCGCCCCCAGTCGCCGCCGTTGCCGTAGAAGCCGCCCTGGTTGAAGTTCCCAGTGACCGCGTCGACCGCGTGCGGGCTCGCCTGCAGGGTGTTGGACTCCTGGGCCAGGATGCCCAGCAGCACCTGGACCGGCACCGTGCCGCCGCCGGCGATCTGCCGCAGCGGGAACATGCCCTGCGGCGTCCACGGGACCGACAGGCCCGAGCTCTCCCAGTTCGCCCCGCGGGCCGGTGTGAGCTGACCCTGGACCGCCAGGTCCGCGGCCCACTCCACCTGCTGGGCTGTCGGCTGGTACGTCTGGATCGACGGATCGTTGCGCGCCACCGCGCAGCCCCGGTCCGGGTCCCACGACACCGTCGACGGGTCCGTCGGGTCCGCGAGCGCTGCTGCATTCTCCTGGCGGCCAGTCCCTACCCCTGAGGCCGAGCCCAGCTGCGGAAGAGCCGGCGAGGGTCGCATTCCGGCTGCTGGGTCGATCGGTGCGGGGTCCACGGTGAAGGTGACCTGCTTGGCGGTCGCGGGAGCGACAGCACTGATGGCTACCCTGCCGGGTACCGCGACCGCCCTTCGGGTGCCGCTCCCACCTGTTGCGTTCAGCCCGACCGGACCAGTCGTGGTCGCCTGGTCGAGCTGGTTGGTCGAGCCGGTCACGACCAGTGCCCCGGTGGTCGAAGGCTCGGAGTTCACCGGGGCGTCGAGCCGCTTCCAGCCTCCCGGATTGCCGCCGTCGAGCGGAACGCCGTCCGTCTTGGAGCCGAGCAGGAACACTTGGCTGCCGCTGCGCGTGACCTGGATCTGCCCCAGCGCGCCGGTGCCGACCAGGGTCGAATGCCCGGCCGCCATACGGCGGACCTGGACCTGCTTGCCGACCGGCACCTGGTAGGCGAGGCCGCCGGCTGTGTCGGGCTGCAGCCGGAACGGCGTCCCGGCCTCGCGGCTGAGCGAACGCTCCTGCCCTTTGTCGTTCACCGCGACCAGCTCGGCTCCCCTGACGGCGGCCACACCACCGCCGAAGGGCACCGCCGAGGTGAGCTGCCCGGACGCCTCGTACTGCTGCACCACCCGGCCGGTGGCCGCGTCAAGGACACGCACCGTGCTGACGCTCTTTCCGTCAGCAGCGGTGCCCAGCGAGGTGAGCGCGACCCGCTCGTCGGCCCCGCAACCGGGGTTGTAGTACGCCAACGAGGCAGTGAACGGAAGCTTGTTCACCACACCGCTCTGCAGATCGACCACTGCGACGAACGCGCCCCGGTCGAAGAATTCGTTCCGGTTGGCAAACTGACGCGGCGCGTAGACCACCACGGCACGGTGCCCGGACGAGGTGACACAGGACTGCCCGATCCACTGCGAGGTATCGAGCCCGGGCTCGGACAGTGTCGCAGCCGTGCGCCACTGATACCCCGACGAACCGTCCGCAACTAGGATGTTCAGCCCGTTCGCGTCTCCGCTGGTGGTAACCGACCGGTCCGTAGACCTGCGCCAGTCGGGGCCGAGAACGCTCTGCGGTGACTGGAGCCGCGAACCGTTCTCCGCTCCAGGCGCCAGACCTGACTGGCCAACGGGCGGCGCAGAGGGAGCTGAAGCGTTAGCCGGGTTGTTCAGCGCCCCAGCCATCACTGTCGCGACAAGGGTGGCCGCGAACACCACATGTGACCGTCTACGAAGCAAGGACGTGGTATGTCCCATTCAGAAATCCCCTCAACCCAGTCGGATCAGCTGCGGCGCCGATGGCGGCAGCCGGCCAGAACCGTGCCCGCACCACTGGCATCACGGCACCGCTGCCGATTAGCTGACAGCCGCTCATCTGCCTTGAGCTCGCCGACGGATCGGACGCCTGGCACCACCGGATGGGAACAGTCGGCGTCCTCTCCCGCCCCCGGCCTGAGCAGCAACTTGAGGTTATGGACAGCCGTCCTAGCTCTGTCCTAGATTCGTCCTAGGACCGTTCGGGGCGGTCGTTGCTCGAGGGCAGACAGGTGCGGGGGACATGCAGTTCGGCGTGTTGGGGACGTTGCTGGCACGGGTGGACGGGCAAGCGGTCCCACTGAACGGCCCGCGGCAGGCGAAGCTCCTGGCCGCACTGCTGGTCAGGGCCAACCAGGTAGTGTCCCTACAGCGCCTCGTCGAGGTGATGTGGGACGGGAATCTGCCCGCCACCGCGGTCCGCCAGGTCCAGGACGCGGTGTCCGGTGTGCGCCGCAACCTGGCCGCGCACGGTGCGGCGGACGTGATCAGCACTGAGCGCGGCGGCTACCGGATCCACCTGGAGACCGCCCAGCTCGACCTCCTCGCATTCGAACACGAGCGTCGGCTAGCCCAGCAGGAGCAACGCAGCGGCGATGCCGTCGCGGGACTGCGCCGTGCGCTGGCCTGCTGGCGTGGCCCGGCACTGGCTGACCTGACCGGCAGCGTCCTGGAGGATGAGGCCTCCCGGTTGAACGCCCTGCGCACCTCAGTGCACAAGCAATGCCTGGCACTCGAGCTCGCCCTGGGCCGTCACCATGAGGTGGTCGACGAGCTGACTGCTCTGCTGCGCGAGCACCCGCTAGACGAGGAGTTGGCGGCGCAAGCGATGCTCGCCCTGTACCGCGCCGGACGCCAAGCCGAGGCACTGACCCTCTATCAGCAGATCCGCCGGGAACTGGCCGAGGAGCTTGGAACCGACCCGACACCACCACTACAGGAGCTCCATCGTCGGATCCTCAATTCTGATCCCGAGCTTTCCTGTGACAGGAGCGACCGAGATGAGAGGGCTACCGATCAGTCGTCTCATCGATCGGTTCCACGACAGTTGCCTGCAGGAGTCGCCTACTTCACCGGACGTGCCCGAGAGATTGACGATCTGCTCCGTCTAGCACACAGCGCCACTCCAGGCAGCGGCGCGATCGTGATCTCGGCTATAGGTGGCGCTGCTGGAATTGGCAAGACGGGACTTGCGGTGCATTTCGCCCACCAGATCGCACCGCAATTTCCCGACGCACAGCTGTACGTGAACCTGCGCGGTTTCGCGGCTGAGGGTACCTTGCCGAGCACCACGACGGTGGTACGTGGGTTCCTGGACGCGCTCGGTGTGCCGACAGATCGTATCCCGTGCGATTTGGATGCACAGTTGGCTCTCTACCGCAGCCGTATGGCCAATACACGCTCGTTGATCCTGCTCGACAACGCCCGCGACGCCGAGCAGGTGCGGCCGCTGCTTCCGGGAGAGCCCGGCTGCCTGGTGCTCGTCACCAGCCGGGATCAACTCTTGAGCTTGGTGGCACTTGATGGTGCTGTGCCGATAGTGCTGGATGTGCTTTCACGGAACGAAGCGATCGAATTGCTGACACGCCGACTGGGCGCGGAGCGCCTCAGGGGACAGACCCAGGCGGTCAACGAGCTGGTTGATCTTTGCGCGCGCTTGCCGCTCGCGCTGAACATCGCAGCTGCTCGCGCGCTCAGCCAGCCTGGTACTCCACTCAGCGTATGGGTCGAACAGCTCCGGGATGCACAGGGGCGCCTTGCCCTGCTGTCGGCCGGTGCCGGAGCTGCAGATGTCCGCACGGTGTTTTCCTGGTCTTACAAGGCGCTCGGCGCTCGAGCTGCACGTATGTTCCGCCTGCTAGGCCTGCACCCGGGCCCCAATCCAGAAATCAGTGTCCTCGCCGCTGCCAGCCTTGCTGATCTCACGACTGGAGAGGCCCGGTATACTTTGAACGAACTGAGTCGCGCTCACCTGATCACCACAGTCGCCCCGGACCGCTATACGTTCCACGACCTGTTGCGCACCTACGCTACCGAGCTAACCCACGACTGCGACGCCGACGATGCTCGGCGTGACGCCACGGGCAGGATGCTCCGCTACTACACGAGCACGGCGCTAGCTGCAGCAAACGTGCTTTACCCGCATGCGCCCGTGTCCTTGCCAGACCTTCCGTCACCATCAGGTGATCCAGTCAAATTCGACGGATTCCCACGAAGTCGAGCATGGATGGACCTTGAATCTACCAACCTTGTTTCCTGTAGCATCCATGCGGAATCCTCCGGATGGCCAGCCTATAGCGCCCACATGTCGGGAATCCTTTACCGTTATCTGCTTTCCACCGAGCGCCATGCAGACGCGGCCAACTTGCACCTCTCAGCATTCCGAGCGGCCACAGCTCTGAATGACAAAAGCAGCCAGGCGCGTGCCCTGGTCAACCTAGGAGTCGCCAAGTACCACCTCCATGACTACCCCGGCGCGATCAGACAGTATCTTGCAGCGCTGGACCTCTCAGCCGACGTCGACGACACCGCCGAAGCATCTCGCGCCCACGCCAATCTTGGCGGCGCTTACACACAGCTTGGCCGATATGACGAGGCCATCAACCACTATACGAAAGCACTCGCAGCCTTCGAACAACTCGACCAGCCCTTCGGCAAGGTAGCAGCACTCTTCAACCTGGCCGTCGCTCACGAGTGCCAAGAGAACTACCCCGATGCCCTCGGACTCTTGCACCAATGCCTTCATTTGGCTCGCCAAATAGGGGACAGGGCGAATGAGTCCCGCTCGCTGAACTACATCGGCCGCATCCAAACATGTCTCGGCAATACAGATGCAGCCCGCGGGTCCTTTCTGGAGGGCCTGGGACTGGCGCGTGAGCTGGACGAAACCGGGCTCGTGGGGCCCTCGCTGAGAGGCCTCGGAACCCTTGCAAGAAACTCTAACCCCGACGAGTCTCTTTCCTATCTCCAGGAAGCGCTCGCTATAGCCATCGACATTGACGATATCTACGAACTTGCGTCGACGCACATGGAAATTGGCGATACTCACGACACCCTTGGCGACCAGGTCCGGGCTCAGCATCACTGGCAGGAGGCACTGTCCCGATTCATCGAACTGGGCGTACCGGACGCGGACAGCGCCCGATCGAGACTTGATAACAAGTTTACGCAAACGACTACTGGAAATAGTTGATTCTCCGCCGCCGAAAGTCGCGGCGCAGGGTGGGCCCCAGCTCGTCCGCTCTTGTGCTCCGGTGCTCGTGCCTGAGCCCACCGCCCGGACCGAGCCCTGCCAAGACTCGCTGGTCGAGATGGACCTACCGCCGTGGAGCCGGGCGCTGGCTGAGTTCTCCCGGGCTGAGCGCCCGCAGCTAGCGGTGCCTGAAGACGCGAACCCGTGGGCGTCTGGGACCTGCTGGCTGTACTGCGGTCGGGCCGAGGCCCTGGTGCCGCCTTCGGTTCCGCCGTTCTGATAGGTGCAGGTCACGGCAGCGGTCACCGCGTCCCGGTCCAGGTCGAGACCGCGGGTGAAGGCGTGGATGTGGGGCAGATCAGCTTCCCGGGCCTCGGTGAGCCACGTGTCCGCGTACTCGTTGAATTGGCTCTGGCAAGATTTTCGTAGCCGGAGACCATCTCGTTCCGGCGGTGGGCACCTACTGACAGTGCTCCGCTGAACTGGCTTCGCTGTTTCCGCACTTGGCAGGCGTGGTCGTGACCTCGATCGATGGTTCTGGTCCCGTCATCGTGGTTTACTGATCGTTTCAGAATGAGCTGAGAGCGTGGTGGTGAAGCGATTGGCGTTCGGCTATCTCAGGTGGGTGATGTCTCGCACGCAGGTGCTGGTGGCGGGGTGGGCATGAAAGAGCGGGTCCCTCGGTAGAGACGTGGTTGTCGAGACCGTTTGCCGTCCAAGGAGACCCGCTGCGCACTCAGTTGACCACTTCCGATGCCGCGTGGTCCATTCCGGTCCCTCTCCCGTGTGACTGCTACGTGCACCTGTACGGGGCGATTGGTGCCGGGCGTCGTGCCGAGCGCTATCCCACCGACATGACCGACGCGGAGTGGGCCCGGTTCCGTGCGTCGATGCCGGTCCCGGCGTGGCTGGAGGGCCGCGGTGGGCGCCCGGAGGCGTTCTGCCACCGGGAGATGGTCGACGCGGTCCGCTACGTCGTCGACAACGGGGCGAAGTGGCGCGCTGTCCCCGCCGATTTTCCCTGGTGGCGGGCGGTATACGACTTCTTCCGGCGGTGGTGCCGGCACGGCTACGTGCGCGACCTCTACCAACGGCTGCGGCGCATCGAACGACGGCAGCGGGGACGGCCCGCCGAACCGAGCGCCGCGATCATCGACGCGCAGTCAGTCGACGGCGCGGACACCGTCACCGGCGACAGCCGCGGCTATGACGGCGCGAAATCGCGCGACGGCAGGAAGCGTCACACTCTGGCCGACACGCTGGGCCTGTTGCTGGAAGTCAGCGTCACCGCGGCCAACGTGCACGACTCGATTGCCGCCCCGGAGTTGTTGGAGCGGTTCATGGCCGCGCCGGGCCGGCTGTTGAAGCTGGTCTGGGCCGACAGCGCCTACCAGGGCCAGGCCCTGGCGCAGGCGTTCGCCCGGCACGGGGTGAAGGTCGAGGTCGTGCGGCGAAGCGACGGGCAGACGGGGTTCGTGGTGCTCGCGCGCCGTTGGATCGTGGAGCGCACCCTGGGGTGGCTGTCGCGGGCTCGCCGGCTCAACCGCGACCACGAGCGCCGCCCCGATCACCACGAGCAGATGGTGTGGTGGGCCGGCCTGCTCACGCTGACCCGGCGGATGGCGCGGCAACGACTGCACTGGCCGGAACGGCGGCCCCACCGGCTGGACCCGCCACAGCCCTGAACACCCCACCGCGCTCACGCAGCAGCCAGCCCCGCGCCTCCAGCGCATTGGCCCGGTGGCGCACTTTCTCCACCTCGTTCATCCGTGTCGCGTCCCGGCCCAACGCCCGCGTCAGCTCCTGCACGGTCACCGGCCCCGACGCTGCCGCGGCCACGGCGAAAACCTGCCGGTAGACCCCCGACAGCACCTCCTCGCCCAGAACCGGCCCGCCAGGCCGGCGGCCGCGGATCACGGTCAGTACCCCCACCCGTTCCGGCGGGCACCGTCTGCTGCCTGGCCACCGGCACCGCCGTCACCGTCCCGGCCGGTCCCGTTACGTGCCCTGACGGCACATCATCCTCCTTGCTGTGCACGGATACCGTTCCCGGCCCGTTCTCCCCGCGCCGGGCGGCGCCTTCGCCCTCGGCCAGCGCGCGCAGCACCTCTTCCCGGGCGATGCGCGCGTGGTCCACACGCTGCCGGGCCGCGACAGCGTGCTCCTCGGCCTCCCGCACCGCCTCCAGCCAGGACTCGAGCTCTTCGCGCGCCCGCGCTTCACGCCACTCCAGCAAAGCGATCACCGACGGCACCAGACACCTCCCGGACAGACAGAACCAACCGTCCACTGGCTGCCCCGCCCCAGCCACCACCACACCCGCCCAACCGGAAAACCGCAGCTCATCGAGCTTCAGCGCAGTTCACCACCACGCTCTGACCGCGGTTTCGTGAACGATCATAAAGTCGGGCGCTGAGGCCGCACAGCCCCAGCAAGTGGGACGGGTGTCGTGCTGCTGGGCTTCCAGCGACTGCAACCGGTGGGCTTTCCCCGTTGCAGGGGGCCCAAGCGACGCCTGTGCGTTCGATGTTCGGAGGCGTGCCGAAGCACAGGCAGGCCGATTCCCCGGCGCGCTGTCGGTACCTCTCCCTACAGTTGCCCCATGTATGTCGACGAAGACGAACCTCCCGCGATGAACTGGAAGTTGATGTGGGTCGGGTACCCCGAGGGCACCCATCTGTCGAACTCCAGCATCTCCGACGGCCGAAAGGGCCTCGCCCGCAGCAACGAGGACAACTCGCTTGTCACCCAGGCGGAGCTCTTCGACGCCGACGACCAGTACAGGGAAGGCCTCGGTGATGGCCGGGTCTGTACGGTGACCGGTGTATCTCCCGATCAAGGAAGAGCACCTGATGAGCGACGTGATCGCCTCGGTTGAGGCGGTTGAAGAGGTCCGG
>NZ_JBEOWY010000091.1:0-12460 GCF_040296285.1 Kitasatospora sp. NPDC002227
GCGACAGCCGGGCCACCGGCCTGCCCGTCACCCGTCTGACAAACCGAAACGGCCCGCCGGACAAGCCGACGGACCGTCACGAAAGATCGAGGCTAGAGCATAAAGGGCAATCCGCCCACATTAAACGCCCTCTCAGAGCCAGCCGTGTCGGGCTGCTTTGATGCCGGCTTCGAAGCGGCTGGTGGCGTTGAGGCGTTCCATGAGGGAGGACATGTGGCGGCTGACTGTGCGTGAGGAGATGCCGAGGCGTTGGCCGGCGGCGTCGTCGGTGAGGCCGGCGGCGAGGAGGCGGAGGAGTTCGCGTTCGGTGGTGGTCAGGCCGTTGGCGGGGTCGTTGGGGCGGGCTGCGCCGAGGGGGACGGCAGTGTTCCATGCCTGGTCGAACAGGTCGAGCAGGGCGGTGAGGATGCCGGGTTCGGTGACGTGCAGGGCGCCTTTGCGGGTGTCGGCCGGGTCGACGGGGACCAGGGCCTGGGTGCGGTCGACGACGATCAGGCGCTGGGGTATGACGGGGGCGGTGCGGACCTCGCTGCCGAGGCTGAGGAGCCAGTGGGCGTAGGCGGTGGTGTGGGGGTCGTTGCGGGTGGCGTCCTGGTAGAGGGATTTGATGGTGACGCCGCGGGCGATGGCGTCGGCGTTGGCGGGGCGTCCGGCGGCGAGGTCTTCGGGGCGCATGGCGGGGCCGGGGTGGACGCCGAGGACCTCGATTCGGGCGTCGCGGCCCATCTGTTCGAGGCGGGCGTGGATGGCGTCCATGCCGAGGAGGCGTTCGCCGTGGGCTGTGCGGTGTTCGGCGCGGTCGGCGACCAGGCGGGTGACGGCGGCGCGGGAGGCGGCGAGTTGGGCCTGGCGGGCGGCGAGTTCGGCCTCCTGCTGGGCGAGCACGTCGGCCAGGCCGATCTCGGGGCTGACGGCGCGCATCTGGCCGGGGTGCTCGCTGGAGGCGCGCACCAGCATGAGCGCGGCGAGTTCGTCGAGGCAGTCGTGCACCTGGGCCGGGCTCAGGTCGCAGGCCGCGGCCAGCTGGTCGACGTCCATGCGCGGGCGGTCGAGCATGGCCGCGTACAGGGCGCCCGCCGTGGCGGTCAACCCGAGAGTCTCCAGCACGATGTGAGCCCCCCGGCGTCGCAGTACTTTGCTTGATCAGAACAGCGAGTCGGTACGTCTCGTCTCGCTCGCCCACATGCTCGCGGAACGGGGCCGCCGCCGTCAAGACGAGACGACGCGTCTCGTGAAAGAATCTGTGGATGGCACAAGCCCCAAACCCCGACCTGCGCAGCCTGCGCTCGCACCGCGCCATCCTCGACGCCGCCGTCGAGCTGGCTATCCGGGACGGCTATGCCAAGGTCACCGTCGAAGCCATCGCCCAGGCCGCCGGGGTCGGCAAGCAGACCATCTACCGCTGGTGGCACAGCAAGGCGGCCGTCCTCCTCGAGGCCCTCAACGACCGAACGGGACCGGCCGCCCGGGTCCCGGACACGGGCGACCTCGCCACCGACCTCGCCACGGCGACGCGGGCCGTGATGCTGCTCTTTAACACGCCGCTCGGGACGATCTGGCGCGGCCTGATCGCCGACGCCCAGAGCGACACCCGCCTGGCCGAGAACCTGCGCACCAGCTTCTTCGAACCCCGCACCGCGCGCTGGCAGGAACGCCTCGACGCCGCCGTCACGGCCGGCGAACTGCGCGCCGACGTCCCGACGCAGACGATGGTCGAACTCCTCTTCGGTCCCGTCTACTACCGCCTCCTGCTCGGCACCGCCCCCCTCGACCCGGACGGCACCACCGCCCGCGTCGACTACCTCCTCAACGGCCTCCGCGCGCGCTGAGCCGTACCGGGTGACGGCCGGGCGAATGCGGGCCGCTGCCGGGAGCGTCCGGCCAGGGGCGCGCCGCCCGTGCGCCGTGCCGTCGGCCCTTCCGCCCGAAGGCGGGCATTCCGGCCCGCGATTCATGTCATGGACATGATCTGACGTCGTGACCTCGCCAGGCGACTTGGCGACAGCCGGAAACCCTTCCCGGGGGTTCCCGCCTGGGCGAAGCTATTGATCGCCGGCAGGGAACACCCCGAACGGCGACCGGACGAAGCGTCAACCGCGGGACGCCTCACCGGTACATAGCCACCAGTCAGCCCCACCGAGTCGAACAGGACCACTGCCATGTTCCGCACCCGCATCGCCAAGGCCGTCGCGGTCGCCACCCTCGCCCTGGGCGCCGTCGCCCTCCTGTCCTCCGCAGCCGTCGCCCAGACCGCTACCGGGACTGCCGCCCAGGCCGCCCCCGCCCAGGTCGTGTCCGCCGACAACCTCACTTGGGGGTGATGCGGGCATGGACGTCGTCTACGCCAGTCTGAGGCGCAGGCGCCCCGAGCCCGCCCGGGTCGGTGAGGTGGCGGAGGTCGTCGGGGCCCTATGGGCCCACGCCCTCCCCGCCGACGGGCTCGAACACGCCTCAGCCCGCAGCGAGGACGACCGCATCGACCTGCTCCTCTACCTCCTCACCCGCACGCCGACACCGCCCCACCTCGCGGCACCCGACGCCGTGCAGCGGGCAGATGCCCTGCTCGCCCGCTGCCACCAGGCCTCACCTCGGCTGCATCAGCGCTACCTGCCGCCGGAACCGAACCCGGCAACCGGCGACCACGCCACGCACTGACACCTCGCCGCCCCAGGGCCCGCCCTCCTCGCCGACGGACTCCAACACGCCTCCGCCCGCAGCGAGAACGACCGCACCGACCTCCTCCTCTACCTCCCCACCCCCACCCCACCCGCCCCGGCTGGCCCCACGGTGCACGGCACCCTGCAGCGCGCACGCCCGCTGCCACCAGGCCTCGCCCCTCCTCCGCCTGCAATACCTGACCCCGGGCACCGATACGGAGCCCGACCGCCACACCATCTGACCGCGTCCGCCGCCGCAGGCCCCACCGCCGCCCGCGGAGCCCGCGCGCCGTAAGACGCCAGGCTGCTCCCACCGCTCCGAGCGGCCCTCCGGCCACCCACGCCTCGCGCACCGGACGCGCCCTGCCCCTCACGGGACACCCCCATCGCACTGCAGATCTCGCACGCCCGCCGCGCCCCATTCCAAGCCTCGGCTGCTCCTGCAGGGCAGCCGTCCAAGCCCGGGAACGGGTCAAGCCCACCCGATTCACCCATCTGACGAAACATCAGATCCAATCTTCCGACGGGAAACCTCTCATGTCTGTTCGTAAGCGCAGCACCGCTGTTGTCGCCACCTTGCTCTCCGCCGGTCTCGCCTCCGCGGTCCTGGTCGCCGTGCCCGCCCACGCCGACACCGTCGTGTCCAACGGCGAGTCGGTCACCTCCACCGGCACGCTCGGCAACGGCGCCGCGCCCGGCGGCCCGGTCACCCGCTCCCAGGCCCTCCAACGCGCCCAGGACTGGGTCAACAATGCCGTCCCCTACAGCCCCAACAGCCTCCAGGCTCCCTACGGATGGTGGGCCGACAGCGCGACCGGCGGCCGCTACCGCGAGGACTGCTCCGGACTCATCTCGATGGCCTGGCAGCTGCCGAGCAGCCTGATCACCGACACCCTTCCCAGTGTCTCGACGCGGCTCGGCAGCCTCAACGATCTCCAGCCCGGCGACGCGATAAACAGCGCGAAGCACGTCGTCCTGTTCGCCGGCTGGACCGACAGCAGCCACACCGTTGCCAACGTCTACACGGAATCGGGCACGGCCTACCCGACCCGATACACCACCTACACCCGCTCCTACCTGGACAGCCTCGGCTACTACGGCCTCCGCTACAACAACATCACCTCCGGGAATCCTGCGCCGGCTGCGACGTGGAAGGCTCAGGTGTTCGTGGAGGGTGGGACGAATCTGTTCCAGGCGACTCGTGAGTCGAGCAATGCGAGTTGGACGGGGTTCGGTGATGTGCAGGCGGCGGCGAACAGCATCGGCGGGGTCCACGCGGTGGCGGCGGCGGGTGTGGACGGGGACACCCAGGTAGTTGCGCTGGGTGGTGACGGCCGGCTGTACCACGCGATCCGTAACGCGGACCGGACGTGGAAGCCGTTCGCGGACATGTCCGGTGTCACGGGTGGCGCGCTGACGAACGTGACGCAGGTCGCGGCAGTGTCCGTCGGCACGGATCTGCACATCCTGGCGGTCGCGAACGGCCGGGTAATGCACGCGATCCGGCACGCCGACGGCTCGTGGGTCGGTTTCGGTGACGTCGAGGGTCAGGCCGGCCAGCTGGGCACGGTCACGGCGGTGGCGGCCGCGAGTTCGCAGGGCGAGCTGCAGGTCATCGCGGTCGCGGACGGCAAGGCCTATCACACGGTGCGCAGCACGGCGCAGGCGTGGGGGCAGTGGGGTGATGTCGCGGCTGCGGCCGGCGGCTACTCCGGGCCGGTGTCGTCGGTGGCGATGGCGGGTGCCGGCAACGACGTGCAGATCGTGGTCACCACCGACGGCGGCGCGCACCAGTACCACGGTGCCCGTTTCGCGGACGCGACCTGGCAGAAGTTCGCGGACCTGAGCTCGGTCCTCGGCCCGGTGACCGTGACGTCGGTCGGTGCGGCGGGTGTCAACAACGAGTTCCAGCTGGCCGCGGTCACGAGCGACAACCGTGTCCTGCACACCATCCGCCACTTCGACTCGAGCTGGGACGGCGCGGGGGCGATCGACCTGACCGGCGTCACCGGCGACCACAACGGCATCGCCATCACCGGCACCCTGTCGAACTGACCCACCACACCGACATCAGTGCTGCCCGGCCACCAAGCCGGGCAGCACTCAGCCATCAACACCCGCTCACGCCCACGCTGCCAGGTGATCGGCCAGGTGGGGCACCACCACGGGTCGATCTCTTCCAGCGCCCGCCGCCGCTCGGGCAACAGCGCCCCCGGCTTCCGCACCCTCCACCAGGGCGCCGGCCTGGCCCGCGGCTGGACCGAGAAGGTCCGCGGCGTCGCTACGGTCGAGGCCACGCCGGATCGCGGCCTGGATCATGCGTCGCTTCGACTCCCTGACCGCTGGCGAGCGCACGCAACTCGACCAGGTCCTGGTCGCCTGTCCAGACCTTGCCGTGGCCGCTGAGCTGGCCCGCGACTTCGCCGCCATCACCCGCGAACGACGCGGCTCCGAGCTGCCGACCTGGATGGACCGGGCCCTGGCCAACGGCCCGCAACCGATCCAGTCCTTCGCTGCCTTCCTGCAGAACGACTGGGACGCCGTCATCAACGGCCTTACCCTCAAGTGGAATTCAGGTGCTGTCGAGGGCCAGGTTACGAGGATCAAGCTCATCAAGCGCCGCTCATACGGTCGGGCCTCCTTCTCTCTGCTGCGGACGCTCGTGCTGGCCCCACCTCCGTAATTGTCACGAAATGTGTGTCACAGCCATTTTCAACGAGCCTCATCACTGGTCGGCCTGCAGGACTTTCCGACCGGCGCCTGTCTGGACTCCTCGCTGCTCCTAACCGAGTACCTCAAGGACCACGGCCTGCGCGGATGGAAGTGTCTGGCGGGCGAACGGCCGTACAAGCCGGCGCTGCCGGAGAGCCATGCCTGGCTGGAGCGCGACGGGCTGATCGTTGACATCACCTCCGACCAGTTCGAGGACTCCCCGGGCCCGGCGGTGTGGGTTACCCGCGACCGCACCTGGCATGCCCAATTCCGCGACCGGTACGCCCCGGGACTGCTGCTGCGCCCCGAGGACGACGAGCGCCTCGACGCCTACACCGGTCTACGGGACGCCGACCGACTCGCGTAGCCGACCCGGTGGTCAGCGCAGGCGGACCTTGCCGTCGGGGCCGATGGTCACGGTGAACTCCTTGCCCTGACGCATCCGGAAGAGCCTCTGCAGCTCGTCCACGTTCAGAGTGGGCTTGACCACCGGCTTGGCGTCACCGTCTCCCCAGGTGGAGTCGGTCAGGAAGGCCGCCGCAATCGTCCGCGCCACGTCAGCTCCCTGCTCCCCGGTGTCCTGCCCGTCACTGTAGACGGGCCGGACGCCCTGCGAGAAGCTCTCTGCCGCTGCCGGCGGGCGACCAACTGCGTGGGCAGAAGCGCTGACAGGCCGCCAGGCCGTGCCTACAGTCTCCGCACACACCACGAGATCGGAGAGCAGAGATGACCGGCGACAGCAATTGGGGCGGACTCACCGACGACACCCACTGGGGTGGGCTTGTCGACCGCGACACGTACTGGGGCACGTTCACCGACTCCCTCGGGGGTGGCAGCGCCTCTGGTGACTCCGGCTGGAACTTCCGGCTCGCGCCGTCGGCACCACAGTGCTGACGTAGCGGCGACACGAGCGGTACACCGCCAGTGTACCAGCGGTGTACCATCGCGGTATGGCTGATGCGACGATCAAGGTCTCCCCTGATACACGTGACCGGCTGGCCGCCCTCGCGGCGGCCCAAGGCACCACGATCGGCGCCCAGGTCGCCCTGCTGGTGGAGCAGCAGCCCACTGCGGAGCAGATCGCCGAGCGCGTCGCGGAGGGGCGCCGGCTGCTGCGGGAGCACTTCGGGATGACCCTCACCGACACCGAGCTGGACCAGGGCCCGGACCTGCTTCAGCGGGTCTACGGCATCGCCGCGGAGGACGCGCGCGCCAAGGTCGCCCCCAGGCGCAGCGCGTGATCATTCTGGATTCCAGCGCCCTGAAGGCGCTCGCGGACGGGCACGAGCGTCTGCAGCGGATCGTGGACTCCGCGCTGCACAGTCCGTTCCAGCATCTGCTGGTGCCGGTGCTGTGCCTGGTGGAGGCGGAGATCAAGGACGAGGGTGCGGCGCACGCGGTGATGGCGCTGCCCTCGCTGGAGTTCGAGCTCTTGGACGCGAGTACCGCCGTGGTGGTGGCCACCATGGTCCGCGACGGGTACGGCGGCCAGGAGTTGGCTCACGCGATCGCCACGAGTCTGCCCACCCCGGTGCGTCCGCAGCAGCACCTGATCCTGACGGCCAACCCGGAGGTGTACCCGCCAGGGATCGTCACCGTCTCCATCGACGACCCTCGCTTGGAGCCGTAGGTGCCGCTGGGGGAGGCAATGGGGGGCGGGCTGGGCGCGGCTGAGGGCGCGCGCGTTCTTGCCACGGAGGTTCTGCCTGCCGTGCTGGCCGGGGCGGTGGCGCAGGAGAAGCCGGTGGTGGTGTTCGTGGCCGGGCAGGCCGGCAGTGGCAAGACGCTCGTGGTGGATCTGGTGCACGCCGCGCTCGCAGCTCGGGGCGGTGCGGTGCGGGTTGACCGCGACGCCTACAAGGGCGTCCACCCCCACTACCCGGGACTCCTCGCCGAGGACGTGCGCACCGCCGGGGTCCGGGTCCGCACCGACACCTACGGCTGGCAGGCCGAGGTGGAGGCCCGGCTGCGGGCGGCTCGGTTCGACGCCGTGGTGGAAGCGGCACTCGGCAGGCCCGAGGAGTTCCTCGCCGAGATCGCCGCGTACCGGCGGGCGGGCTACCGGATCGAGATCGTGGCTCTGGCCGTGCCCGAGGCACTCAGCCAGCTCGGTGTCCTCGACCGCTACCTGCGCCTGGCCGTCGAAGGCCGGGCCCGCTACGTCGGCTGGGACAACCACGACGCCTGCGCCGCCGCCCTGGTGACCGCGCTCGCCGCCGTCGAGGACGGCCGCCTGGCCGACCGGGTCTTCGTCGTACGGCGCAGCGCCGAGACGGTGCTGGAGGTCGTGTACGGCAACGAGCTCGGCCCGGACGGGCAGTGGGTGCGCTCTGCGCGTGCCGCGCACGCGGTGGTCGCCGAGCGCAGGCGCCCGTGGGACGCGGCGACCACCGGGCGGTTCCGCCGGGAGCTGGCCGGGTGCGAGCGCCGCGTGCACGATCCCCGGATCCCGCAGGACTGGGCGCTGGCGGCGGGCCGGGACGCCGAGCGGGCCGCCGCGCTGGCCGAGCCGGTGCGCCGCACTGCCCAGCCGCTCCGGCAGGCGCCCGGGGTGAACTACCACCAGCTCTCCCGGGACGAGCACGACTTCGTCTTCGACGCGATGGTCGTGCCGCTCATGCTGAGCGCGGTCACTACCCAGGAGAAGCCGGTCGTGGTGTTCGTCGCCGGCCAGCCCGGTGCGGGCAAGACCCGGGCTTCCCGTCTGGTCCACCGCAGCCTGCACCGGCCGGTGCACCTGTCCGGCGACGACTTCAAAGTCCTGCACCCCGACTACCTGCGGCTGCTGCGCACCGATCCACGCCGGGCATCGGAGCGGATCCGCACCGACTACCGGGCCTGGCAGGCGAAGGCCGAGGCCTACGTGCGCGAGCGACGCGGGAATCTCGTGATCGAGACCACCCCGTCCGACCCGGACACGTTCGTGGCGGCCGCCAAGGCGTACCAGCGGGCTGGCTACCGGGTCGAGCTCCTCGTCCTGGCCGTCCGCGCCGCCGACTCCCGGCAGGGCACCGCCCACCGGTACGCCCGGCTGACCCGGCGCGGTGTGCCCGGCCGGTTCACCACCGCCGCCGGCCACGACGCCCACTTCGCCGTCCTGGCCGACGTCGTGAAGGCCGCCGAGGAGCAGGCCGTGGTCGACCTGCTCACGGTGGTCCGCCGGGACACCACGGCGCTGTACCGCAGCAACCCCGCCCGGCACCGGCCGCAGCACCCAGCGGCGGCACTGGTGCTGCTCGCCGAACAGGCCCGCCCCTACACCGAGCAGGAAGCCGCACGGTTCTGGGCCGTCCAGCGGGAGCTGCACGCCGCGATGCCGCAGTACCGCGACGACCTGGTCGCGATCGGCACCCAGGCCCTGGCGCTCATGCCCACCTCGCTGCGGCCACGGCCTGTCGACCCGTTCGCCGAAGGCGCCATGCTGCCGGTCTCCTCCGCCCGAGGCGCACGATGGATACGGAGCGGTCGCGCGCGATGCACGTCAAAAGCGGGCGGAGCCGCGGGCTGGCCATGGGACTACTTCGCGGCCGCCTCGTAGGGGTCGATCGGCTGGTAGCGCTGGTGGGCGATTTCCAGCACCCGGGCGGGGAAGCGGGGTCCGGCGACATAGTGGCGGGCCTTGGTCTGGCCGACCGCCTCGAGCAGGCCGCTCTGGGTGAGGAACTGGATGTCGCGGGTTGCCTGCTGGGTGTTGATCGCCTCGGCCCGCTCGTAGCGGGCGCGGCGGACCCGGCCGACCATCGCGACCTCGTGGAGCGCGGTGACCTGCCGTTCGGTGACGCCGAGCGGTCCGGCGTCCGCTTCGAGCGCGATCCAGCAGCGGTTGGAGCGGTCGACGCGGTGCTGCACGCGTTGGGCCTGCTGGTGGTAGGCGAGCAGGTTGAACTTGATCCAAGGCCGGGTGTCGCGCTCCGGTGACCAGACGGGGCCGCCGACGGTACGCAGGACCTTGTAGTACTCCCAGGTGTTGCCGGGCTGGCCGAGCCACTCCTCGATCGAGGAGAACTCCGGGGCCAGGACGCCGCCGCGGGCGATCAGCAGGGTCTGCAGCGAGCGGGAGAGCCGGCCGTTGCCGTCGGTCCAGGGGTGGATCTTGACGAGGTTGAGGTGGGCCATAGCGGCGCGGACCAGGACGTGGGCGTCGAGGTCGCCGTCGTTGAGCCAGTCGACGAGTTCGCCGGTGAGGCCGGGGACGAGCTCGGTGTCCGGGCCCTCGTAGTCGGTGGCGAGCGGGTCGCCCGGGGCGGTGATGCGCACCGCGCCGCGGCGCCACTGGCCGGCCAGCTTGGTGGGGTGGTGGTGGCCTTGGAGCATCCAGTGGAGGCCGTTGAGGAGTTCCTTGGTGTAGCGGAAGTCCGGCGCGTCGTGGAGGGACTGGATCCAGGTCATGGCTTGGCGGTAGGCGAGGGTCTCGGCCTTGTCCTCCTCGCTGGCGTCGACCTCGCTCTCGCCGTCGATCAGGTCGGCGACGGTCAGGGCGTTGACCTTGTAGCCCTCGATCGTGTTGGAGGCGGCGATCGCGCTGGCGGTCAGCGCCTTGCGCAGCTCCTGGGTCCACTTGGTTGGGGCCTGCTGGACCGCGTGGCGCAGCTGGTCGCGCTTGGCGTCGATCTGGTCGAGCACGTCGCGGTCGGCGGGGTCGAGCTCGGGCGTCTGATACAACATTCTTCAATGATACCCACTGGCTATCATTGAGCCTATAGTCTTTCGGCAGCGCGCACCGGGCACCGCCCCGAATCGCGGCGCCCCTCTTCCCGTCGCTTCCGTAGGAGCAGCTGGTGTCCACTGGGCAGGTTCTCCTCCCGGCCGCCGAGTCCGACCGCCTCTTCGATGAGGTGATCGCGCCCGCCTTCACCACTGGTGCCGTCCCGCAGGCGGTTCCGGTGGTGGTGCTGGTGGCCGGGCAGCCCGGCGCGGGGAAGAGCACAGCGGCGGACCTGGTCCAGGCCGCCCTCGGCGCGCGCGGTGGCGCGGTCCGAATCGGCAGCGACCTCTACAAGCCCTTCCACCCCCACTACGCCCGGCTGCTCGCGGAGAACCCGCGCACCGCCGGGCCGCTGGTGCGCGCCGACATTCGGCGCTGGCAAGCCGCCATGGAGCAGCTGGTGCGCGAGCGCCGCTTCGACGCGGTGGTGGAGACGGCGCTGGCCTGCCCGCAGGAGCTGCGGGCCGACGCCGACGCCTACCGCCGGGCCCGGTACCGGGTGGAGCTTCTGGTGGTCGCCACTGCCGCCGCCTGGAGCCAGCTCGGCCTGCTCGACCGCTACCTGGGCGACGGCGACGGCGCGGTGCGGTTCGTCTCCTGGGACCACCACGACGCCTGCACCGCCGGGCTGCTGCGCACCCTGGCGGTGGCCGAGTCCGAGCGCCTGGTCGACCGGGTCAGCGTCGTACGGCGCGGCCTCGGCCTCCTCTACAGCAGCGAGCCCGCACCGGGCCCGAAGCCGGCCCAGGGCAGCCGGGCGGCCGCCGTACTGACCGCCGAGCACCGCCGGTGGTGGGACGCGGCGGAGAGCGCGCGCTTCCAGGACCAGCTCGCCGCCGCCGGGCTGCGCATGCATACCCGCCCGCTCACCCGGGCCCAGCGCCTGGCCGTCGACGCCTCCCCCGCGCGCGCCCAGGCGCTGGCCGAGCCGGTGCGGCGCCTCGCCCAACCCAGCCCGCTGCCGTGCGGGGTCGACTACCACCGCCTCGCCCCGGACCACCACGCCGAGCTGTTCCGCCGCCTCGTCCTTCCCAGCCTCGGCCCCCTCCAGGCGAGCAGCAACGCGCAGCCGACCGCCGTGTTCGTCATCGGGCAGCCCGGCGCGGGCAAGACCGCCGCCGCCGACACCGCCCGCGCCGAACTGCCGGGCTCGGTCCGGCTCTCCAACGAGACCTTCAAGAACGCCCATCCCGACTACGACGCGCTGCTGCGCGTGAACCCGCGCACCGCCGCCAGCACGATCCGCACCGACTGCGGGCTGTGGGCCGAGCAGGCCGAGCGGCTCGTACGGGAGAGCGGCGCCGACGCGGTCCTGGAGGTCGCCCCCGGCAACGCCGCCTCCCTCCTCGCCCGAGCTGCCGCGTTCCACCAGGCCGGGTATTGGGTCGAGTTCCGGGTGCTGGCCGTCCGGGCCGCCGACAGCCGCCAGGGCACCGCCCTGCGCTACGCCTCCGCCCTGCGCCTGGGGATCCACGCCCGGTTCACCTCCAGCTCCGGGCACGACACCTGCTACCGGGCCGTCGCCGACACCGTCGCGGCCGCCGAACGCCACGCGGCCGTCGACCAGCTGACCGTCACCGGCCGCGACGGGGGCCCGCTGACAGCCGACCCAGTCACCGGCCAAGGTCCGACCGCACTGCTGACCGCCAAGCGGCTGCGCCCCTACACCTCCGACGAGGCGCAGCGGTTCCTCACCGTCCAGCGGGCGCTGCTGGCCGCGCTGCCGCAGCACCGGGCCGAGCTGGAGGAGATCACCGCCCTGGGACGGTGCCTGATGCCAGGTCAAGCCGACCCGGGGCGTTCCGGCCGGGTGCTGCCCGCCCTGCCGCGCACCGGCTGCTGAGGCCTACGCTGCGGAGAGCCGCTGTCGCAGGGCTGCGTAGTGGGCCGCGACCCGCGTCAGCTCTTCCGCGCTCAGGCCCGGCAGGCGGTCGAGCTCGTGCAGCGCGGCGGTATGGCCGGCCTGGAGATCGGCCAGCCGGGCCTCGTCCCCGGTCGGCGAAGTCTGCTCCTCGGAGAGCAGGGTGGCGTAGCGGCGGGCGACCGCGTCGACCGCTTCATGGGCCGCAAGCCGCCGGTCGATGTGCTCCTCCAAGAAGGAGAAGTCCGGGGCAATGCGGCTGTCCTCCGGGCTGTCCTGGGTGTCGGGCACGGAGACCGCCTCGGGCACGGGAACTTCCTGGCTTCTGGATCATAGGGCCGGCGCCTTCGAATCTGGCTGGGCCCGCAGCGCGGCCTGCTGCCGCACTGTTCCGCGAGCGGCGGAAGGGGAGGAAGATGCGGGCGTGGTCTCAGCTTGACTCTGTCGGGGATCTTGGAGCTTCCCGGTGTGCCCACCTGACCAGTGGGCATGCTCGGGGTGATCAAAGACCGTGTAGTTGTCGAG
>NZ_JBEOWY010000092.1:0-11956 GCF_040296285.1 Kitasatospora sp. NPDC002227
AAGACCCGCACCCGATACGACGAAGCGACCGCCTGGTCGCACCACGCCCACCTCCATGCCGCTTGACCTCAAACGTCATGGGGTGTCTGACCCGGACATCGTCACCGTGCACGCCACCGACGGGACTCCGCACACTGTCCACCTGGTGCGACTCTGAGCTCCCGGGCGGGGGCGGTTGACCCTGACACCGTGTGAGGGGGTTGGCTGTTCCCGTCCGCCCGGTGAGCCTCCGGTGCGGCCCCACACCACGAAGGGTTCTCCGTGCTCGGCTACACCGGCT
This sequence comes from Kitasatospora sp. NPDC002227, assembly GCF_040296285.1. Classification (NCBI taxonomy): domain Bacteria; kingdom Bacillati; phylum Actinomycetota; class Actinomycetes; order Kitasatosporales; family Streptomycetaceae; genus Kitasatospora; species Kitasatospora sp. NPDC002227. Next base: position 281 of record NZ_JBEOWY010000092.1, read on the forward strand.
CCGGACCGTACTGCTTCACCAACTCACTGGCCATGATGCTGGGCCAGGACGCTCCGTCCACCGCCGTGATCGAAACGCTCACCGGCTCACCGTTCGGTGCCCAGCTCATCGCCGGCTCGCTGCCGCTGTTCGACCCCTACGGCTGGCACCCCGAGACCGGCCTGGACGCCGCGGTCGAGCTGCTGGGCTGGAGCTGCGAGCGCAGCGACGGCGGCACCCCGGCCGAGGCGCTGGACCGGTTGCGAGCCGCCTGCTCGCGGGGGCCCGTTCTGGTCGGTCCGGTGGACATGGGCCTGCTGCTGTACCAGCCCGGCACCCCGAACGACGGCGGCGGCGACCACTACGTGGTGGTGCTCGCCGCCGACCAGGACGAGGTCGAGCTCCACGACCCCCACGGCCACCCGTACGCGACCATGCCCGCCCAGGCCTTCCTCGGCGCCTGGGAGGGGAAGGGGATCAGCTACATCGACGCGCCGTTCGTCCTGCGGACCGACTTCGTGCGCCAACGCCTGGTCGCGCCTCTTGATGCGCTCCGGCGGTCGCTGCCCAGGGCCGCACGGTGGCTGGCCGGGCGGGACGAGCTGCCCATGCCGCCCGGTTCGCTGGGCGGGGCCGCCGCCGTCGAGGCGCTCGCCGAGCTGGTCGCCCAGGGCACACCGCCCGGCATCCGCACGCTGCTCACCGCCTTCGGCGTACGGGTCGGAGCCCGCCGCCTGAACGACGCGGCGGTCTGCCTGGCCTCACTCGGGCTGTCGGACGCCGCCGCCGTCACCCAGCGTCAGGCCCGGCTCCTCGGCGGCCTGCAGTACCCGCTGGTGCACGGCGACGACCAGGCAGCGGCGGCCCGCCTGCGCCTGCTGGCCCCCACGTACGCGGAGCTGCACGCGGCGCTGGGCCCGGCGGCGGCCTGACGGCTCGTATGATCGCCGGATGCGCAGTTACGGACCGGACCTGACTCCGCCTTGGAAGAACCAGGCTCCCGCCCCCGAGATCGCCGCCGAGCGGGACCTCGTGGTCGAGGAGGCCGCGAGCGGCTTCTGCGGGGCGGTGGTGCGGTGCGAGAAGACCGCCGAGGGCTTCACCGTGACCCTGGAGGACCGCTTCGGCAAGCTGCGGGTCTTCCCGATGGCCCCGCGCGGCTTCCTGCTGGAGGGCAAGGTGGTCACCCTGGTCCGGCCCGACCGCTCGGCCGCGCCGGTGAAGCGCGTGACCGCCTCGGGCTCGATCGCCGTGCCCGGCGCACGGGCCCGGGTGGCCCGTGAGTCCCGGATCTACGTCGAGGGCCGGCACGACGCCGAGCTGGTCGAGCGGGTCTGGGGCGACGATCTGCGGATCGAGGGCGTGGTGGTCGAGTACCTGGAGGGCATCGACGACCTCCCCGCGATCGTCGCCGCCTTCTCCCCCGGCCCCGGCCGCCGCCTCGGCGTCCTGGTCGACCACCTGCTCCCCGGCACCAAGGAGCACCGCATCGCCGCCCAGGTCACCGGCGATGCCGTACTGATCGTCGGCCACCCCTACATCGACATCTGGCAGGCGGTGAAGCCCGCAAGCGTCGGCATCCCCGGCTGGCCCGACGTGCCCTTCGAGGAGTCCTGGAAGGAGGGCATCTGCCGCCGCCTCGGCTGGCCGGTCGACACCCCCGCCGCCTGGAAGCGCATCCTCGCCTCGGTCAACTCCTACAAGGACCTGGAGCCCGCCCTGCTCGGCAGGGTCGAGCAGCTGATCGACTTCGTGACCGCTCAGGAGGAGTAGGTCTGGAACTCGCTGGTGTCGAGAGTGAGGCCCAGCGCGTCCACCGCGATCGGCTCGCCGAACTTGGTGGTCCGCGCCGAGCGGTAGTCCGACACCCCCGACGGCATCCCGTCGCTGGGCTCAGTGAGCAGTAGGCAGACGCCCTCGATCGGATCAACGATCAGGTACACCGGGATCGAGCCCTCCGCGTACAGCTGCCGCTTCTCCTGGTAGTCCCGGTGGCCGCTGGTCTTCGAGACCACCTCGACCACCATCGTCACCGCAGCGGACGGAATCAGCCGCCCCGGGCCTTCGACCGAGCCGCGCTCGTAGACGACCAGGTCAGGCTGCGGCTCACTGGCCTGCTCTGGGATGGCGATGTCCTGCGTCTGGGCACGGTGCCAGTCGGTGCGGGGGATCTGGTCGAGGATCGACTCCACGATCCAGTTGTGGACCCGGTCGGGCCCCGCCATCATCACGATTTCGCCCCTGATGAGCTCAGCCTTGTACCCCTCGGGGACTTCAAGGCTCTCGTAGATCGCTGTCGTGCGGTCATCCACGGCGGTCATCGAACGCTCCCTCGGACGGCTGCAACTACCGTAACGACAATCAGTCCACCAGGTCACGCACGACGCCGTCCGCCAGCAGGCGGCCCTGCAGCGTCAGCACCGCCCGGCCGGCCGCGAACGACGCCGTGTCCAGCAGCCCGTCCTTGACCGCCCGCTCGGCGGCCGCCAGCCCGTCCGCTGCCAGCAGCGAGAGCGGGCAGCCCTCCTTCAGCCTCAGCTCCAGCAGGATGCGCTCGACCCGGCGGTCCTCCTCCGGCAGCACCTCCCGGCCCAGGGCGGGGGTACGGGACTCCGCCAGGGCCTGGGCGTAGGCGGCGGGGTGCTTGGCGTTCCACCAGCGCACGCCGCCGACGTGGCTGTGGGCGCCGGGGCCGGCGCCCCACCAGTCGGCGCCGGTCCAGTAGAGCTCGTTGTGGCGGCAGCGCCCGGCGTCGGTGGTGGCCCAGTTGGAGACCTCGTACCACTCGAAGCCCGCAGCCGAGAGAGCCTCCTCAGCGATCAGGTACCGGTCGGCGTGCACGTCGTCGTCGATCATCGGCAGCTCGCCCCGCTTGACCCGCGCCGCCAGCTTCGTCCCGTCCTCCACGATCAGCGAGTACGCGGAGACGTGGTCGGGCCCGGCGCCGATCGCGGCGTCCAGCGAGGCGCGCCAGTCGTCGTCGGACTCGCCGGGGGTACCGTAGATCAGATCCAGGTTGACGTGCTCGAAGCCGGCCGCGCGGGCCTCGGCCACGCAGGCCTCGGGGCGGCCGGGGGTGTGGTGGCGGTCGAGCAACTGCAGAACGTGCGACTTGGCGCTCTGCATGCCGAAGGAGACCCGGTTGAAGCCGCCCTCGCGCAGCTCGGCGAGGTACGAAGGTGAGACGGTCTCCGGATTGGCCTCGGTGGTGACCTCGGCATCGGCGGCCAGCCCGAACTCGTCCCGGATCGCCGCCAGCGCGCGCACCAGATCGGTGGCGGGCAGCAGGGTCGGCGTACCCCCGCCGAAGAAAACCGTCTGCACCGGGAGATCGGTGGAACCCAGCACCCGGCGGGCCAGCCGGACCTCCTCCACCAGATTGCCCGCGTACGTCTCCTGCGAGGCGACGGCGCCCGAGGAGCGCAGCTCGGTGGCGGTGTAGGTGTTGAAGTCGCAGTAGCCGCAGCGCGAGGCGCAGTACGGCACGTGCAGGTAGAAGCCGAAGGGCCGCTCGCCTAGGCCGGTCAGGGCGTGGGCGGGCAGGGAACCGTCGTGCGGCACGGCTTCGCCGTCGGGGAGTGCGGAGGGCATACCCCCATTGTCCGGTACGGCGCGCGAACGCCGTACCGGACCTCAGGCAGGGCTCACGCCTCGTTGGCGCCCGCGTACATCCCGGCCACGGCCTCGGCGTAGTTCTTCTCGACCACCGGGCGCTTGATCTTCAGGCTCGGGGTCAGCTCGCCGTGCTCGATGTCGAGGTCACGCGGGAGCAGCGTGAACTTCTTGATCGTCTGCCAGCGCTGCAGATCGCCGTTGAGGCGCTTGACGAAGCCCTCGATCAGCGCCACCGTCTGCGGGTCGGCGGCCACCTCGGCGTAGCTCTTGCCCGCGAGGCCGTGCTCGGCGGCCCACTGCATGATCACCGGCTCGTCCAGGCCGATCAGCGCGGTGCAGAAGTTGCGGCCGTTGCCGATCACCAGGATGTTGCTGGCGAAGGGGCAGATCGCCTTGAACTTGCCCTCGACCTCGCTGGGCGCGACGTACTTGCCGCCCGAGGTCTTGAACATGTCCTTCTTGCGGTCGGTGATCCGCAGGTAGCCGTCCTTGACCACCTCGCCGATGTCGCCGGTGTGGAACCAGCCGTCGGCTTCGAGGACCTCCTCGGTCTGCTCCGGGAGGTTGTGGTAGCCGCGCATGACGCCGGGGCCGCGCAGCAGGATCTCGCCGTCCTCGGCGATCCGGACCTCGGTGCCGGGCAGCGGCTTGCCGACGGTGCCGACCCGGACGTCCTCGGCCCGGTTGACGGTGGAGCCGGCGCTGGTCTCGGTCAGGCCGTAGCCCTCCAGGATCGGCACGCCGGCGCCGAGGAAGAAGAAGCCGATCTCGGGGGCGAGCGCCGCCGAGCCGGAGACCGAGCCACGCAGCTGCCCGCCGAAGGCGGCGCGGATCTTGGCGTAGACCAGCTTGTCGGCCAGCGTGTGCTGCAGCCCGAGGCCGAACGGCACGCTCGCCTTCCCGGTGGCGATCCGGGTCTCCTGGCTGATCCGGGCGTGCTCGCGAGCCACGCGAGCCGCCCACATGAAGATCTTGTACTTGGCGCCGCCCTCGGCCCGGGCCTTGCCCGCGATGCCGTTGTAGACCTTCTCGAAGATGCGCGGCGCGGAGGCCATCAGGGTCGGGCGGATCACCGGCAGGTTGTGGATGATCCGGTCCACCCGGCCGTCCACGGCCATCACGTGGCCGGTGGCGATCTGGCCGGAGATCAGCGTCTTGCCGAAGACGTGCGAGAGCGGCAGCCACATGAACTGGATGTCGTCCGAGCGCAGCAGCCCGCTCTCCTGCTGGGCCACGCCCTCGTACGCCCAGCAGTCGTGCACCAGGCGCACGCCCTTGGGGCGGCCGGTGGTGCCGGAGGTGTAGATCAGGGTGGCCAGCTGCTCGGGCTCGAGCGCGTCCACGGACTTCGTGATCGCGTCCGGGTGCTCGGCCAGGTACGCGGCGCCGGCCTGCTCCAGCTCGGCCAGCGAGAGCACGGTGATGCCGGGCGCCTCAGGCAGCTCGGCCGGGCGGTCGAAGAGCACCACGGTGGTCAGCTCGGGCAGCTGCTCGCGCTGCTCGACCACCTTGACCAGCTGGCCGACGGTGTCGGCGAAGAGCACCTTGCTGCCGGAGTTGGCCAGGATGAAGGCCGTCTCCTCGGCGTTGGTGCTCGGGTAGACGGTGGTGGTCGCGGCCCCGGCGCACATGTTGCCCAGGTCGGCGATGATCCACTCCAGTCTGGTCGCCGAGGCCAGCGCGACGCGGTCCTCGGTCTCCGTGCCGAGCGACATCAGACCCGCGGCCACCGCCTTGACCCGCTCGGCGGTCTGCGCCCACGTCAGCGAGCGCCACTGCTCGGCGCCGGGCGCGCCGTCGGCCGCGTGCTCGTCGACCGGCACGGGGTACCGGTACGCCTCGGCATCAGGAGTGGCCTCTACCCTGCTGAGGAAAAGGTGCGCCACGGACACCGGGCGTCGCTCGATCATGGACTGCGCGGAACTCAACGAGGACCTCCGGGGGGCGGGTGGCCGTGGGTGAGCGGCGGCGGCATGAGGGGGGCGCCGACCGGCCGTCTTGGCGGTTAACACGGTAACCAACCTTGTTAACCAGCGAGTAACAAGAGGGCAATCAGCAGCCTAGGGGGTACGGAGCCGTTCCGTAAGGGGGTAGCCGCAGCTGACACCTGGGCGGACCGGCAGTGCAATGGACGCTACAAGGCGACGGGTCGGGCCGCGGCAAAGCCGCTCTGAAGCCGCCGCGAAGTATGAAAATGGGATGCGAATCCCCCAGCCGACAACGAGAGTGCTTCAGTGCTGATCACTATTCTCCGGGCCCGTCTGGCCCGGTACCGCAAACCGATCGCCTTGCTCGTCGTGCTCCAACTCGTCTCGACCATCGCCGCGCTGTACCTGCCGACCCTCAACGCCGACATCATCGACAAGGGCGTCCTCCAGGGGGACACCGGCTACATCATGGCCATCGGCGGAGCCATGATCGGCGTCACCGCCGCCCAGGCCCTCTGCTCGATCGGGGCCGTCTTCTACGGCTCCCGCACCGCGATGGCCGTCGGCCGCGACCTGCGGGCCGAGGTCTTCGACCGGGTGCAGAGCTTCTCCGCCCGCGAGCTGGGCCAGTTCGGGGCGCCCTCCCTGATCACCCGCACCACCAACGACGTCCAGCAGGTCCAGATGCTCACCCTGATGGGCTTCAACCTGATGGTCGCCGCGCCGATCATGTGCATCGGCGGCATCATCATGGCGCTCCAGCAGGACGTGCCGCTCTCCGGCCTGCTGGTCGTGGTCGTCCCCGTCCTCGGCGCCGTGGTCACCCTGCTGGTCCGCAAGCTGCGCCCGCAGTTCCGCTCCATGCAGAGCCGGATCGACGTGGTCAACCGGGTGCTGCGCGAGCAGATCACCGGTATCCGGGTGATCCGCGCCTTCGTCAAGGACGGTCACGAGCAGGACAGGTTCGGCTCGGCCAACCAGGAGCTGACCGACGTCAGCCTGCGGGTCGGCCGGATCCTGGCCTTCATGTTCCCCTCCGTGATGCTGGTGGTGAACCTCGCGAGCGTCGCCGTGATGTGGTTCGGCGCCCAGCGGATCGACAGCGGCGGGATGCAGATCGGCGCACTGACCGCCTTCCTGTCCTACCTGATGCAGATCCTGATGAGCGTCATGATGGCCACCTTCATGTTCATGATGGTGCCGCGTGCCGAGGTCTGCGCCGAGCGCATCCAGGAGGTGCTCGGCACCGACTCCAGTGTCGTGCCGCCGACCGCGCCCGTCACCGAGCTGGGCCGCCGGGGCCACCTCGAGCTGCGCGGGGTCGACTTCCGCTACCCCGGCGCCGAGGCCTCGGTGCTGCGCGAGATCGACCTGCTCGCCGAGCCCGGCCGCACCACCGCCGTGATCGGCTCCACCGGCAGCGGCAAGTCCACCCTGCTCGGCCTGGTGCCGCGGCTCTTCGACGCCACCGGCGGCACCGTCCTGGTGGACGGCGTGGACGTGCGCGACCTCTCCCCCGCGCTGCTCGCCGAAACCGTCGGCCTGGTGCCGCAGAAGCCGTACCTGTTCACCGGCACGGTCGCCAGCAACCTTCGCTACGGCCGCCCCGACGCCACTGACGAAGAACTCTGGCACGCCCTCGAGGTGGCCCAGGCCAAGGACTTCGTGGAGAAGCTCGAACTCGGCCTCGAAGCCCCGATCGCCCAGGGCGGCAGCAACGTCTCCGGCGGCCAGCGCCAGCGCCTGGCCATCGCCCGAGCCCTGGTGCGGCGGCCCGAGATCTACCTCTTCGACGACTCCTTCTCGGCCCTCGACTACGCCACCGACGCCAAGCTCCGCAAGGCGCTCGGCCGCGAGACCGCCGAGGCCACCGTGGTGATCGTCGCCCAGCGCGTCTCCACCATCCGCGACGCCGACCGCATCGTGGTGCTGGACGAAGGCGCCGTCGTCGGCTCCGGCACCCACCACGAGCTGATGGCCGACAACCCCACGTACCGGGAGATCGTGCTCTCCCAGCTCACCGAGCAGGAGGCGGCGTGAGTACCCCGTCCAAGCCGTCGAAGCCGGCTCAGCTGTCCAAGGACGCCCCCAAGGTGGCCACCGACTCGCAGGCCGCCGCCGCCCGCCGGGGGCCGGCCGGGCCCGGCCGCTTCATGGGCGGCCAGGGCACCGAGAAGTCGATGGACTTCAAGGGCTCCAGCCGCCGGGTGCTGCGCCTGATGCGTCCCGAGCGGGCCCGCCTGTACGGGCTGTTCCTGCTCGGCACGCTCTCGGTGGCCTGCTCGGTGGTCGCTCCCAAGATCCTCGGCCACGCGACCGACCTGATCGTCGCGGGCATCGTGGGCAAGCAGAACGACCGCCCCGGCGTGACCAAGCAGCAGATCATCGAGGCGCTGCGGGCCGGCGGCAAGGGCAACATCGCCGACCTGCTCAACACGGTGCCCTTCACCCCCGGTGTCGGGATGGACTTCGACGCCATCGGCACCGTGCTGCTCTGGGTGCTGGGGATCTACCTCGCCTCAGCCGTGTTCGGCATCTTCCAGTCCCGCCTGGCCGCCACGGTTGTCCAGCGGACCGTCTACCGGCTCCGCGAGTCGGTGGACGCCAAGCTCTCCCGGCTGCCCCTCAGCTACTTCGACAAGCAGCCGCGCGGTGAGGTGCTCAGCCGGGTCACCAACGACATCGACAACATCGCCCAGTCGATGCAGCAGTCAATGGGCCAGGTGGTCAACTCGCTGCTGACCATCGTCGGCGTGCTGGCGATGATGTTCTGGATCTCCCCGCTGCTCGCGGTGATCGCGCTGGTCTCGGTGCCCGCCTCGGTGGTGGTGGCCACCAAGGTCGGCAAGCGCGCCCAGCCGCAGTTCATCGCGCAGTGGAAGAGCACCGGCGCGCTCAACGCCCACATCGAGGAGATGTACACGGGCCACGCGCTGGTGAAGGTCTTCGGGCGCCAGAAGGAGTCCGCCGAGACCTTCGCCAAGGAGAACGAGGAGCTCTACGCCGCCAGCTTCAAGGCGCAGTTCATCTCGGGCATCATCCAGCCGGCCATGATGCTGATCGGCAACCTGAACTACGTGCTGGTCGCGGTGGTCGGCGGTCTGCGGGTCGCCAGCGGCGCGCTGTCGATCGGTGACGTGCAGGCCTTCATCCAGTACTCCCGGCAGTTCAGCCAGCCGCTCACCCAGGTCGCCTCGATGGCCAACCTGGTGCAGTCCGGGGTGGCCTCCGCCGAGCGGGTCTTCGAGCTCCTCGACGCGCCGGAGCAGAGCCCGGAGCCGGCCATGCCGGAGCGCCCGGCGGAGCTGCGCGGCCGGGTCTCCTTCGAGGACGTCTCGTTCCGCTACGAGCCGGAGAAGCCGCTCATCGACGGTCTCTCCCTCAAGGTCGAGCCGGGCCACACGGTGGCCATCGTCGGCCCGACCGGCGCGGGCAAGACCACCATGGTCAACCTCCTGATGCGCTTCTACGAGGTCAGCGGCGGCCGGATCACCCTGGACGGGGTGGACATCGCCGCGATGTCCCGCGAGGACCTGCGCTCGGGCATCGGCATGGTGCTGCAGGACACCTGGCTGTTCGGCGGCTCGATCGCCGACAACATCGCGTACGGGGCGGAGTCGGCCACCCGCGAGCAGGTGATCGAGGCGGCGAAGGCCGCGCACGTGGACCGGTTCGTCCGCACCCTCCCGGAGGGTTACGACACCGTCCTCGACGACGAGGGCACCGGGGTCAGCGCGGGCGAGAAGCAGCTGATCACCATCGCCCGGGCCTTCCTCGCCCAGCCCTCGATCCTCGTTCTGGACGAGGCGACCAGCTCGGTCGACACCCGTACCGAGGTGCTGATCCAGCGGGCCATGGCCACCCTGCGCACCGGCCGGACCAGCTTCGTCATCGCCCACCGCCTCTCCACCATCCGGGACGCCGACGTGATCCTGGTCATGGAGAACGGCTCGATCGTCGAGCAGGGCAGCCATGACGAACTGATCGCCGCCGAGGGGGCCTACGCCCGCCTCTACCAGGCCCAGTTCGCGGAGGCCGTCGCCGAGGTCGACTGACGCCTGGCTGCACCACGTCCGGTTGCACCACCAGGGGTGCGAGGAACCGCGCGAGCGCGGAAGGCAGCGACCTGTCACCTTCCGGCTTCGCGCGGTTCCTCGCGCCCCTTGCCGTCAAGCGGCCACTGGCACCTTGGCCTCCTTCGGGGCCCGGACCGCCTCCTCCGGGAGGTGCTTCTCCAGGCGGAGCAGCAGCGCCCCGCCGGCCGCGACGCCGGCCCCCAGGACCAGCCAGGGCAGGCGGCCGTCCAGCGCCATCAGGCCAGTGAAGAGCGAGGGCGCGATCGCCGCCGAGAGCGACCAGGAGAGCTGGTAGGTCGCCATGTAGCGGCCGCGCAGGGCCGGCGGGGCCGCCGCCGTGACCAGGGCCTGGGCGGCAGGGTTGTGGACCACCTCGCCGAAGGTGGCGAGCGCCACCGCGGCGAGCACACCGGCCGTCACCCACCCCGAACCGGGCGCCGCCAGGCCGAGCGCCGCGTCCGCCACGAAGGCCGCCGCGAAGAGCGCCGCCCCCGTCGCGGCCGCCCGGTTGCGGCTGCCGAACCGCTGCACCAGCCGCCCGGCGGGCACCCCGAGCCCCGCGCACATGACGGTGTTGACCGCGAAGGCGATACCGGTGAGCGACTGGGGTTCCCGCAGCACCTCGGTCAGGTAGACCGGCAGCAGGACCGAGAGCGCCGCGTACCCGTGCGAGATCAGGAAGTTCGCGGTGCTCAGCCCGAGGAACGGACGGTCCGCCAGCACCGCGCGGTACCCGATCTGCTCCGCCGCCACCGCCTGCTTCGGCTCGAGGGGCTGCTCCGACCGAGCCCGCTCCGGCACGCCCCAGGCGAGCACGCCGGCGACGAAGAAGCTCGCCGCGTTCACCAGCGCCGCGACGGTGTAGCCGGTGCCGCCCGCGTAGCCGACCAGCAGCGCGGCCAGCAGGCTGCCCGCGCCGAGGCCGCCGTTGACCAGGCTGCGGCCGAGGGCGTTCAGCCGCTCCAGGTCCGCGCCCGAGACCAGCTCGCCGATCCGGGCCTGCTGGGCGGCGGGGAAGCCCCGGGTCGCGGCCGCGGTGACCAGCGAGACCACGAAGAAGGCCGCCAGCGAGCCGGAGAACGGGTACGCGACGAAGCCCACGCCGCGCACCAGGTAGAGCGCGAGCTGCACCCGCCGGGCACCGTAGCGGTCCACCAGCGAGCCGACCAGGGGCAGTGCGGCCATCCCGGCCAGGCCGGTGATCGTGAGCACCAGGCCGATGACCGCGAGCGGGAGGTCGGTCACATGGCGGAAGAAGACGATCGTGAAGGGGATGTACATGCCGTTGCCGATGGCATCGACGGCCATGGCGGTGAGGAGCTTGAGCTCGCCCGGGAAGCGACGCTGATTCGAACGCATGAAAGTAACTTAGCACCAAGCTACTTATTTGTAAGCTACTTTCTCGCAAGCGACCGCTGTGCAAGACTCCTCCCATGAGCTCTTCCCCTCCGACCCCCGCCCCCGTAGACCCCGCCCCCGACGCCGTGGACGTCATCACCGCCCAGTGGCAGTGCGTCCGCCCGGACTTGGAGACCGCGGCGATGGCCACCTTCGGGCGGATCTACCGGCTCGCCAAGGCGGTCGGCGACCGCACCGAGCGCGCGTACGCGGCGTACGGGATCAGCAGGGGCGAGTTCGACGTGCTCGCCACCCTGCGCCGCTCCGGCGAGCCGTACGCCCTCTCGCCCAAGCAGCTGACGGCCACCCTGATGCTCACCACCGGCGGCATGACCGGGCGGCTCGACAAGCTGGAGAAGGCCGGGCTGCTCACCCGCTCCCCCGACCCCACCGACCGGCGCGCCCTGCGGGTCACCCTCACCCCGGAGGGCCTCGAACTGATCGACCGGGCCGTCGGCGCCGGGCTGATCGCCCAGCAGACCGTCCTCGACACCTTCACCCAGGCGGAGGTCGAGACCCTCAACGACCTGCTCCGCCGGCTGCTCACCGCGGCCTCCTGAGACGGGACAGGGCCCGGAGCGAGATGGCGGTTTCTAGGGGTCGTTGCAACACGTGGTCGGTTGTCTAGGCCGCGAGGAGTTTAGCCAGACGCTCGGCTGGGGTTTCCCAGCCGAGCGTTT
>NZ_JBEOWY010000093.1:0-11921 GCF_040296285.1 Kitasatospora sp. NPDC002227
AACGCTCGGCTGGGAAACCCCAGCCGAGCGTCTGGCTAAACTCCTCGCGGCCTAGACAACCGACCACGTGTTGCAACGACCCCTAGAAACCGCCTACAGGGCAGTGGGGCGGAACGCCCCGCGAATCCGGTCAGGCGTCCTCGCCGTCAGGGTGGACGACCAGGATCGTGCAGCCGGTCGCCGACTGCGGGTAGTGCACCGATCCGGGCTCGGCGCAGAGCAGCGTGCCGACCGGCCAGGCGTTCGTGCCGTCGCCGAACTCGCCCTTGAGCACGTGAACGATCTCGCGGACCGAGTGCCGGTCCTCGCCGAACCGCGCGCCCGGCGCGAACTCCAGCAACATGATCACGCTGGGGTCGTTCGGCGTGCCATCCTTCAGCCGGCGCATCGTAATGTGCTCGTTGACCCGAGTGTCCGACACCGGGGCCTGGTTCAGGTGAACGCTCACGAAACCCGGAAGCATAGGTATCCCCACTTCAATTGCTTTGCGGCGGCGGCCTGTTACCGTCCGCCGGGTGTGGATCAGCGTAAGGATCTTCGACGGGGCTTACTACGCCACACCTGCACTACTTTCCGCAGGATGCACAGCACGCGTGCACTGCGCGACCCGGCATCCCGGATAACCTTGCCGCCCCACCCCGTCGGAGGAGACGTGATGCTCACACTCGCGGCCCTCACCCGCCAGCCCGAGTACCTTCTGCAGCCCCTGCACACCGCCGTCACCGACGACAGGGTCGTGGACCGTGCCGCACTGCTCGCGCCAGGCGACCACCCCGCCCGGCCGTCCGGCACGCTCCTCGTCTGGTCACCCGGCACGATCGACCTCGGGCAGGCACCCGTCTGGCTGCGGTACCTGGCCGACCAAGGCGCGGCCGGCCTGATCCTCGCGGCCGACGCGCCGCCCCACCCGCAACGGCCACTGGTCGAAGCCGCTCGTCACGCGGCACTCCCGCTGCTCACCTCCGGCGCACCCGTGGCAACCTGGCGCCACACCTTGATCCCGCAGATCACCGAACACCGCCGGCAGGCAGCCGACCGGCACGCCGCCCGCCTCGCCCGTCTCCTGGACCACCTCGACAACGACAGCCCCCCGGCCGGTGTGCTCCTGGACTGGCTGGCCCGCCAGCTGGACGCGGAAGTGAGCCTTCAGCTCCCCACCGCCGTGCTCCCCGCGGTGGACAGCACCTTCACCTCCACCCACCCCCTCCGGGACGACGACCGCCTCCTCACCGCCCGCCGCCACCACCCATTCAGCACCTCCGACCGGGAGCTGCTGGCCCGAGCCGCCACGGTCCTCACGATCCGTCGGCACCCGTCCGTACCCACAGGCGGCACCGTGCTCGCCGAGACCCTGCACGCCGTACGCCTGGCCGCGTTCCAAGCCCTGATGACCGGCCACGTGGAACCCGCCCAGCGCATCCTGGGGCCCCTCTCGCCCTACCTGCTCGACACGGACGACGTCCAGATCGCCATCATCGACTGCGCCGGCACCTCCCGCGACGGGATGTTCCCCCGAGTCGAGACCCTGCTGTCCGACACCGGCTTCGCCGTACGGTGCCCCGCCTTCGACGGACACATCATCACCGTCGCCCCGCACTGCGACCCCGACCTGCCGGAAGCACCGGCCGTCACCGCCCTGCGGGCCCTGGTTGCCGACCGCAGCCACAAGCTGAGCCTGGGCATCAGCCCCACGCTGCCCCTCGAAGACGCCGCCACCGGCTTCGCCCTGGCCTACGACGCCATCGCCACCGCCCGGATCAGCCCCACCCGCGCCGCCGTCGCCCCCTTCACCCTCGGCCTGCTGGACGCCCTCGACCCGCCCACCGCACAACAGTGGGCCACCGCCCTGCTCCAGCCAGTCCTCGACCAGCGCGGTGCCGAGAAGCAACTGCCCACCGTCACCATCGGTCTCGAGTTCGACGTCTCGGCTGCCTCCCGGATACTCGGCATCCACCGAAACACCCTCAGCCGCCGCATCCACACCGTGCTCCGGGCCACCGGCCTTGCCACCGACCGCGCCGCCGATCGCATCACCCTCTCCCTCGCCCTGCAGATCCACGCCCTGCACGGCCCGGCCACCGACCCGGCCCCCCAGGCCACGCCCACCCTCGCCCACCTCCTGGCGCAGCCACCGGTCACCGACTGGGCCACCGCCGCGCTCGCCCCACTCAGCCAGGAATGCGCCGACCAGCGCACCACCAGCGGCGACACTCTCGCGCGGACCCTCCGCACCTGGACCCGCGAGGACTTCCGGGTCGACACCGCCGCCCAACGCCTTGGCCTCTACCCGGCCACCGTCCGCGGGCACATCCACACCGCCGAGGCGCTCCTGGGATGGATGCTCCTGTCCAACCTCTCGGTCGGCCCGCTGTCCGACGGCGAAGACGCCCCTGGCAAACAGTCCGGGCTGCGCAGCCTCGCGGCCGCGCTCCAGGCCACCCCCGGAACGCCCCGGACCACCCTGCCCGACCCCACCCCTTGCGACAGGGCTGTGGAGAATGACCTCCGCTAGCCTTCGAACGTCACTGACCAGGGAGTTTCGTCGGTGTACCCGGGCAGGCCGCTCACCCTCCCCACAGCGGGTGCCGGCCCGTCCGGCGTGATGACCGAGCAGATCGCGGATGCCTCGTCAGGCCGCCTCACGGCCAGTCGACGAGGGAGTTGTACGCCGCGACCTGGGCCCGGCGGGCCGTCCGCAGCAGGGGCGCCAGCACCTCGCGGCGGGCCGCCAGTTCGCCGGCGCTCACCGCTGCGCCGTGGTCGTCCAGGGCGATGCCGAGCAGGGCCGAGACCTGGCGGGCCGAGCCGAGCACCCGGACGGCGCGGCCGGAGTAGCCCGGGGCGAGGACCTCGCTGTGCTCCTGGCGGCGCAGGGTGTCGAGGGCCCGCAGGGCGGCGGGGCCGGCGCCCGCCACGTCCAGCTTGGTGAGCATCAGGGTGGCCTCCCGGACGGCGTCGGCCATCCCGCGCTCGGCCTCGTCCAGCGAGGCGACGTCCGCGCCCGGCCCGTCCCCGATCACCGAGCCGCGCCAGAGCACCCGTACGCCCTGGTCCCCGGCTGGGCCGTAGGTCTCGATCTCGGGCACGAAGCCCAGCGGAGTCCCGGCGCACACCACCGCCTCTCCGGCCTCCAGGGCCGCCGAGTTGAAGGCGGCCGGCCCGGCCAGACCCAGCAGGTGGCCGGGGGAGGGGAGCGCGAGCCGGAAGCCGGTCACGCCCAGCACCCGCAGCCGCCCGAGCGACCAGGCGAGGCTGTGCAGCTCGCCCTCGGCGTCCCCGGGCAGGCCGGTGACCCGGTGGGATTCGTCGGTGCCCTGGATCCCCAGCGCCGCGTTGTCCGGCGGGGCGAAACCCTTGAGCAGCGCGTTGCCCCAGGCGGTCAGACGCCCGGAGCGGGGTTCGGTGAAACGGTCGGCGGCAGCAGAGAAACGCATCCGGCCAGCCTACGGAATGAGCGGCCACCCGCGTGGCGTAGGTTTGCTCTGTGCAGCGAGCGGTGCACCCCCTCCCAGGCCTTACCCGGCAACGGTAGGCTGCCCGCCCGCACCGACTGGTCGACACGAGTGGACCGCCCCGCAGGCCCCGAGCGCAGGGCCGAGGGCGGCCGAATTCTGCATTGGGGAAGGCGTAGGCATGAGCGACGTGCTGGAGCTGGTGGACGTAACCGTGACCCGGGAGGGGCGCGCGCTGGTCGACCAGGTCTCCTGGTCGATCTCGGAGGGCGAGCGCTGGGTGATCCTCGGCCCCAACGGCGCGGGCAAGACGACCCTGCTGCAGGTCGCCGCCACCTACCTGTTCCCGTCCACCGGCCAGGCCGCCGTCCTCGGCGAGAAGCTCGGCTCGGTCGACGTGTTCGAGCTGCGCTCGCGGATCGGCCTGGCCGGCGCCTCGATGATCGACAAGCTCCCGCACGACCAGACCGTGCTGCAGACGGTGCTCACCGCCGCGTACGGCATGACGGTCAGCTGGCGCGAGCAGTACGAGACCACCGACGAGGCCCGCGCGCTCGCCCTGCTCGACCGCCTCGGCATGGCCGGCTACACCACCCGCAAGTTCGGCACCCTCTCCGAGGGCGAGCGCAAGCGCACCCTGATCGCCCGCGCCCTGATGACCGACCCCGAGCTGCTGCTGCTCGACGAGCCGGCCGCCGGCCTCGACCTCGGCGGCCGGGAGGACCTGCTGCGCCGCCTCGGCGCGCTGGCCCAGGACGACCTGGCGCCCGCGATGGCCATGGTCACCCACCACGTCGAGGAGATCGCCCCCGGCTTCACCCACGTGCTGATGATCCGTCAGGGCAAGGTGCTCACCGCCGGCCCGATCGAGACCGAGCTCACCGCCCGCAACCTGTCGGTCTGCTTCGGCCTCCCGCTCACCCTCGAGCGCCACGGCGACCGCTGGTCCGCCCAGGGCCTCCCGCTGGGCTGAACCGAACCCCGCTGCTGCACACCCCTGAAACCGGCTGAACTCGCCGGGCTCGTACGCCTGGCCGGTTTCTGCTGCACGACCTGCGGGAACTTGTCGTCCCAGTAGTCCTCCTCTCCCTAGGATGGATCCGTGGACGGCTGGATCTGGTGGCTCTTGGCCGCGTTGGCACTCGGCGTACCGCTGGTGCTCACCGCGATGCCGGAATTCGCCATGTTCGCCGTCGGGGCCGCGGCCGCCGCACTGGCGGCCGGCCTCGGCGCCGGCGTGGTGCCGCAGTTCCTGGTCTTCGTGGGCGTCTCGGTGGCCATGGTGGTGTTCGTCCGGCCCATCGCCTACCGGCAGTTGCGCAAGGGCACGGTCGCGCCGATGGGCATCGACGCGCTCCGGGGCGCCACCGCGGTGGTCCAGGAGCAGGTCGACGACGGGGAGGGCGGGCGGATCAAGCTGAACGGCGAGATCTGGTCAGCCCGCGCGCTCAACCCCGGCAGCGTGTACGCGCCGGGGCAGCAGGTCGACGTGGTGGAGATCCAGGGCGCAACCGCCCTGGTCGTGTAGAGCAGTTCAGGTCAGTGTCTTAAGGGGAGAAGATCCGTGGAACCCGTCCTTATCGTGCTGGTCGTCCTGGTCGTGGTGGCCTTCATCGCACTGATCAAGACGATCCAGGTGATCCCGCAGGCCAGCGCCGCGATCGTGGAACGCTTCGGCCGCTACACCCGTACGCTCAGCGCCGGTCTGAACATCGTGGTGCCGTTCATCGACAACGTGCGCAACCGGATCGACCTTCGCGAGCAGGTCGTGCCCTTCCCGCCGCAGCCGGTGATCACCCAGGACAACCTGGTGGTCAACATCGACACCGTCATCTACTACCAGGTGACCGACCCGCGGGCCGCGACCTACGAGGTCGCCAGCTACATCCAGGCCATCGAGCAGCTCACCGTCACCACCCTGCGCAACATCATCGGCTCGATGGACCTCGAGTCGACGCTGACCTCCCGCGAGGTGATCAACGCCGGTCTGCGCGGCGTGCTGGACGAGGCCACCGGCAAGTGGGGCATCCGCGTCAACCGCGTCGAGCTCAAGGCGATCGAGCCGCCGACCTCCATCCAGGACTCGATGGAGAAGCAGATGCGCGCCGACCGTGACAAGCGCGCCGCGATCCTCACCGCGGAGGGTGCCCGGCAGGCCGCCATCCTGCGGGCCGAGGGTGAGAAGCAGGCCGCGGTGCTGACCGCCGAGGGTGAGGCCCAGGCCGCCGTGCTGCGCGCCGACGGTGAGGCCGCCGCGATCCGGACCGTCTTCGAGGCCATCCACGAGGGCGACGCCGACCAGAAGCTGCTCGCCTACCAGTACCTGCAGACCCTGCCCGAGCTGGCCAAGGGCGACTCCAACAAGCTCTGGATCATCCCCAGCGAGGTCGGCGACGCCCTCAAGGGCCTCGGCGGCGCCTTCACCGGCCTGACCGGCGCCAACGGCGGCGCCCAGGCGGCCCCCCCGGCCGTCCAGGTGCCCGTCGACAAGACCCCCAGCGGCCCCCGCCCCCTCGACAGCGACCCCAAGGGCGGCGCCGCCCGCCCCCGCGTCGAGCCCACCCGCGAGTACCCGCCGATCGACCCGGAGTGAGTTCACACTTCCTGAAGGGCGCGGGGTCCCCACCCCGCGCCCTTTCGCTTTCCCACGCGTGATCATCCGCATACCGGACCACCCTGGCCCCCACCCACCCCCCGGCGGCATGATCACCTCATGACGTTCTGGGAGAGCCTCGCAGTCCTCCTCGCCGGAGTAGGCGCGGGCACCATCAACGCGGTGGTCGGCTCCGGCACCCTGATCACCTTCCCGGTGCTCCTCGCCTTCGGCCTCCCCACCGTCACCGCGAACGTCTCCAACACCATCGGCCTGGTCCCCGGCAGCCTCAGCGCCGCCTACGGCTTCCGCCGTGAACTCAGCGGCCAGCGCACCCGTCTGATCCGCACCGGCTCGGCCGCTCTCCTCGGCGGCCTGCTCGGCGCCTTCCTGCTGGTCAAGCTGCCCAGCAAGGCCTTCGACGCGATCGTCCCGGTGCTCATCCTGCTCGCCCTGGTACTCGTGCTGCTCCAGCCCAGGCTGGCCCGAGCCCTGGCCGCCCGCCGCGCCGACGGCCGCGGCAGCGGCGGGGACGGCGGGGCGCTGCTGCTCGTCGGCCTGTTCTGCTCGGCCGTCTACGGCGGCTACTTCGGCGCCGCCCAGGGCGTCCTGATGCTCGCCATCATGGGCATCCTGCTCGACGAGACGATGCTGAGGATCAACGCGACCAAGAACGTCCTCGCGATGCTGGTCAACGGCGTCGCCGCCGTCTTCTTCCTCTTCACCTCCACCGTCAACTGGACCGCCGCCGGGCTGATCGCCCTCGGCTCGGTGCTCGGCGGCCTGCTCGGCGCCAAGATCGGCCGCCGCCTGCCCCCGGCCGCGCTGCGCGGCGTCATCGTGGTGGTGGGGCTCGCCGCCGTCATCCACCTCCTGACCAGCTGAGCCCACGCTACCTATGCTCCTGTGAGCACCTCCACCGTCCCAACAGACCGGAGACCAGGGATGAGCCAGCGAGCCCGCCTGACCGAGGACCAGATCGCCGAGGGCCTCACCGCCCTGCCCGAGTGGACCAGGGACGGCGACAGCATCGCCCGCACCGCCGAGACCGCCAGCTTCCCCACCGCGATCCGGGTGGTCGGTGTGGTGGCCGAGGCCGCCGAGGAACTCGACCACCACCCTGACATCGACATCCGCTGGCGCACCCTGCGCTTCGTCCTCTCCACGCACAGCGCAGGCGGCCTGACCAGCCTGGACCTCACCATGGCCGCCCGCATCGACGAGGCGCTGCGCACGGCCTCCTGAGCGTCCGTCAGCCCACGCTCCGCCCCGGACCGGCCGGTGGCCCCCGTCGTCCATGAGATGCTGGCAGCTGTCGCAAGCAGTCTGGACGGACGGAACGCATGGCTCAGGAGCACACCGGCACGGCCGGGCAGGAGCCCGTCGGGTACGACTACCAGCAGCCCTGGTACCCCCAGCAGAACGGCCAGCAGGCCGACTCCTGGGCCGACGGACAGCAGCCCTGGAGCGGCGGCACCCCCGAGCACGGCCAGCAGGCCCAGCAGTGGCAGCAGCAGCCCGGCCCGTACGCCCCCGAGGGCTACCCGGCCGGCTACCAGCCGGACTACGGCCAGCCCGACTACGGCCAGCAGACCCAGGCCTTCCCCGCGCAGGCGTACCCGACCGAGGGCCAGGCCTATCCGACCGGGCAGGCATACCCGACCGAGGGCCAGACCTATCCGACCGAAGGCCAGGCGTATCCGACCGAGGGCCAGGCCTACCCGACCGGGCAGGGTCTCGCTGCCGAGCAGCCGTACGGCACCTACCAGACCCCGGTCACCGACCCGGCCGAGCAGCAGCTCTACGCCCCGCCCGGCGCCGACGGCTACTACGCCCCGTACGGCACCGGCCAGCCCGCCGCGGGGGAGCCCGTCGCACCCGAGGCCGAGCCCGCCGCCGAGGCTGCCGAAGCCGCCGAGGCCGCCGAGGCCGAGAAGCCCGCCGCCCGCGGCGGACTGGTCGAGCGCGCCAAGGCCGCCGCCGAGGCCGTGATCTCCGGCGAGCACGCCCCCAGCCGCCGCTCGCTGCTCATCCGCGCCGGCGCCGGCGCCGCCGCGCTCGCCGTCCTGATCACTGCTGGTGTCATCGCCACCAGCGGCGACGACAGCTCCTCCGGCGGCTCCGGCGACTCCACCGCCGCCGCGCCCGGCTTCGCCGTGGCCCACTCCAAGGCCTGGGCCGCCCAGCCCGCCTCCGCCGCCCCCGCCGGGGCGGATGACAGCCTGGTCGGCAGCTGGCTGCTGGCCGACGCGGTGGTCCGCGCCGACAGCACCGGAGTGCACGCCTACGCCCTCGCCGACGGCAAGCCGACCTGGACGGTCGCGCCCCCGGCCGCCGGCGCCGTGCCCTGCGGCCTGTCGCCCAGCGTCAACGCGGGCGGCGTGGGTGCCGTGCTGTTCCGCCCCCAGGCGGACCCGAAGAGCCCCTGCACCATGGTCACCGCCGTCGACACCAAGACCGGCAAGTCCCCCTGGCAGAAGAACCTCTCCGACGCCAAGGAGAACTACGCCGCCCACGTCGCCGTCACCGACGCCGCCGTGATCGCGGTCGGCGACGACAAGGCCGCCGCCTGGGCGACCGCCGACGGCAAGGACCTCTGGCAGTACGGCGGCCAGGGCAAGTACTGCAGCCTCTCCGGCAGCGCCAACGGCGCCGCCGTGCTGTTGCACAGCAGCTGCGCCGACAGCAACCCGGTCGACCAGGCCGTGGCGCTGAACGCCACCGACGGCAAGGTCAAGTGGTGGCGCGGGCTCAACAACCAGCCCAAGACCGTCACCGTGCTCTCCGCCGAACCCGCAGTCGTCCTCACCACCGGCGCCCAGCCCACCGACGACCGCCTCTTCGCCTGGGGCGCGAGCGGCGACCCGGCCGCGGAGATCCCGCTCTCCGGCCCCGCCGGCCGGCTGGACGCCGCCCGCGGCAGTTTCGACCCGGTGCCGAACGTCTTCTTCCAGGGCCAGACCCTCGTCACCACGCTGACCCCGGCCGACGGCAAGTCCACCACCGTGGCCGGCTACGACCTCGCCACGGGCAAGCAGAGCTGGAAGACCGCCGCCACCGAGAAGGGCAAGGGCCGCGCCGTCGGCTACGACAACGGCGCCCTCCTGCTGGCCTTCGAGGAGCGCCTCGACCAGCCCGCCCACCTCAGCCGCTTCACCGCCACGGGCGGCCAGGAGACCGCCGGCGGCGCCTACCCCCAGGGAACAGGATCCCTCCTCACCTCCGGCCGCCTCCTCACCGGCAACGGCAAGTTCCTGGTCATCCCCGACCACTCCGCCAACTTCGGCACCGCCACCGCCTTCCAGGCCAAGGGCTGACAACAGAGCGAGGGGGCTGCCCGTCGGTACGGGCAGCCCCCTCACTCACGTTCTCCTCAGGCCACGGCGGGTAGCCAGGCGGCCAGGTCGCCGGCCTCGCGGAGGCCCAGCGCCATCATCAGCGTGGCCTCCGGGGTCGGCTCGAACGGGGCGCGCAGCAGCCGCATGCCGGCCTGCTCCGGCGTCCGGTCCGCCTTCAGCTGGTTGTCCTCGGCGCAGGCGGCCACGGTGTTCAGCCAAGTGTCGGCCCCACCACGGGACTTCGGCTGCAGGTGGTCCACCGTGGTGGCCCGCCGCCCGCAGTACGCGCACAGGTGCTGGTCACGCACCAGGACCCCCCGCCGGGACCACGGGGCCCGTTGTCGGAACGGCACCCGGACGTACCGTTGCAGTCTGATCACCCGAGGCACCGGTACGGAGACCCCCGTACCCCGTACCACGCGCATCGGATGGGCCTGCTCGACGACCGCCTTGTCCTGCAGCACGAGCACCACGGCCCGCTGCAGCGACACCGTCGTCAGCGGCTCGTAGCTCGCGTTCAGCACCAGCGTGTTGCGCATTCCGGACACCTCCCCGAACGGCTGCGCCCGACGGCCCAGCCGCCCTAGATCCACACCCCGCCCGGCGGACGGTCGTCGCCCCACTGTGAACCGCAGGCAGTCCCGGGAACAACGGGTTTTCGTCCCGCCTGCGCCCCCACCTGTGCCCGGGCCCCCGGCCTGCCGGGAAACTCGCTGGCCATGAGCGCGTACTCTCTAGAACGCTGGAGTCGTCCCGGCGGACGGCCCGAAGAACGGGCCATTCCATGACCACGCCGGACGCCCGACCGAAGGAGAAGCGTGACCGTGACGGACATCGTCGACGAGCTGCGGTGGCGTGGGCTGATCGCCCTGTCCACCGACGAGGACGCACTGCGCAAGGCGTTCGCGGACGGCCCGGTCACCTTCTATTGCGGCTTCGACCCGACGGCCCCGAGCCTGCACCTCGGCAACCTGGTGCAGATCCTCACCATGCGCCGGATCCAGCTGGCGGGGAACTTCCCGCTCGGCCTGGTCGGCGGTGCCACCGGCCTGATCGGCGACCCCAAGCCCACCGCCGAGCGCGTGCTCAACGACCCCGAGACGGTCGCCAACTGGGTCGACCGCCTGCGCGGTCAGATCTCGCGCTTCCTCGACTTCGAGGGCGAGTACGCGGCCCGCATGGTGAACAACCTGGACTGGACGTCCGGCATGTCGGCGATCAGCCTGCTGCGCGACGTGGGCAAGTACTTCCGGGTCAACAACATGATCGCCAAGGAGGCCGTCGCCCGACGGCTCAACTCCGACGCGGGTATCAGCTACACCGAGTTCAGCTACCAGATCCTCCAGGGCATGGACTACCTGGAGCTGAACCGCCGCTACAACTGCACCCTGCAGACCGGCGGCAGCGACCAGTGGGGCAACCTCACGGCCGGCAGTGACCTCATCCGCAAGGCGGAGGGCAAGTCGGTCCACCTGCTCGCGACCCCGCTGATCGTGAAGGCGGACGGCACCAAGTTCGGGAAGACCGAGTCCGGCACCGTCTGGCTCGACCCCGAGCTGACCACCCCGTACGCCTTCTACCAGTTCTGGCTGAACGCGGACGACCGGGACGTATCGAACTTCCTGCGCATCTTCTCCTTCCGCTCGCGGGAGGAGATCGAGGAACTGGAGCGCGAGACCGCCGAGCGTCCGCAGGCCCGACTGGCCCAGCGCGCCCTCGCCGAGGAGCTGACCACCATGCTCCACGGCGCGGAGCAGTACGAGCGTGCGGTCGCCGCCTCCAAGGCCCTCTTCGGCCAGGGCGACCTCGCCGACCTCGAGTCCGCCACGCTGGCCGCAGCCCTCGCCGAGGTGCCGAAGGCCACCGTGACCGAGCTCCTCCCGGTCGTCGACCTCCTGGTCGAATCCGGCCTCGCCCCGTCCCGTTCGGCCGCCCGCCGGACGATCAAGGAGGGTGGCGCCTACCTCAACAACACCAAGGTGACGGATGAGGAGGCCACCGTCTCGGCGGACGACCTCCTCCACGGCACGTGGCTCGTCCTCCGCCGTGGCAAGCGCAACCTCGCCGCGATCGAGTTCTCCGCCTGAGTCGAATACCAGTCACCCGAGGGGCCGGATCCAGCCAGATCCGGCCCCTCGGTGTTTGACCTGGCCCTCGCGTTGCCCTAACGTGGTCCAAGCCGCCTGAACCGGGAGGGCTGGTTTCGACCCAGTCCGAGCGAGATCAACAGGCGGATCCCTGAAACTGCTGAGCGATTCGGTGTGTGCTTTTCCGTATGGAAAAGCCGAACGAAAAGCTCTGATAGGGTCGGGGAAGCCGAAAGGCACCAGCGAAAAGCGGTTGAGTGAAACTCCGGAAAACGGAGCGGAAAACATCTGCTAGGCTGGAAACACGAAAGAACGAAGCCCGGAGGGTCGGTCGGAAGGCCGCTCGAAGGAAGCACCCGTTCCTTGAGAACTCAACAGCGTGCCAAAAGTCAACGCCAGATATGTTGACATCCCCGGCCTTGATCCTTGTGGATCGGGGTTGGAGATTCCT
>NZ_JBEOWY010000094.1:0-11729 GCF_040296285.1 Kitasatospora sp. NPDC002227
CCATCGCCACCGTCACCGACACCAACCGCGACCAGGTGCTCGTCCACGACGCCCACCACACCAGCCCCGCCCGCGCCTTCGCCCTCACCCGCCTCGCGGACGCGGACACGCTGCACCACACCCCCATCGGGGTCATCCGCAACACCACCCGCCCGGTCTACGACACCCTGATGGCCGACCAGCTGAGCCAGGCGGTGGCGAGCAAGGGCGCCGGCGACCTGGCCGGCCTGCTCAAGGGCAACGACACCTGGACGGTGGTCTGACGCGGCGCGGCGCGGCGCCCGCGGCGGGCTCAGCCGCGGCGTCGTAGCTGTCGCGCGCCTCGGTGACGGCGCACATCCGGCCCTCGACCCAGTGGGCCAGGGCGGAGACCATGGCGGCCGCCTCGGCGCCCATCGGGGTGAGGCTGTAGTCGACCCGGGGCGGGATGACGGGGTGCACCACGCGGAGCACCATGCCGTCCCGCTCCAGGGTCTGCAGGGTCTGGGCGAGCATCTTCTCGCTCACGCCGGAGACCCGGCGGCGCAGCTCGCTGAAGCGGTAGCCGCGCTCGCTGAGGGCGATCAGCACCAGCACGCCCCAGCGGCTGGTGACGTGCTCGAGCACGCCGCGCGAGGGGCACATCCGGTCGTAGACGTCGGGCATCCGGTCGAGCAGGGTGGCCGCGTCCGGCGTGGGGGTCATTACGTCCATGTCAGTACCCTACTTTGAAGTGCGTACTTACGAAAGGTTAGTACCCCTCCTAGGGTGAGTGAGGAATCGAGAACGCACCACCCCCTGGGAGAACACCGTGATCGTCGTCACCGGAGCCACCGGACAGCTCGGCCGCCTGGTCGTCGAGGGCCTGCTGGCCACCGTCCCCGCGAGCGAGGTGGCCGTGGCCGTCCGCTCGGCCGAGAAGGCCGCCGACTGGGCCGCGCGCGGCGTGACCGTGCGGGAGGTGGACTACGACCGCCCCGAGACGCTGGCCACCGCCTTCGCGGCGGGTGACAGGGTCCTGCTGATCTCCAGCAACGTGATCGGCAGCCGCACCCCGCAGCACCGCGCCGTGGTCGAGGCCGCGCAGGCGGCGGGCGTCGCCCTGCTCGCCTACACCAGCATCCTGGGCAGTGCCACCTTCGGTCTGGCTGACGAGCACCACGAGACCGAGGCGATCGTCCGCGACTCCGGTCTGCCGTACACGCTGCTGCGCAACGGCTGGTACACCGAGAACTACACCGCCCACGCGGCCGGCGCCGTCGAGCGCGGCGCGGTGGTCGGCAGCAGCCACGGCGGCCGGGTGGCCACCGCGGCCCGGGCCGACTACGCGGCGGCCGCGGTGGCGGTGCTGACCGGCGAGGGGCACGAGGGCCGGGTCTACGAGCTGAGCGGTGACGTGGCCTGGAGCCAGGACGAGTACGCCGCCGAGCTGGCCGCGCAGTCCGGCCGCCCGGTGGCGCACCAGGACCTCAGCCCGGAGGAGTACCACGCGGTGCTGGTCTCCACCGGGATGCCGGCGCCCTTCGCGGACGTCTTCGTGGCCGTCGAGGCGGGCATCGAGCGGGGTGAGCTGGCCGGTACGAGTGGCGAGCTGGCCAGGCTGATCGGCCGCCCGACCACCCCGCTCGCGGACACGGTCAAGGCGGCGCTGGCCTCCTGAGCGGCCTCCCTGGGGTGTCATGACCAAAACGTGGATACGTAGATGACAGGCCTGCCCTCCGCCCGCTAGCGTCACCCCGACGGACAGCGGACGAAGGGCAGGCCGGGCATGGTCGGGAGCAGCCAGCGGGAGGCCACGCGAGGCGTCTGGTACGGCGCCACGGCGTACGGGATATGGGGGCTCTTCCCGCTCTTCTGGCCGCTGCTCGAACCGGCCGGGGCGGTGGACATCCTGGCCAACCGGATGGCCTGGTCCCTGGTGGCCGTCGCGGTGATGCTCGCCGTGCAGCGCAAGTGGCAGTGGATCCGGCCGCTGCTCGCCGAGCCGAAGCGGCTCGCGCTGTGCGCGGCCTCGGCCGTACTGATCTCCGTCAACTGGGGCGTCTACATCTGGGCGGTGAACTCCGGGCACGTGGTGGAGGCCAGCCTGGGGTACTTCATCAACCCGCTGGTGATCATCGCCTTCGGCGTGCTGCTGCTCGGCGAGCGGCTGCGCACCGTGCAGTGGACGGCGGTCGGGATCGGCGCGCTGGCCGTCGTGGTGCTCACCCTCGGCTACGGGCGGCTGCCCTGGATCGCGCTGACCCTCGCCTTCTCCTTCGCCTCCTACGGCTTCCTGAAGAAGAAGGCCGGCCTGGGCGGCGCGGAGAGCCTGGCGGTGGAGAGCGCGGTGCTCTTCCCCTTCGCGGTGGCCTACCTGGTCTACCTGGCGGCGACCGGCCAGGGCAGCCTCGGCCACGGCTGGGGCCACAGCGGGCTGCTGATGGCCAGCGGGGTGCTGACCGCGGTGCCGCTGGTGGCCTTCGGGGCGGCGGCGGTACGGGTGCCGCTGACCACGCTGGGGATGCTGCAGTACCTGGCGCCGGTGTTCCAGTTCCTGATCGGGGTGGCGGTCTTCCACGAGTCGATGCCGCCCGCCCGGTGGGCCGGGTTCGCGCTGGTGTGGGTCGCGCTCGGGGTGCTCAGCTGGGACGTCGTCCGCGGGATGCTGCGCACCGCGCGGCAGGAGGTCGAGCTCACGGCGTGACGGTCGGTGGTCTGGACCTCACGGCGTGAAGATCTCCTTGCGGGATCTCCTCAACCGGGGCACCGGCCTGCTAACGTCCCCCTTGCCGTACCTACCCCGCTCGGCTGCCTGCCGACGCGCCACAGGATGGGGTCGCGATGGTCCAGCTCCCGGGGCAGCTCGCCCGTCCGTTCCGCCGCTCCGCCACGCAGGCGGGGGAGCCGGTGCGGGTGCCCGCCGTGCGGCGGGAGATGGACGCTGCCGAGACCGGTGAACTGCTGATCTCCCCGGGCCTGATCCGCTGGCAGCGGCACGGCCGCCCGGCCATCCCGCTGGCCCGCCCGTACCGCCTCGACCGGGTCGACCTCAAGGGCTCCCACCGCGCCCGCCTGCACGGCCTGACCGCCGGTGTCCGGCTGGTCTGCCCCGACTGGTCCCCGCTGTTCCTGATCGCCCCGGCCCAGCTCCCGGTGCTCGCCCTCGCGGCGGCGACCTCGCGGGCCGGGGGGTAGCACCGCTACGAGTTCACGTCCCGGCTGGTGAAGCGGGTCCAGGCGGCGGCGCCGAAGACGGCCACGTACGCGGCCTGGAGGCCGAGGTTCTGCAGGACGTTGTCCCAGTGCATCGGGCTGCGGAGCAGGTCGCTGAAGCTCAGCCACTGGTGGGTGAAGAGGAAGGGCTGGATCGCGGAGAGCTGGGGGAAGCTGTCCAGGATCTGCACGATGATCACCAGCCCGACGGTGACGGCCATCGCGGCCACCCCGCTGGCCGTCAGGGTCGAGACGAACAGCCCGATCGCGGCCAGCCCGGCCAGCGAGAGGGCGACCACGAAGGCGATCAGCACGGCCCGCAGGAGTGAATCGGCGAAGCCGACGGTGTCCCCCGTCAGGAGGGTCGCCCGCCCGAGCGGGAAGAGCGCGGCGCCGGTCGCCAGCGCGGCCAGCGCGACCGTCACGGTGGCGGCCAGGCAGAACACCAGCGCGGCGGAGAACTTGGCCACCAGCAGCCGCGTCCGCCCGGCCGGGGCCACCAGCAGGTAGCGCAGGGTGCCGGTGCCCGCCTCCCCGGCGAGCGAGTCGCCCGCGACCACGCCGACCGTCATGGGGAGGAAGACCGGCAGCGAGAGCGCCAGCGCGGTGAAGACCAGGAACAGACCGTTCTGGGTCACCTGTGCGACGAAGGCCGGGCCCTCACCCCGGGAGGCGCCGCCGGTCTCCACCCGGATCACCACCCCGATCAGCACCGGCAGCGCGGCCAGGAAGCCGAGCATGGCGATCGTGCGGGCCTTGCGGAAGGTGAGCGAGAGCTCGCTCCCGAAGAGCGCCAGGAAGCCGCCCACCGTCGTGCGGCGGGCCCCCGGCGATACGGCCGTCGCTTCAGCCGGCGACATCGAAACCCTCCCCGGTCAGCGCCACGAAGGCGTCCTCCAATGTGCCCCGCTCCAGGCCGAAGCCCTGCACCCGGACCCCCGCCTCCACCAGCGCCGCGCACAGCTTGGCCAGCGCGTCACCGTCCAGCTGCCCGGCCGCGGCGTCGATCCGGCCGTCCTCCACCCGCAGGTCGGCGACCTGACGGCCGGCCAGCACCTCGGCGGCCTGCGCCGTGTCCTCGGTCCGGACCACCAGGCGGCCCTGGGCGCGGGCCGCCAGCTCGGCGACCGTGCCCTGCACCACCAGCCGGCCGCGGGACATCACGGCGGCGTGGCCGCAGACCTGCTCGATCTCGTCCAGCAGGTGCGAGGAGAGGAAGACCGTGGTGCCCTCGGCCGCCACCTCGCGGATCAGGGTGCGGATCTCCCGCATGCCCTGCGGGTCCAGCCCGTTGGTCGGCTCGTCCAGCACCAGCAGCTCGCGCGGCTGGAGCAGCGCGGCGGCCAGGCCCAGGCGCTGCTTCATGCCCAGCGAGTACGCCTTGGCCCGTTTGCCGGCCGCCGCCGTCAGGCCGACCCGCTCCAGCGCGTGGTCGATCCGGGCGGCCCGGGTGCGGCCCTCGGAGGTCGGGTCGGCGGCGTCGAACCGGGCCAGGTTGGCCCGGCCGGTCAGGTGCCCGTACAGCGCCGGACCCTCGATGAGCGCTCCCACCCGGGGCAGCACCGCGCCGACGGACTGCGGCATCGGCGCACCGAGCACCGTGGCCGCCCCCGAGGTCGGCGCGATCAGACCCATCAGCATCCGGATGGTGGTGGTCTTCCCGGAGCCGTTGGGCCCCAGGAAGCCGAAGACACTGCCCCGGGGCACCGTCAGGTCGAGCCCGTCCACGGCGAGCTGGCCGCCGCGGAAGCGCTTGGTCAGCCCGCGGGTGCGGATCACGTCGTCCGGGGCGTCGCCCCGGGTGGGAGCGCTCGTCATTACTTGACCCCGGCGGCGTTCTGCAGCACGGGGAGGGTCACGGCGCCGGCGAAGTAGCGGCCGTCGTCGGTGACCAGCACGTTGACCAGCGTGGTGCTGATCAGCTGACCGCCCTTGACCGGCTTGCCGAGCGCCTTGAACAGGCCGCCGACGTTCTGCGGCGCGCCGTGCTTG
Organism: Kitasatospora sp. NPDC002227; assembly: GCF_040296285.1. Classification (NCBI taxonomy): domain Bacteria; kingdom Bacillati; phylum Actinomycetota; class Actinomycetes; order Kitasatosporales; family Streptomycetaceae; genus Kitasatospora; species Kitasatospora sp. NPDC002227. Next base: position 5,167 of record NZ_JBEOWY010000094.1, read on the forward strand.
CCGGCCACGGCCGGGGCCTCGCCGGTCGGCAGCTTGCCGCTCACCACCGTGAGCCAGCTGTTGTCCTCCACCGTGGGCTGGGCGGCCCCGGCCTTGCCGGTCTCCGGCTTGGTGCTCCCGGGCTTGGTGCCCTCCGGCTTGGTGCCCTCGGGCTTGCCCAGGAAGGTCCAGGGGTCGTCCTGCGGCGTCACCGTGCCGTGCTTGCCGGCCAGGTCCTTCTGCTCGGTCACCTTGGCGCCCTTGGGCACGGTGAACTCGAAGGTCTTGGCCGAGGGCCTGGCGAACGAGACCTCGCTGAAGCGGGTGTTCAGCACGGTCGAGCCGGAGTCCGAGGTCACCAGCACCGAGAGCGGCACGCCGTTGTCGGCGTCCACCGCGATCCGGATCCCGCCGATGGTCGAGCCGCTCTGCTTGGGCTTGATGTTCAGCAGGTAGGCCTTCTGCCCGGCCACCGTCGCGGTGCCGTCCACCGTGACGGAGGTGGTCGCCGCGGTGTGCGCCAGCAGCTGCTTGGCGGCCTCCTGCGGGGTGACCGGCGCGAGGGTCTCGGGGAGCTGGTGGTGCTCGGCGCCCTGCGGGGCCGTCAGGTGCACGGCCTCGTTGCTGTTGCTGTCCCAGGCCCAGAGCTCGGCCCCGTTGTGTACCAGCTCGTAGCCGGAGAGCCGGTCCACCAGGCCGATCCGCTGGCGGTCCGGCCCGTCCAGCGCGAGCTGGATCGTGTGGTCACCGCCGAGCAGGGCCAGCGCCCGGCCCTGCGGGTCGGCGTGGCTGCCGCCCTTCTCCGAGCCGCCGCGCATCATCCCGCCGGCCGCGTTCATCAGCTGGGTCGGCAGCCCGAGGTCCACCGAGAGCTTGACCGTGCCGGAGAGCGCCTGCACGTTTGAGGCGGCGACCTTGGCCACCAGCTGGTCCGCCGTCAGCGGGGGCAGGCTCGGCCCCGAGTCGCTGGCCAGCGCGGGCACCAGGCCGATCCCGGTGCCGACGGCCGCGACCACCGCGACCGGCACCAGCACCCGCGCCGCCTTGCGCCGCCCCGCCCGGTACGACTGGTCCTTCTCCTCCATGACGCCTTCCCCTCCGTCCAGAGTTCTCAACTGTCCTGCCCCACCATTGAAACCGTCCGCACCCCGGCGGGGCATCGTCCTGAGGAGGCAACTCCCGGTACGCCGATGGGCTCAAGGGACCCTGACTCCGTCTCAGGGTTGGCGTAGTCCCGGAGGACGAGTGGGTTCGCGTATGGTCACCCCATGGCTACGCACGACTCCACTCCGACCACCAATGCCATGCGGCGGGCGCTGCACCGGGCCAGTACGGGCGTCGCGCTCGACGTCGCCGAGGCGGCCGTGCTGCTGCAGGCCAGAGGTGCGGATCTGCGGGAGCTGTGCGCCAGCGCGGCCAAGGTGCGCGACGCCGGGCTGGCGGCGGCCGGGCGGCCGGGCGTGGTCACGTACTCGAAGAAGGTGTTCATCCCGCTCACCCGGCTCTGCCGGGACCGCTGCCACTACTGCACCTTCGTCACCGTGCCGGGCAAGCTGCGCGCCGAGGGCAAGGGGATGTTCCTCTCCCCGGACGAAGTCCTGGAGATCGCCCGGCAGGGCGCCGTGCTCGGCTGCAAGGAGGCCCTCTTCACCCTGGGGGACCGGCCGGAGACCCGCTGGCCCGAGGCGCGCGAGTGGCTGGACGCGCACGGCTACGACGACACCCTCGCCTACGTGCGGGCGATGGCGATCCGGGTGCTGGAGGAGACCGGCCTGCTGCCGCACCTCAACCCCGGGGTGCTGAGCTGGCAGGACTTCCAGCGGCTCAAGCCGGTCGCGCCCTCGATGGGCATGATGCTGGAGACCACGGCGACCAGGCTCTGGAGCGAGCCCGGCGGCCCGCACCACGGCTCGCCGGACAAGGAGCCGGCCGTGCGGCTGCGCGTCCTGGAGGACGCCGGCCGCAGTGCGGTGCCGTTCACCACCGGGGTGCTGATCGGGATCGGCGAGGACTTCACCGAGCGGGCCGAGGCCTTCTTCGCGATCCGCCGCACCGCCCGGCAGTACCACGGCGTCCAGGAGGTGATCGTGCAGAACTTCCGGGCCAAGCCCGACACCGCGATGCGGGCGGCGCCCGACGCCGAGCTGGAGGAGCTGGCCGCCGCGATCGCCGTGGGCCGCCTGGTGCTCGGCCCCTCCGCGCGGATCCAGGCCCCGCCGAACCTGGTGGCGGGGGAGTACGAGCTGATCATCGGCGCGGGCATCGACGACTGGGGCGGCGTCTCCCCGCTGACCCCCGACCACGTCAACCCCGAGCGCCCCTGGCCGCACCTGGACGAACTGGCCGAGCGCACCGCCGAGCAGGGCTTCGAGCTGCGCGAGCGCCTCACCGTCCACCCCGAGTACCTCCAGCGCGGCGAGCCCTGGCTCGACCCGCGCCTGCTCCCGCACGTGCGCGCCCTGGCCGACCCCGAGACGGGCCTGGCCCGCGCGGACGCCAGGCCCGTCGGCCTGCCCTGGCAGGAGCCCGAGGAGCTCCAGACCACCGGCCGCACCGACCTGCACCGCACCGTCGACACCGAGGGCCGCACCGGTGACCGCCGGGCCGACTTCGAGGAGGTGTACGGCGACTGGGCGGCGCTGCGCGAGCAACTCCCGAAGCAGGTCGAGCGGTTGACCGGTGACGTACGGGAGGCGCTGGCCGTCGCGGCCGACGACCCGACCAGGCTCACCGACGAGCAGGCGCTCACCCTCTTCCACGCCGAGGGCCCGGCCCTGGACGCGCTCTGCGCCATCGCCGACGACGTCCGCAAGGCAGCCGTGGGCGACACCGTCACGTACTGCGTCACCCGGAACATCAACTTCACCAACGTCTGCTACACCGGCTGCCGGTTCTGCGCCTTCGCGCAGCGCCGCACCGACGCCGACGCCTACACCCTCTCCCTCGAGCAGGTGGCCGAACGGGCCGCCCAGGCCTGGGAGGTGGGCGCCACCGAGGTCTGCATGCAGGGCGGCATCCACCCGGACCTGCCGGGCACCGCCTACTTCGACATCGCGCGGGCGGTGAAGGAGCGGGTGCCGGGCATCCACGTGCACGCCTTCTCGCCCATGGAGGTGGTCAACGGGGCCAGCCGGACGGGCCTTTCGATCCGCGAGTGGCTGATCCGGGCCAAGGAGGCGGGCCTGGACTCCATCCCCGGCACCGCCGCCGAGATCCTGGACGACGACGTCCGCTGGGTGCTCACCAAGGGCAAGCTGCCCGCCGCCACCTGGGTCGAAGTGGTCACCACCGCCCACGAGTCGGGCATCCGAAGCTCGTCCACCATGATGTACGGGCACGTGGACACCCCGAGCCACTGGCTGGGCCACCTGCGGCTGCTCGCTCGGATCCAGCAACGGACCGGCGGCTTCACCGAGTTCGTCACGCTCCCGTTCATCCACACCAACGCGCCGGTCTACCTGGCGGGCATCGCCCGGCCCGGCCCGACGGCCCGGGACAACCGCGCCGTGGTGGCGATGGCCCGGCTGCTGCTGCACCCGCACATCCCCAACATCCAGACCAGCTGGGTGAAGCTGGGCGCCGAGGGCGCCGCCGAGATGCTCCGCTCGGGCGCCAACGACCTCGGCGGCACGCTGATGGAGGAGACCATCTCCCGGATGGCCGGCTCGGCCTACGGCAGCTACAAGTCCGTCCGCGACCTCCAGGCCATCGCCGAGGCGGCCGGCCGCCCGCACCGCCAGCGCACCACCCTCTACGGCGCAGTCCCCGAGGAACGCCGCCGGGCGGCCCTCGCCTCGGACGGCCACCTGCCGGAGCTGCTCCCGGTCCTCGACTGACCCTGTCGAAGGACTGGTGTTCCCACTTCCCGGTGGACCTGGTCAGGCATTCGAATACAGTGCGAGTGCGCTCCGACCCCGGCGGCGCTGCCCCTGTGGCCGACGAAAGGTGCCGAGCCGGTGATGCCCCTGTGGTCACGTGCCCAGCAGCAGGACTTCCGGAGCCGGGTGCGCGGCTGCCTGCTCGGCGGCGCGATCGGTGACGCGCTCGGCGCCGGGGTGGAGTTCGAGCCGCTGGAGAAGATCCGGGCGGCGCACGGCCCGCTGGGCGTGACGGGCTACGTGCCCGCGTACGGGCGGCGCGGCGCCGTCACCGACGACACCCAGATGACGCTGTTCACCGTGGACGGCCTGATCCGCGCCCACATCCGCCGGGACGGCGGCAGCTGGCACCCGCCGACCGACGTGCACCGGGCCTACCTGCGCTGGGCCGACACCCAGCGGGACTGGGGCCCGGACGAGCGCCGCAAGGACCTCGGCTGGCTCGGCCGCCAGGAGTGGCTCTACGCCCGGCGCGCCCCCGGCGAGGCCTGCCTGACCGGCCTGAGCGGCCCGGACGCCGAGCGGCTCGGCACCCTGGAGGAGCCGCGAAACCCGCAGTCCAAGGGCTGCGGCACGGTGATGCGGGCCGCGCCGTTCGGCCTGCTGACGGCCTGGGAGCCCGGTCTGGTCTTCCAGCTGGCCGTCGAGTGCTCGGTGCTGACCCACGGGCATCCGACCGGCTACCTCGCGGCGGGCGCGCTCGCGGTGATCGTCCACGCCGTGACCAGGGGCGGCACCCTGGAGGAGGGCGTCCACCTCGCGCTGGCGCTGCTCTCCGAGCGGCCGGGCCACGAGGAGACCACGGCGGCGCTGCGGGCCGCGCTGGACGCGGTGCGGGCCGGCGAGCCCTCGGCCGAGCGGGTCGAGGCGCTGGGGGCCGGCTGGGTGGCCGAGGAGGCGCTGGCGATCGGCGTCTACTGCGCGCTGGTCGCCCACGACGTCAGCTCGGGCCTGCTGCTCGCCGTCAACCACTCCGGCGACAGCGACTCCACCGGCACCGTCTGCGGCAGCCTGCTCGGCGCCCTGCACGGCGAGACGGCCCTCCCGCCCGCTCTGGTGACCGAGTTGGAGGGCCGGGCGACGCTGCTCGAGCTGGCCGACGACCTCGTCCTGGAGCTGCTGCACGGCCCCGAACTGCACCGCGCGGGCGAGCGCACGCCCTGGCTGGAGCGGTACCCGATCTGAGCCCGCGCCACCCTCCCGGACGCGCCGGTGCCCGCCGTACGGGGGGCGGCGGGCACCTGGTCGCGGGGCAGGTCAGCAGTCGGTCTCAGACGGTGCCGAAGTCACCGGCACCGGCCGCGGCGGCGAAGGCGGCCCAGGCCTCGGCGGTGAAGTGCAGCTGGGGGCCCTCGGGGTCCTTGGAGTCACGGACGGCCACGGCGGCCGCGGCCGGGACGGCCACCTCGACGCAGTTGCCGTTCGGGCCGCTGTAGCTGCTCTTGCGCCAGGTCAGGTTGCTGGTCATTTCGTGAACCTCTCGACGTAGGTGTTCATCAACTGGCGGGTCTCCGTCACGCTGGCTGCGGCGGCCCGCAAGTGGTCGTACATATGGGTATAGCGGCGGACGTCGGTCTCCTTCTCGAGGTAGAGATCGCTCGTCACTCCTTCGAAGTAGACGACCGTGGAATCCGCCGATTCCGGGAACTCCATCAGGGAGAATGTCCCGGTCATGCCGGGATGGGCCCCGTGCGAGAACGGGATCACCTGGATGTTGATGTTCGGCCGCTCGCCGAGCTCGATGAGTTGGTAGAGCTGGTCCGCCATGACCTGCGACCCGCCCACCTCCCGCATCAGCACGGCCTCGTCTATGACCACCCAGAAGCTGCCCAGCGGGTTGTCACCGTAGATCCGGCTCTGCCGCTTCAGCCGGACGTCCACCCGGCGTCTGACCGCGGCCACGTCGTAGTCGGGCGAGCTGCCCGCCACGACGGCCTCCGCGTACTGCCGGGTCTGCAGCAGCCCCGGCACGTAACTGGTCTCGTAGGCCCGGATCGAGGAGGCCTCGGCCTCCAGCCCGATGTAGACGCTGTACGGGATGTCCCCGAACTCGTGCCACCAGCCGCGCTGCCGGGACTCCCGGGCCATCTCCATCAGCCCGGCCCGGATCCGCTCGTCACCGACCTCGTACACGTCGCAGAGGTCGCGCACGTCGCGCTGGCTGATGCTGCGTCGGCCGTTCTCCAGTCGGCTGATCTTCGACTGGGAGACCATCAGGCGCCCGGCGACCTCTTCGGCCGTCATGCCCCGAAGCTCGCGCAGGCGCCGCAGTTCGGCGCCGAGACGGCGTCGGCGCACTGTCGGATTGATGCTGGCGGACACATCGACCTCCGGCCGGACCTCTGGCACACCGAGGAGCGGTGTGCCACGGAAGAGTGTGGAAATTGGTACCAACCCCCCTGACTTGGAGCAGCATGTCATCTCGGCCGAGGTCGGCGCCGGGGAATCGGTCCAGGAAGATAGAACAGACCGTCAGAAAATCACTCAAACGTGACTCTGCGACTTGCGCTCCACCCTCCGGAACCGGTAATGAACCGGCGCCCCTGCCGGTAGTCCTACCCGGAACCCGTGTCGGGGAACGGCGACGGGGCGGTCCGCCCGGCAGACTGCTGCCGGGCGGCGGAGAAGAACTGGCCGTACAGGAAGCTGCCGACCACCGTCACCAGCGAGACCCGGCGCACCTGCGGGTCGGCCGCCATGGCCTTG
>NZ_JBEOWY010000095.1:0-11320 GCF_040296285.1 Kitasatospora sp. NPDC002227
ACGCTCGGCTGGGAAACCCCAGCCGAGCGTCTGGCTAAACTCCTCGCGGCCTAGACAACCGACCACGTGTTGCAACGACCCCTAGAAACCGCCGTGTCGTGCACGCGGTGCGGGCCCCTCGGTGCCGGGCGGCTGCCCGGCGGGAGAACTACAGCGGGCGGATGTTCTCGGCCTGCGGGCCCTTCTGGCCCTGCGTGACGTCGAACTCGACCTTCTGGCCCTCGAGCAGCTCACGGAAGCCGTTGGCGTTGATGTTCGAGTAGTGGGCGAAGACGTCCGGGCCGCCACCCTCCTGCTCGATGAAGCCGAAGCCCTTTTCCGAGTTGAACCACTTCACGGTGCCGTTAGCCATTGAGAAATCTCCTTCAGGGGCTGTCCGCGGTACGCACTGTGCGTACCGCGAGTCGCCGCGTCGAGCGCCCATCCGGAAAGCACCGGTAAAAAAGAAAATGCGCCTGCGATACATCAGCAGGCGCACACAAATTTCATGGGAACCACTACTGCAACTGATTCGACTGTAGCAGGCCCGGATCTGGAACGGTGGGATTTCCACCCGGCAGTTTTCTCAGGGGCTGACGGCGAGCACCAGGTAGGCGGCCATCACGGCGAGGTGCACGCCGCCCTGGAGTGGGGTGGCGCGGCCGGGCATCACGGTGAGGATGCCGACGGCGATGGAGAGGGCGAGCAGCACCATGTGGGTGGGGTCGAGGCCCAGCACGAGCGGGCCCGACAGCCAGGTGGAGGCGACGGCCACGGCCGGGATGGTCAGGCCGATGGAGGCGAGCGCCGAGCCGTGGGCGAGGTTGAGGCTGGTCTGCACCCGGTTGCGGGCGGCGGAGCGGACGGCCGCGATGGTCTCGGGGAGCAGGACGAGCATCGCGATCACCACGCCGACCACGGAGGCGGGCAGCCCGGCGTCGGCCACCGTCCGCTCGATGGTGGGGGAGACGCCCTTGGCCAGCCCGACCACGGCGACCAGCGCCACGCCGAGCAGGGCGAGGCTGGTCCAGGCCGCGCGGGAGGAGGGCGGGTCGGCGTGCTCGTCCTTCTCCTCGGCCGGTCGCGGGGTGGCCGGGTCCGGGTAGGGGTCGAGGGAGGGGCCGGAGCCGCCGGAGGGTGCGGCGGCCAGGCGTGGCGCGCCCGGGGCCGGGGTGAGGAAGTAGTCGCGGTGGCGCACCGTCAGGGTGGTGACGAACAGCCCGTAGACGATCAGTGAGGCCGTGGCGGCGAAGACCAGCTGGGTGGAGGAGAACTGCGGGCCCGGCTTGCTGGTGGTGAAGGTCGGCAGCACCAGGCTCAGCACCGCGAGCGTGGCGATCGCGCCGAACGCCGCGCCCGTCCCCTCGGGGTTGAACACCGCGACCCGGTGCTTCAGCGCGCCGACCAGGATGCAGATGCCGACGATCCCGTTGCAGGTGATCATCACGGCGGCGAAGACGGTGTCCCGGGCGAGGGTCGCGTTCTTCTCGCTGCCGTCCGCCATCAGCGTGACGATCAGCGCGACCTCGATGATCGTCACCGCCACTGCCAGCACCAGCGAGCCGAAGGGTTCCCCCACCCGGTGCGCGATCACCTCCGCGTGGTGCACGGCCGCCAGCACGGCCCCCGCCAGGAACAGCGCCACCAGCGCGACCAGCGCCCCGGGCAGCGATCTGCCCCAGGTCAGCGTGAGCAGCACGAACGCGAGTACGGGTAGGAAGGTGGTCCACTTGCGGATCTCGGCGATCATGCCTCCGAGTGTTGCAGGCACCGCCGCGCCGACCGGTCTTTGCCGCCTGACGGTGAGTCGCCGCCGGTCCAGGCGCTTCGGCGGCAAACCGTCAGAAAACACACGCATTCGGATACCCGGAACATCGTCGGACATCTCATCGGGGGTGCCGGGCCGGTGAGTTGACGGGGAGCGCAATCACGTTTCCCGTCAGCTGTCAGCATCGCTATCCTGGCGCACCGCACGCTCCGTGTTCCGTCTACGAAGAAGGCCTCATGCTGTCTCACCGGTCCCTGTCCACCCTCGCCCTCGGCCTGCTGCTGACGGTGTCCGTCACGGCCTGCACCGGCGCCGACAAGCCGAGTGCCGCGCCGGCGACCGCCACCCCGACCGTGTCGGCCACCCCGGCCCTCGCGGACCTGAGCGGCGAGGAGATCCTCAAGCAGGCGACGGCCGCACTGAGCCAGAACTCCTTCACGGTCGAGGGCGATCTGTCCGGCGGGGAGGACGGCGCGATGCGGGTGACCCTGTCCACGGACGGGAAGGGCTCCTGCACCGGGACCATCCAGCAGGGCGCGACCGGCTCGTTCGAGCTCCGGGCGACCCCGGACCGGACGTGGCTGAAGCCCGATGCGCAGTACTGGGCGAGCATCCTGGCCAAGAAGGGCGTCTCGGCCGACGTGGCCGCCGCCGTCACCGAGCGGATCGGGGGCAAGTACCTGACGGGCCCCCAGGACGACCCGGACGTCAAGGGGATGGCGGAGATCTGCAAGGGGGTCACCGGGATCCTCTCCGATTTCGGCAACGCCAAGGTGACCAAGGCGGCCGTCCGGGTCGCCGAGGGCGTCGAGACCGTCCCCCTCACCGTCACGACCGCGGACGGCTCCTCGGGCCAGGTGTACATCGCCGCCACCGGCAAGCCGTACCCGGTGAAGATGGAGAGCCCGATGGACACCCAGCCCGTCCACGTCGTCTTCCGGGACTTCGGCAAACCCGTCACCGTCCAGGCGCCGCCGGCCGCCCAGGTGCTCGACACGGCCGACCTCAAGAAGCAGACCCAGGGGGCTTGAGCCGGTCCTAGGTGGCGCCCCCGCTGGTGGGGCGCCCACACTGGGGGTATGAGTGCCATCCCGGTAGCGACCGGGCCCGGCCTCCCGAGCCTGCCGGCCCGGATCGCCGAACCCGGTGAAGCGATCACCCTCGAGGAGCTGCGCCTCGCCTCGCGCAACCACGCGATGCCGCTGGAGGCGCTGCGCCACGAGCTCACCCCGGTCGGCCTGCACTACCTGCTGATCCACTACGACATCCCCGAGCTCGACCCCGCCCACTGGCGGCTCATGCTCGGCGGTGCGGTGGAGCACCCGATGGTGCTGGGCCTGGGTGACCTGCGGGCCCGCCCGCGGGTGACCCACACCGTGACGCTGGAGTGCGCGGGCAACGGCCGCGCACAGCTCGAACCGCGACCGCTCAGCCAGCCCTGGCTGGACGGCGGGGTCGGCACCGCCGAGTGGACCGGTACCCCGCTCGCTCCGCTGCTGCGCGAGGCGGGCCTGGCAGACGCGGCGGTCGAGGTGCTCTTCACCGGCGCCGACCACGGCGTGGAGCGCGGGGTCGAGCAGACCTTCGCCCGCAGCCTCCCGCTCGCCGAGGCGCTGCGTGAGGACGTGCTGCTCGCCGACACCATGAACGGCGCCCCGCTGCCCCCGCAGCACGGCGCGCCGCTGCGCCTGGTGGTGCCCGGCTGGTACGGGATGGCCCACGTCAAGTGGCTGACCGGCATCACCGTGCTGACCGAGCCGTTCACCGGCTTCCAGCAGACCACCGCGTACCGCCTGAAGCAGGAGGCGGACGAACCCGGCGAGCCGATCACCCGGATCGGCCCGCGCGCGCTGATGGTGCCGCCCGGCTTCCCCGACTTCATGAGCCGGGCCCGGATCTGCGAGCCGGGCGGCCAACTGCTCACCGGCCGGGCGTGGTCCGGCCGACCGCCGGTGACCGGGGTCGAGGTGAGCACCGACGGCGGCGGCAGCTGGCGGCAGGCCAGCCTCGGGCCGGCGCCGGACGAGTACGCCTGGCAGCCCTGGCACCACCACTGGCAGCCGCCCGGCCCGGGCGAGTACCGCCTGATGGTGCGGGCCACCGACGCGGACGGGCGGGAGCAGCCGGTGGGGCAGGCCTGGAACCGGCAGGGGATGGTGAACAACGCCGTGCAGGTGGTCGACGTGGTGGTGCGGGAACGCTGACCGCCAGGTCCGATCCGTCGGCCGGTAGGTCCGATCTTCCGGTAAACCAGCTCGTCATGGTTTGGCGCGAAAAGCAACTGGGCGGGCGATATCCGCGCGTAGCACTACTCCTGAGGCCCGTGAGCTCCTACCCTCGTCCATCTGAGCCGTCTTCACCGAAGGAGAAGACCATGGGCCGAGTGGTGCGTGCCGCCCTCTTCCAGACCGCGTGGACGGGCGACAAGGAGACGATGATCGCGGCGCACGAACGGGCCGCCCGGGACGCCGCCGCGCAGGGCGCGCAGGTGATCGGCTTCCAGGAGGTGTTCAACGCCCCGTACTTCTGCCAGGTGCAGGAGCCGGAGCACTACGCCTGGGCCGAGCCGGTGCCGGACGGGCCCACCGTGCGGCGGATGCAGGAGCTGGCCCGGGAGCTGCACCTGGTGATCGTGGTGCCGGTGTACGAGGTCGAGCAGAGCGGCTTCTACTACAACACGGCCGCCGTGATCGACGCCGACGGCTCGTACCTGGGCAAGTACCGCAAGCACCACATCCCGCAGGTGAAGGGCTTCTGGGAGAAGTACTACTTCAAGCCCGGCAACCTCGGCTGGCCGGTGTTCGACACCGCCGTCGGCAAGGTCGGGGTGTACATCTGCTACGACCGCCACTTCCCGGAGGGCTGGCGGGCGTTGGGCCTCGCGGGGGCCGAGATCGTCTACAACCCCTCGGCCACCAGCCGGGGCCTGTCGGCCTACCTGTGGCAGCTCGAGCAGCCGGCCGCCGCCGTGGCCAACGAGTACTACGTCGCCGCGATCAACCGGGTCGGGGTCGAGGAGTACGGCGACAACGACTTCTACGGCACCAGCTACTTCGTCGACCCGCGCGGGCAGTTCGTCGGCGAGGTGGCCTCCGACAAGGACGAGGAGCTGGTGGTCCGCGACCTGGACCTCGGGGTGATCGAGCAGGTCCGCCAGCAGTGGGCCTTCTACCGCGACCGCCGGCCCGAGGCCTACGGCCCGCTCACCGAGGCCTGAGGGAGGGCGAGTTGAGCCGTACGCTGATCAAGGGCGGCCTGGTGGTCACGGCCGCCGAGGAGACCGTCGCGGACGTGCTGGTCGAGGGCGAGCGCGTGGTCGCGCTCGGCGTCGGGGAGGTGGCCGAAGGCTGGACGGCCGAGCGCGTGATCGACGCCACCGGGTGCTACGTCATCCCCGGCGGGGTGGACGCGCACACCCACATGGAGCTGCCGTTCGGCGGCACCTTCGCCTCCGACACCTTCGAGACCGGCACCCGGGCCGCCGCCTGGGGCGGCACCACCACCATCGTGGACTTCGCCGTGCAGTCGGTCGGCGCCTCGCTGCGGGAGGGCCTCGACGCCTGGCACGCCAAGGCCCAGGGCAACTGCGCGATCGACTACGCCTTCCACATGATCCTGGCCGACGTCACCGAGGACTCGCTCAAGGAGATGGACCTGCTGGTCGGCGAGGGGGTGACCTCCTTCAAGCTGTTTATGGCCTACCCCGGCGTCTTCTACAGCGACGACGGCCGCATCCTGCGCGCGATGCAGCGCGGCGCCGACAACGGCGGGCTGATCATGATGCACGCGGAGAACGGCATCGCCATCGACGTGCTGGTCGAGCAGGCCCTCGCCGCAGGGAAGACCGCGCCGCGCTACCACGGCGAGGTACGAAGGGAGTTGCTGGAGGCCGAGGCCACCCACCGGGCGATCAAACTGGCCCAGGTGGCCGGGGCGCCGCTGTACGTGGTGCACGTCTCGGCCGAGTCCGCCGTCGCCGAACTGGCCGCCGCACGGGACTTGGGGCTGCCGGTGTTCGGTGAGACCTGCCCGCAGTACCTCTTCCTCTCCACCGACAACCTCGCCGAGGAGGGGGCGGACGGCTTCGAGGGCGCCAAGTACGTCTGCTCGACGCCCCTGCGCCCGCGCGAGCACCAGGCCGCGCTCTGGCGGGGCTTGCGCACCAATGACCTGCAGGTGGTCTCCACCGACCACTGCCCGTTCTGTTTCAGCGGGCAGAAGGAGCTGGGCCGGGGCGACTTCTCCAAGATCCCCAACGGCCTGCCCGGGGTGGAGAACCGGATGGACCTGCTGCACCAGGCCGTGGTGGACGGCCACATCACCCGCCGCCGCTGGATCGAGATCGCCTGCGCCACCCCGGCCCGGATGTTCGGCCTCTACCCGCGCAAGGGCACCATCGCGCCCGGCGCCGACGCCGACCTGGTGGTCTACGACCCGCAGGCGGTGCAGACCGTCTCGGCCGCGACCCACCACATGAACGTGGACTACTCCGCCTACGAGGGGCGCAGGCTCACCGGCCGCGCACGGACGGTGCTCTCCCGGGGCACGGTCGTGATCGACGGCGGCGCCTACCTCGGCCGGGCCGGCCACGGGCGCTTCCAGCCCCGCGCCACCTGCCAGTACCTTCACTGAACCTCCGTCCTCAGGAGCCCACTTGGACATCGGCCTCGTCCTCCAGACCGACCCGCCCGCGAAGCTGCTGGTGGAGCGGATGATCCGTGCTGAACGAGCCGGCTTCACCCACGGGTGGACGTTCGACTCCTGCGTGCTGTGGCAGGAGCCCTTCGTGATCTACAGCCAGATCCTCGCCAACACCGAGCGGCTGACCGTCGGTCCGATGGTCACCAACCCCGTGACCCGCACCTGGGAGGTGACCGCCTCCCTCTTCGCCACACTGAACGACATGTTCGGCAACCGGACCGTCTGCGGCATCGGCCGCGGCGACTCCGCCCAGCGCGTCGCCGGCCGCAAGCCCGCCACGCTGGAGCGGCTCTCGCACGCCATGCACGTCATCAAGGAACTCGCGGAGGGGCGCGAGGCCGAGGTCGACGGTACGGTCATGCAGATCCCCTGGATCAGCGGCGCACCGAAGCTGCCGATCTGGATGGGCGCCTACGGGCCCAAAGCCCTGGACCTGACCGGCCGCCAGGCTGACGGCTTCATCCTCCAACTCGCCGACCCGTTCCTGACCGAGTGGATGGTCAAGGCGGTCCGGCGCGCGGCGGAGGACGCGGGACGCGACCCGGCCTCGGTCACCGTCTGCGTCGCCGCCCCCGCGTACGTGACCGACGGCAGCGAGGCGGGGCTGGCCCATGCCCGCGAGCAGTGCCGCTGGTTCGGCGGCATGGTCGGTAACCACGTCGCGGACCTGGTCTCGCGCTACGGCGAGCACTCCTCGATGGTCCCGGACGAGCTCACCAACTACATCAAGGACCGCCAAGGCTACGACTACTCCCACCACGGCCGGGCGGGCAACCCGGACACCGCCTTCGTCCCCGACGAGATCGTGGACCGCTTCTGCCTCCTCGGCCCGGTGTCGGCGCACCTGGAGAAGCTGGAGCAGCTGCGTTCGCTGGGGGTGGACCAGTTCGCGATCTACGCCATGCACGACGCCGTCGAGTCGACCATCGATGCCTACGGCGCGCACATGATCCCGGCCCTGGCAGGCTGACCACGCCGACTGTCTGTCGGCCCGCTGACTCTGTGGCTGCCCGGCCTTGCTGCGAGGGCAGCCACAGCAGTCCACCCCGACGTGCGGGGCCGTCAGCGGGCGGGGCCGGTCCGGGGACGCGGGGTGCTCAGCGGAGTGCTTCGAGCAGGGGGACGGTCCGCTCCGGCCCGGGCAGGGCGTTGGTCTCGCGCTGAAGGCGCTCGGCGGCATGGCGGTAGCCCTCGTCGGCCAGTACCGCCGACACCGTCGCGCGGACCTCGTCCGGGGTCACGGTGACCGGGTCCAGCACCCGGGCGGCACCGAGTTCGACGCACCTCCGCGCGTTGTACGGCTGGTCCGCACCGAGCGGCAGCAGCACCGAGGGCAGGCCGTGGGCGAGCGTGCCGAGCAGACTGCCGGAGCCGCCGTGCGAGACCACCAGGCTGCACCGCGGCAGCAGTTGGTCCTGCGGGACGAAGCGCTCGACCCGGACGTTCGGCGGCATCGGCCCGAACACCGCCGGGTCGACCTGGGAGCCGACCGTCGCGACCACGTTCGCCGTCAGCCCCTGGAGTCCGGCCAGCACCCGGGTGAACAGCTCGGTGCTGGTGTAGACGGTGCCGAGCGTGAAGTACACGGTGGGGGTCTCCCGCTCGGGGGCCGCGGGGACGGCCGGGCCCGGCCGGAACGCGAACGTGTGGGCGGGCAACGGGAAACGCGGGTCGCGGAAGGCGGGCGGGGACGGCGACAGGACAACATCCCGGTCCAGCATCGCGAGCCCGGGGTCGGCCGGCAGGCCGTACTCGGAGCGCAGCTCGTGCAGCGGCTCCGCGATGACCTCCTTGCGCAGAAATCCCCCGGCGGCCAGCACGATGACGGTCGCACAGGGTATGCCCAGCACCTCGGCCGCGATCGCGCTGCCGAAGTCGACCTCGTCACGCACCAGGACATCAGGCTTCCAGTCGCGGGCGATGTCCAGCACCGCCGCGGCCTGCCGTCGCCCGCCACGCCGGGCGAAGCCCTCGGCGAGCTCCCGCAGATCCGCCGCCGGATCGGGTACGTCGACGGGCGTGGCCGCCACACCCGCCGAACTTGCGGTATCCGCCGTACGTGCCCGCGGCTCGCTGGTGGCGAAGGCGGTGAATCCGGCCGCCGTGATCTCAGCCGTTCTGCCGCCACTGCCCGCGACCGCGACGGTGTGCCCGGCAGCCTGCGCCGCCCGGGCCACCGGGATGAGGGGACGGAAGTGGCCACTGCCACCGATGAACGTGAACAAGATGCGCATCGGCCGAGGCTACCGGGCCGTCAGCGGGCAGAACGACCAGCCCCTGCGCCCCTGATCGCGGGACACAGCGCGAGGGGGATCAGAGGGGGATCAGCTGTTGCTGCCGTTCACGACCGAGTTCTGGATCGCGCCGACGGTGAGCTGCCGCTTGGCGAGGATGCCGTCGTAGGTGCCGTCCAGAACCAGGGAGTTCACCGCCTTCGCCAGGACGTCCCTGAGCTGGCGGTCGCTCTTGCGGACGGCGATCCCGTACGGGCGGGGCTGGAGCTGGGGGCCGGCGAGGTCGAAAGCCTTTCCGCCGTCGACCACCTGAGCGTTGTACAGGCCCTTCGGGTAGTCAGTGAGGTAGGCGTCCGCCTGGCCGCCGTGCACGTTGTCCAGCGCCTGCGGATCGGTGTCGGTCCTCACGACAGTCAGGGGCTTGCCGACGTGCTCGCACGCCTTCTGCTGTCTGGCGGCGAGGTCGTCGTGAATGGTGCCCTTCTTGACCGCGGCGGTCCTGCCGCACAGGTCGTCGAGCTTGGTGACGTTGTCCGGATTGCCCTTGCGGACCACGATTCCCACGCCGGCCATGAAGTAGTCGACGAAATCGAGGCCCTCGTTGACCTGCCGGCCGGCGGCGTCGAAGCCAAGCTCGCGCTCCCGCGTGTCGGTGATGCCGGAGAAGGCGATGTCGTACTTCTTGTTCAACAATCCGGGAAGCACGTTCGAGAAGGGGCCGACGTCCTGGAAGTCGAACTTGATGCCAAGTACCTTCTCCAGCGCGGCGGCGAGATCGGGGTCGAGACCGTCCGGTTCGCCCTGCGGGCTGCGGAAGATCATCGGGGCGGCGGTGAACGACGCGCCCACCTTGAGCACTCCGGAATCGCGGACGGTCTTGGGCAGCCGATCGTGCAGCGAGATCTTGCTGCTGTCTCCCGCGCCGCAGGCGCTCAGCAGCAGAGTGCCGGTGACGACGACGGCTATAGCGCCACAACAACGGTTGGTGAACGTGGTCATCTGTGATCCCCCGATCGTCGACACGCGCTGCGAAGGGTCCGGCTCACGGCGGCGGCGAGCCGCGCCTGCTGCGCCTCACCGCCCCCTCCGAGGCGACGGCATCCCATTCGAAAGGCGCGCCGCCACAACGACCCGCAACGCGTAGAGGTCGTCAGACTATAAACCACCATGTCGGAGCCACCGCCGAGTGGGTACTCGTCCCGACCCGCGCCCCGGGGCGGGAAGAGATCGGGCTGTGGCGATGGCACTTCCAGAATTGTCCTGTTACTGACTTCGGCCTGGCAGGGTGAACGTCTGCGAAGTACCCCGACGGGCCCGGAGCGGGTGGATCGCCGAACGCGACGGGCAGACCGTCCCCGTGTGAAAGGAGGCGACCTCGGCGCGGGTACCGAGCGCAGGCGTCCATTGGAGGAAGCTCCCTGACCACTGCACGCGGCTGGTCCTCCATGGTCCGGAAGGACCGCAACGAGCATCGGTGGGCGGGTAGACCGTCCCGGCGTGGGAGAGTGGGGGCGGGGCCGTCCGGTCCCGACCACCGAGGAGGTTCCTATGAGCAGCGAAGCGCGTCTCCCCGAAGGGCCCGAGGGCGGTTCGGCAGATGCTGATGCCGGAGCGGAAGATGTGAAGGCGAAGTTCCTGGCCGCGCTGGCCCGGAAGCAGGGCACGCGCGGCGACTCCGTCGGGGGAGCCGGGGGCGAAGGTTCGAAAGTCCACGGCACCCACGCAGCCGCCGGGGCCAAGCGTAACTTCCGCCGTAAGAGCGGTGGCTGAGCCGAAGGAAATTCCCCCGTCGGGGCGAACCGGACCTGAAAGCCACGGTGGGGGTTTCGCGGCCGGCCGCCGGTCCGCCGAGCTGCTGATGACCGAGCGCGAGGAACGTGAGCGCCGCCGGTCCGAGCGGCGCCTGCAGACGGCCGGGTTCCCCCGCCCGAAGTGGTTGTCCGACTTCGGCTACACCGCTGACCCGCACATCAGCCAGGCCCAGATCAACAGCCTGGCGGGCTGCCAATGGATCCGAAAGGGCAAACCGCTCTGCCTGATCGGGGACTCCGGGACCGGGAAATCGCACCTGCTGATCGCCCTGGGCTCCGCCGCCGCATTGGCCGGCTTCCGGGTCAAGTACGCGCTGGCGGCCAAGCTCGTCAACGAACTCGTGGAGGCCGCAGACGAGAAGCAGCTCATCAAGGCCCGACAGAACGGCAAGACGATCAAGTAGCTGACGCTCACCAATCCGGAATCGCGTTGGCGACCACGCTGTCCGCGACCGAGAACACCGTCCCGCAGTCGGTGCAGGCTGCCCGCCCGAACAGATACGTCAGCCTCAGAGCCACCACCGGCTGTCCGTCCGCGAGGGCCCGGTCATGCAGCTGCTTGGCCAGTCCCTCCAGCTCCGCCGGATCGGCCGGCCGCAACGGCGTCCTCTCGACATCCCGCAATGCGTAGTCGTCGCTGCACGAGAAGAAGCCGTCCTCACCGAGCACGATGAACAGGCTGACCTCGCAGTCAAGGCACTCGACCTCGTACTCACCCTGCACCAGGTTGTCGAGCAATGCTCAGGACTTGTGGATCAGCCCCGGGCGGGGACGCGGAGGGCGTACCTTCCCGAATGATCCTGTGATGGTCACCGAGTAGGCCCGCG
>NZ_JBEOWY010000096.1:0-11174 GCF_040296285.1 Kitasatospora sp. NPDC002227
TTTTGGTTTTTTTTGTTTTTTTTTTTCTTGTTCCCATCCCGCTCCGCCCGGGGGCTGCGCCCCCCGTGGGGGGGCCCCCCCGGGGGGGGGGGGGCCCCCACCACTCACCGTGCCGAGGTCAGCCCTCGATCCGGTGCTGGCTCCAGAAGGAGGTCAGGTCGGTGGTGCTGACGGCCTGCGCCGCCGCCTTGAACTCGGCGGTGGTGGAGACGCCGTACCAGTGCGCCTGCGCGTAGTCCTTGAGCAGCTTGGCCATCACGGTGTCGCCCAGCTGGCGCTGGAGGTCGTGCAGGGCGCACTTCCCGTAGCCGTAGACGACGGTGGAGTACCGGCCCGAGTTGGCGTCCCAGTAGGCCATCGAGTTGGTGATCTTCTCGGCCGAGGAGGCCCAGGAGACGCTGTTCCAGCAGCCCGAGCCGGTGCTGCCGAGGGCCAGGTCGGTCGAGTAGTCGGTGAACGCCTCGTCCAGCCAGGGCCCGTTGTACTCGTCGTCACCGACGATGCCGTACCACCACTGGTGGGCGATCTCGTGGGTGAGGGCGGTGGTGGAGACCAGGTCGAGCACGAAGCCCGGGTACTCCATGCCGCCGAACCAGAAGTTGTTGTCGATCACGGCGTCCAGCTCGCCGTAGGGGTACGCGCCGAACCGGGCCGCGTGGGCGTCCACCGCGGACTTCGCGGTGGAGAGCATCGACTGCGAGTCGGAGGAGCTGATCCCGTTGACGGAGTAGATGTTGACGGCGACCCCGGCAGGGGAGGTGCCGGAGATCTTCGTGAACGGCCCGGCCGCCCAGGCGAAGTCGCGCACCTTGCTCGCGGTCGCGTGGGTGACGGTGCGGCCCGAGGTGCCGGGGGAGTCGACCGAGGTTCCGGTGGCGGGCACCTGAAGGCTGGTCGGGTGGTCCAGCGTCACGTCGAAGTCGGCGGCCAGCGAGTAGAAGGCCTCACCGTTGTTGGTGTACGGGTCCAGGTGCCAGCCGGCACCGTCGCGGATCGCCAGCACCGGCAGCGCGTTGCCGATGAAGTTGAACGAGCCGTCCCGCCCGAACCGGTCGGCCCCGCTCGGCACGCTGATACCGAGGTCGAAGCCGATGGTGCCGCCCTGACCCTGGGCCACGGGCGCCGGGAGGGTGATCTTCATCGCGGTGCAGGCCACCGAGAGCGCCGAAGCCGTGCCGCCGGTCACGTTGGTGACGGTGATCGGGGTGGTCGGGCAGCTGCCGTGCCAGTTGTCCCACAGCCGCAGGTACACCTCGGTCAGCGGAGTGACCGAGGGGTTGGTGAAGGTGACGCTCTCGTGGCCGTTCCAGACGCTGCCCGCGGCGTCACTGCTCAGGCTCACCGTGTACTTGCCCGGGGAGGGCGTGCGCACGGTGTCGGTGGGCGGCGGGGGATTGCCGCCTCCGCCGGTGGTCAACGAGAAGTCGTCCAGCACGAAGCTGGTCTGCAGGCTGGAGTCCTCGACGCCGCTGAAGGCCAGCGGGACGGTCTGCCCGATGAACGAGGAGACGTCGAAGGTCTTCTGCACGTAGCCGGCCGCGGCGTTCACGTTGGAGTAGCTGGCCAGCGTGGTCGAGCCGAGCTTGACGGTCAGCTTGTCGTACGCGGTCGAGCCGGTCTCGGCGGTGTCGATGTGCAGCCAGAAGCTCAGCGAGGCCGTGGTGCAGCCGCTGGGTATGGTCACGCTCTGGGAGAGCGTGTCGGTGTGGGACGAGCCGTAGCCGTCCAGCCAGGCGAAGGAGCTGCCGGAGTGGGCGCTCTGGCCGGAGGCCGCGCCGATCACCCCGCTGGAGCTGGTCCAGCCCGAAGTGCCGCTCTCGAAGCCGGGGTTGGCCAGGATCTGCGTGGGGGTGCAGTCCAGGGGTGCGACGGCGGCATGCGTCCCTGCCACGGCCTTTCCGGCCCCGGCCGTACCGACCGCCTGGGCGGTGGTGGCACCGGCCGCGTTGGCCAGGCAGACGCTCGCGAACAGCGCGGCACCGGCGGCGAGTGTGAGGCCTCTTCTCGCCGTGCCCGTTCCTCTCATGGTTTCCTCCCGGGTGGTGGAGCGCCCGGGGGAGCCCGTCGGGCGGGCAGCCGCAGAGAGGCGCTCCCGTCCCTGAGGCCAGGAGGAAGCCTGACAGTAAACTCCCGGTATTGAAAGAGTCATGACAGGATTGCCCCGGTTTGCTGACCCGTCGTCACCAACAGCGCCGTCCGAGCGAGCGGTGACAGGTGGGACGAGAGTGGGACTCGGGGCTCATGCGCCCGGGACTGCCCCGGGGGGACGGTGGGGAGTGTTCCGAACCGGAAGGAGGCAACGCCGCCACCCGTGACCGATCGCGGACTCGACCCGCATCAGATCGAGGTTCGACATGACCGACCAGACCACCTCACGGGAGACGTTCGGCGTCACCGTGCACCTCATCGACCAGGACGGCCGCTGGGGCGAGGCCCTCGCCCAAGGCATCCTGCTCGCGGCCCGGACAGTGGTGGTGCCGCACCCGCCCGAGCGCCTCCGTGACCCCTGGAACCAGCTCGGCGTCCAGATCGCCCGCTACGCGGACGACGGCAGCCGGGACATCCTGAGACAGAAGATCACCGTCTCGGGCCTGTCCCTGCGGGCCCTGGAGGTCGACGGCACCGTCACGACCTCGGCCCAGCTGAACCTCAGCCAGGAGATCGACTACCCGGAGGTCGTGTTCACCCGGGACGAATTCGTTCGCCAACTGACGGACACCAAGGGTGACCTGTGGGCCACCTACTCCAACCTCGGCTACCCGATCCATCGCTCCGGCCAACTCGGGCCGGGCGACGAAGGCCTCGCCGCCCCCTATGCGATGGGCGTGACCGAGTACTCGGACGGGCAGTGCTGCAATTCCGGCCCGCGTCTGCCCTGCTGCGTGATGGGGACCTGACGGGACTGGCCCCCGCCGTCCCCGCCCGCCCGCCGCCCAGGCGGGCGGGCCTGCCCGCCCTGACACGTACAGACGGAACAAGGAAATCCAGTGGACCTCGCAGCAAGCCCCAGCGCCCCGCCCCTCACCCGTCGCCGGGTGCAGTCGGTCTGGTTGCAGGACCTCGCCCTCTCGCTCGCGATCACCGTGCCGGACGTGTTCTTCGCCGGGAACCCGACGGCCCCGGGGACCGGCTGGGCGACCCAACTGCAGGTGCTGGGATTCGCCCTGCTGCAGGCTGTCGCGCTGGTCCTGCGCCGCCGGCATCCATTGGTGGTCTTCGCGGTGGTGTGGGGGTTGACCACCGCAGCCATCGCGCTCACGGCGGCCGGGGTGGTCGCTTACACCCCGTACTTCGGCCTGCTGCTCGCCCTCTACACGGTGGCCGAGTACTGCGGGCTGCCCGCCGCCTTCGCGGCGCTCGCGCTGACCATGGTGCCGGTGGCGCTGGAGACCTATCACCTGGTCGCGATCTCCCCGTCCCGCTGGCTCACGGCGACCGTGGCGGCGAACCTCGCCTTCATGCTGCCCCTGACCGGCGCCGCCTGGGGCCTGGCCCGCTGGGGCAGGGCAGCGCGGGCCGCCGCCGAGCGGGACCGGCGGGAACTCGCGGCCGCCCGGGAGCGGGTCGTCCGCGAGCGGACCCGGATCGCCCGGGAGCTGCACGACATCGTGGCGAACGCCGTGGCCGTCATGGTGATGCGGGCCGAGACCGCCCGCACCTGCGAAGGCTCCGACCCCGGCCGGACGGCCGAGGCCTTCGGCCACATCGAGGAGCTGGGCCGGGCCGCGATGGCCGAGCTGCGCCGGATGCTGCGGCTGCTGCGCTCGGCCGACCCGGAGACGGACGAAACGGCCGAGACCGAGGGCCGGCGGGGCCTCGGCGACCTCCAGCAGCTGCTCGAGGACGTCCGCCGCGCCGGGGTGGCGGTCGAGCTCGAGGTGGTCGGCACCCCGGCCCGGCTCGACGCCAGCGTCGACCTGACGGCCTACCGGCTGGTCCAGGAGGCCGTCACCAACATCACCAAGCACGCCGGGCCGGGCAGCCACGCGGCCGTCCGGGTCACCTGGGCCGAGCGCCTCCACCTGGAGGTCACCGACGACGGCGCCGGCCACACTCCCGCCGCCCGCCGCGACCTCTCCACCGGCCACGGTCTGCTCGGCCTCGCCGAACGCGTGGCCGTCTGCGGCGGCGAACTCACCGCGGCCCCCTACCGCTCCGGGTTCCGCGTCACCGCCACCCTCCCGGTCTCACCGGGCTGAGCCGCTACGGCAGCTCGAGGAAGGCCGATATCCGCCGGTCGAGCTCCGCGCCGCCCGCGAAGGGGAGGCCGTGGTGCGAGACCCCGGGCAGCAGCTCCGCCCGGACGTGCGGCACAGTCCGGGCGGCGGTCACCAGCCGGGTGCTGTGGTGCGTGCGGCTGTGTTCGGCGAAGAGCGCGAGGGTGGGGGTGCGGAGCCGGTCGAGCCGGGGGCGGGGGCCGGTGACGATGTGCCGGCCGGGGTAGGTGGCCGCCAGGCCGTGCAAGGTCCGCAGGGCCGCGGTGCCGAGCGGCCCGCCGGTCTCCCAGTCGGCGAGGGCCAGCGCCCGGGCCGCGCTCGGCCGGGCCAGCAGCGGCAGCGCACGCAGCAGGTAGCCCGGGCGGTACCCGGCGAAGCACTGGGTCGGGTCGAGCAGCACCAACCGCCGTGCCCGCTGCGGAGCGTGCACCGCGTAACCGAGCGCCAGCCAGCCCCCGTACGAGTGGCCGAGCAGCGCCGCCTCGCCGAGCCCGAGCCCGTCGAGCACCTCGCCCAGCCAGTCGAGCAGCTCCGGTACCCGCCTGGGCGGGCGTTCGCCGGGCGTGCTGAGCCCGGCCTCCTGCAGGCGGTCGACGGCGTAGAGGCGGTGGGTGCGGCCGAGGCCGGCCACGTTGGCGTACCAGACGGCCGCGGTCGCGTTGCCACCGTGCAGCAGGACGAGCGGCGGGCCGTCCGGTGCGCCGGTGATGTTGACGTGGGTGCGCCCGAAGCGGGTGGGCAGCTCACGGGTCTCCACCGGGGTGGGCCACTCGGCGAGCACTGCGTCGTAGGCGGTGCGGAAGGCGGAGGCGGTGACGCTGGTCAACTGAGGCTCCGATCGAGGGCGGGCCACGAGACAGTTGTCTCGCCTGGCAAGTATCTCGCTCAACGAGAGAATATACTGGCACCATGTCAGCACCGGACCCGATGCTCCTCGTCCACCGCCTGCGGGCCGTCACCGTCGAGCTTGATGCCCTCGCGGCCCGCTTCGCCCAGACCAACGGGCTGCATCCGACCGACCTGCGTGCCCTGATCTGCCTGCTGGACGCGGCCCGGTCGGGCACGGCGGCCACCCCGGGCTACCTGGGCGGGCAGCTCGGGCTGAACTCGGCGGGCACCACGGCCCTGGTGGACCGCCTGGAGCGACTGGGCCACGTCCGCCGCGAGCGCGACACCGCCGACCGGCGGCGGGTGCTGCTGAGCGTCACGGCGGAGGCGGTGGCGCTCGGGGAGTCGTACTTCGGTCCGCTGATCCGGCGGCTGCTGGACCAGGCCGGCGCCTACTCCCCGGCCGAACTGGCCGCCGTGCACCGCTTCCTCACCGAAACGAAAGAGCTCCTGGCCACCCCGCCGGAGGCGGGCTGACCAGGAGCGGCCGGTACGGGGCGGGCTAGCGGACCCGGCGGACCCACAGGAAGCAGAAGCCGACCAGCAGCCCCGCGAGCAGCAGCGCCAGCCCGCTCTCGGTCCAGAGCATCGGCCAGTGCACGCCGGCCGGCTGGTAGCTGGTGTAGGCCTGGACCACGTCCGGGTGGGTGTGGCAGGCGTCGGTGGTGCAGAGGATGCGGCCGTCGGGGAGGGTGTCGATCCAGTCGCTCGGCAGCGGCAGGCGGGTGCCGTCGGAGCTGATCAGGCCGTTCTCGAGGATGAGGGACTCCAGCGGGGTGCTGGTGCCCAGATGGCCGTTCTGCATCATGACGGTGGCACTGGACCCGCCGGGGTCGAGCGCCACTCGGGCGGCGACCACCGACTCCCGGGCCGGGGTGAACAGGAAGCGCAGCGCGTCGATCGCCAGGCGCAGCACCAGCAGCAGCGCGGCCGTCACCGCCATCGAGGCGACCACCCGGCGCACCACCAGCCCGACGGCCGCGCCGAGCGCGACGCCCAGCAGGCTGAAACCGACCACGGCCGGGCCGGTCGTGCTCCGGGTGAGCCAGGTGAACCAGTGGTAGTACCCGGGCACACCGAACCGACCCTCGATCACGCCGACCCACCAGGTGGAGACCACCGCGAGCAGGGTCGAGCCCGCGAGCGTCACCGCCAGCGGCACGGCGAGCCGGGCGGCCAGCCAGCGCCGGCGCGAGACCGACTGGGTCCAGGCCAGCCGGTAGGTGCCGGTCTCGAACTCACGGGCCAGCAGTGGCGCGCCGAGGAAGAGACCGAGGGCGGGCGGCAGGCCGACCAGCACCCAGCCGGTGATCTCCACGGCCGGCTTCCACAGCGCCCAGGGCTCCATGGCCAGTCCGTCCCTGCGGGCCTCGCACTCGGGCGGGAAGTAGACGTCGTTGCAGCCTTCAAGGTGGTTGACCGTCACATAGTGGTGGAACAGGCCGCCGGAGGCGAGCAGCCAGGCGCAGACCAGCAGCAGCACGGCGCCGCCGACCAGGAAGGCGGTGCGCTCCTGGCGACCGCTCAGCCAGGTGACGCCGCGCAGCCCGAAGCGGGAGCGGGGCCGGTCGAGGAGGGTCGCGGCCATCAGGCGGCCACCTCCGCGGCACCGGCCGAAGCACCGGCCGAGGCGTCGGCCGCAGTACCGGCCGCAGCCTGGGCCGGGACGGCCTCCGGGAGCAGCAGCGGGGCCGCGTCGGGGGCGCGCAGGTAGCCGAGCAGCAGGTCCTCCAGGGTCGGTACGGTCACGTCCCAGCTCGGGTCGAGCGGGCCCGCGGGGCGGAGCAGGGCGGTGAGCTGACGGCCGGTGCGGCGCAGCTCGACCACCCGGTGGCCGGCCAGGCCGGGCGGGGTGCCGGGGCCGTCGTGGGCGCCGACCACCAGCCGGTGGGCCTCCCGCAGTTCGTCCACGTCGCCCGCGAGGCGGATCCGGCCGTCACCGAGCAGCAGCACGAAGTCGCAGACGCCGTCGAGCTCGGCGAGCACGTGGGAGGAGATCAGCACGGTGGTGCCGTGCTCGGCGGCCTCGGCCATCAGCAGGCCGGTGAGCTCCTGGCGGGCCACCGGGTCGACGTCGGAGAGGGGCTCGTCGAGCAGCAGCAGTTCGGGGCGCTTGCCGAGCGCCAGCGCCAGGGCGACCCGGGTGCGCTGGCCGCCGGTCAGGGTGCCGACCCTGGCCCCGGGGTCGAGATTTCCCTGGGTGACGATCCGTGCGGCGGTGGCCTGGTCCCAGCCGGGGTTGAGCTCGTGGCCCGCGCGCAGCGTCTCGGCGACGGTGAGTCTCGGGTAGAGCGGCTTGTCCTGGGCGAGGAAGGCGACCCGGCTGCGGGCCTCGGCGCCGGTGGCCGGGCGGCCGAAGACGCTCACCTGCCCGGTGGTCGGGGCCAGCAGGCCGGTGGCCAGGCCGAGCAGGGTGCTCTTGCCGGCGCCGTTGGGGCCGACCAGCGCGCAGATCCGCCCGGCGGGCAGCCGGACGTCGCAGTCGCGCAGGGCCCAGTTCTTCCGGTACTTCAGGCCCAGGCCGACCGCGGTGAGCGCGGCGGGCTCGCCGGGGCCGGCGGTGGCAGGTATGGGGTGGCTCACCCGGGCTCCTCATGGGGTGGTGCTGCGGTGGGGCTGGTCAGGCGTCCGGTTCGGCGAAGCCGCTGTCCAGGGCCGTGGTGACCAGGGCGTCGACGTCCTCACGGTCGAGCCCGGCGGCGCGGGCCCGGCGGACCCAGTCGGCGAGTTCGCCGTGCAGGGCGGAGTCCGCCACGGTCTGCGGTTTGGCGAGCGAGCGCCGGACGAAGGTGCCGACGCCCCGGCGGCTGTCGACCAGCCCCTCCCGCTCGAGCTCGCGGTAGGCCTTGAGCACGGTGTTGGGGTTGATCGCGGTCGCCTCCACCACCTCCCGCGCGGTGGGGAGCTGGTCGCCCGGCAGCAGCACGCCGAGCCGCAGGGCGCGCTTGGTCTGCTCCACGATCTGCAGGTACGGGGAGAGCCCGCTGTGCCGGTCGATGAGGTACTCGACCACGCTGGACCGCCATTCCACTAGTTATCTAGGGAAATCCTGCCCAGTTGGGCACCTGCCCGTCAAGCCTGAGCCAGGAGACGGCCTTGACAAGGCCTTTCGCGGCGTGATCACCATTCCACTAGTTAACTAGTGGAATGGTGATCAGGTGATGATCGACAACCTGGTGCGTCCGGCGCCCACCGCGCCGACGCTCTCCGTGGTCCGGCGTCGGACCGGCCCGACGCAGCTGGGCCTTGCCGTCGGCGGCCTGTACTTCGTGCTGTACACGCTGCTCTCGATCAGCCGTCACGAGCGGATGCTGAGCGCCGCCTTCGACCTCGGGATCTTCGAACAGGCCGTCCGCGCCTACGCCCACGGGCAGCTCCCGGTGGTCCCGCTCAAGGGCCCCGGCTACGACCTGCTCGGCGACCACTTCCACCCCGTGCTCGCCCTGCTCGCCCCCGCCTACCGGCTGTTCCCCACCCCGGTCACCCTGCTGGTCGCCCAGGCCGCGCTGTTGGCCCTGGCCTGCCTGCCCGTCACCCGCTGGGCGTACCGCACAGCCGGCCCGCGGGCCGGGCTGGTGATCGGCCTGGCCTTCGGCAGCTCCTGGGGCATCGTCTCGGCGGTCTCCTTCGACTTCCACGAGATCTGCTTCGCCGTGCCGCTGCTCGCCTTCGCGGTGGAGGCGCTGGGGGAGCGGCGCTGGCGGGCGGCCGTGCTGTGGGCGCTCCCACTGGTGCTCGTGAAGGAGGACCTCGGACTGACGGTGGCGGCCCTCGGCGGCTACCTGGCCCACCGCGGCGGCGCCCGGCCGGTCCGGCGGCTCGGGCTCGCGGTGGCGGTGTTCGGGCTGGGCGCGACGGTGGTCGAGATGGCCGTCCTGCTGCCGCTCGCCAACCCGCACGGGGTCTTCGACTACTGGCACCAACTGCCCGGCACCCACACCGGCGGCGGCGCCTCGCCCTGGGCGGCGCTCGCCCTGGCGGCCAAGCTCGGCTGGCCGCCGGTGAAGTGGCTGCTGCTCCTGATGCTGGCCGCGCCGGTCGCCTTCGTCGGGGTGCGCTCCCCGCTGGTGCTGCTCTGCGCGCCGACGTTGGCCTGGCGGTTCCTGGCCGACAACGTGCACTACTGGCAGCCGAGCTACCACTACAGCGCGATCCTGATGCCGGTGCTGTTCGGCGCCCTGGTGGACTGCCTCGGGCGGCGCCCGGGCCTGCAGCCGGCCCGGGGGCGGCGGCGGGTGCTCGCCGTCTGCGCGGCCTTCGCGGTGGTGACGACGGCGGTCTACCCGATGCGGGAGCTGGCGCTGCCGAGCAGCTGGCAGCCCTCGGCCCACGTCCGGAAGGCGCACCGGCTGCTGGCCGCGATACCCGACGGCGCCCACGTCGCCTCGACCAACCGGCTGGCGCCGATCCTGGTCGCGCGGGCCGAGGTGAGCCTGGTCTGCCAGCAGCCGGGGCCGCTCTCGGCCGACCCGCCGGAGTGGGTGGTCGCCGACGCCACCGACCCGACGGTCAAGTCCCCCTGCGCCGAGGCCGCCACCGCGGCCGCCCTCGCCGGCTACCGCGCCGAGGGCTACCGCACGGTGGCCGAGGAGGACGGCATCACCGTCCTACGGCGCTGACCGCGCCCCGGCCGGCTCAGGCGAGCTTGGCGCGGACGGCGTCGGCGCCGGGGTGGCGGACGGCTTCGAGGGCGGTCACCGCCCGCGTCCAGGAGTCGCGGGCCTCGTCGAGTCGGCCGGCCAGCCGGTGGGCGTCGCCGAGGTGGTCGAGGCTGGAGCCCGTGCCGCCCTGGTCGCCGAGCTTGACCCGCAGGGCGATGGCCTGGCGGAGCCAGGACACCGCCTCCTCCGCGTCGCCCGCGCCGAGGTGGGCCTGCCCGATGCCGTCCAGGATCGCGGCCTCGACGTAGAGCGTCCTGCTCGCACGGGAGAGTTCGAGGGCGGGCCGGTAGCGCTCGATCGCCTCCTGGTAGCGCCGGAGCTTGTGGTAGGCGAAGCCCAGGTTGTTCATCGCCGCCGCCAGCGGGCCCTCCCGCACCGGACCGCGCCGCTCGGCGAAGGCCCGCTCGTAGGCGGTGATGGCCTCCTCGTAACGCTCCACGCAGTGCAGCGAGGAGGCGTAGTGGATCATCGAGGTGAAGTGGGTGTGAGGGTTGTCGCCCTGCTCCGCGAAGCCCAGACCCTCGCGGGCCTTCGCCAGCGAGCCCTCCAGATCCCCGCAGACCCGGTCGGCCGTGCTCAGCCCGGTGAGCATCTTGGCCAGCGAGACCGGATCACCGAGCTGCCGGGCCGCCTCGAGCCCGATCGTGTCGCAGGCGCGCAGCTCGGCCCAGAAGGCGGTCTGGGTGAAGACGTGGAACAGCTCGCCGCCCAGCATGCAGGCCGCCAGCGGATGCGGCCCGGCGGCGGCCAGCTCGGTCACGACCCGGAAGTTGGAGCGCTCCTGGCGGGCCCACTCGATCGCCGCCGCCCGGTCCGCCAGGACCGGCAGCGCGGCCGGAGGGGCGGCGCCCACCGAGGCGTAGTCCAGCGAGGTCCGCTCCCGGTTGAACCAGTCGGTCGCCGCCGCGACGGCGTACAGGTACCAGGAGACGAGCCGTTGGCCCGCCGACTCGCGCTCGGCGGCCGGTGTCTCGGCCTCGGCGCACTCGCGGGCGTAGGCGCGCAGCAGGTCGTGCAGGCGGTAACGGCCCATCACCGGGTTCTCGAGCAGATGGGCGTCGACCAGGGTCTCGAGTGCGTAGTCGGCCTCGTCGACGGAGCAGTCGAGCAGCGCGGCCGCCGCCTCCAGGCTCAGGTCCGCGCCGCCCCAGAGGCCGAGCAACCGGAAGGCGCGGGCGGCCGCGCGGTCGTCCACGGTCAGCGAGGAGCAGAGCGCGTCGTAGCTGACCCGGAAGGTGGCCCGCACCGCGGCGTCCTCGATGGCCAGCTCGTCCAGACGGCGGGCGCCGGCCAGGCGGTCGGCCAGGGAGCGCAGGGTCCAGGCCGGGCGGGCGGCCAGCCGGGCCCCGGCGATCCGGATGGCCAGCGGCAGGCCCGCGCACTGCGCGAGGATGTGGGCGGCCGCCTC
>NZ_JBEOWY010000097.1:0-11157 GCF_040296285.1 Kitasatospora sp. NPDC002227
TCTCCAGGCCTTCGACATCGCCTTCGACGGTCGCCTCTCCGTCGGCCGCCGGTAACTCACACAACACGAGATACACCAGTCGCTGGACACACCCGTCAGCTCAGCCGCCTCGCGGAGCTGGTCGGCTTCGGCTCCGGGTGGCAGTTCGGCGGCGAGGGTGAGGGCGGCCGCAGCCGTCTGCGGACGGGCGCCGAGGGCAGCCCGCAGGTGGTAGGACCTGCGCAGCAGGGCGGTGCCCTGTTCATGGTCATGGTCCAGGAGGTGGGCGCCGAGGTGGCGTACCGCGTAGGACTCCAGTAGTGCGTCGCCGTGCTCTCGGGCGTGTTCCCGGGCGCGTTGGTAGGCGGCCCCGGCCAGGTCGGGGTCTTCCTCGATGTTGTCGGCGAGTACGCCGAGCCAGAAGGCGGCCCAACCCGCCAGCCGCGCGTCGTCCCTGGCGGCGGCGAAGCCCTGACGGGCCTGCTGGAGGTCGTCGGGGCGCGGGCCCAGGTCGAACAGCAGTCGGGTGTAGCGGATTTGCGCATCGAGATAACCCGCCAGGACCGGCTCGGACTGCATCAGCCCACCAACGGCTTCCTCGGCCTCCTCGGAGCCGTGCAGCCGCCACCAGAAGCTGTCCACCAAGAGCTCGGCCCGCTCTGCCACCGCGTCCGTCGGCAGTACGGCGAGTGCCTCGTCCCACCGGCCCATGCGGTGCAGCATTCGCGCGACGGCCGCTCCGCCGTCCATGATGTAGGTGGCATCAGTAGTCATGATGCCTACCCTGCAGGGCTGAAAGGTAGGTGGTCAAGTGCGTTACGTCGACTACATCGGGAATCTCACCCGCCTCGCGGTCGAGATCGTCAACGGCGACAGCCCGAGCGAGCTGCGCCGGGAGATGTTCCGCCAGCACCAGATCGCCGAACCGGATACCGAACGGCTCACTGCGTTCCTGCCTGGCCTGCGCGCCGCGGTGGAGGCCGCCTCGCAGGCCGGTCCGATCGGCCCCATCAACACCCTGCTGGAACAGCACCCTCCGCTGATCCGGGTCGACGACCACGACGGCGAGGGGTCATCCCACCTGCACTTCGCTCCGAACGGCGAGGACGCCGTGAGCTGGCTCGGGCGCAGCTGCGCTGCGGCACTCGCCCACGTCGCCTGCGGCGACCCGGCGGTCACCATCGGCCGCTGCCGCGCCGTCGACTGCGGACGCTTCTACGTCGACGACTCCCGCAACCGCACCCGGCGCTTCTGCTCCAACACCTGCGCCAGCCGGACCACCGTCGCCGCCTACCGTGCCCGCCGAAAGGAAACGGGCTGACCCCGCACGGCCGCAGGGCGGTGTCGTTCAGGGGATCTGTCCGGTTTGATCACGTGATGCCGAGGGTGGCCAGCGGTCGGGTGGCGTCTCGGCCGTGCTTGCGCAGGCCGGCGGCGATGTTGTCGCAGCCGGTGAGACGGAGGGCGCCGATGGCCAGGTTGCGCATTGCCGCCATGGCTCGGGGCGAGGTCCCGGTCCGCACGCGCGAGGCATCCTCGGCGAAGGTGGTGTCGCGCACGTGGTGGATCTTGTTCTCGATGCCCCAGTGTTCGCGTACACGGTGCGCGATCTCGGGAGCATCGGCCTGCTCCGCTGTCAGGTCGGTAACTGCGTAGACACGTTCCAGGGTGACCTTGCCGGCGGCGATGATCCGGCGACGGCGCACGATCTGCACGGCCTGGGCGGCGTGGGGGAAGTCGAGGCCACGGGTGACGGTGGCGGTTTTGACGCGGCGGATCTCGTCACGGCCGTGCTCTGTGGCGCGGGTCTTGTCCAGCAGCGGAACGTCCCGCCAGGGCAGCTGCTTCAGGTGCCGGTGCAGCAGCGGTTGGTTTCCCTTGATCACGGCGATGTAGTGGGCTTTCTTCTCCTCCACCAGGAAGCGGGCGTGGGCGGTCTGCGAGTGCAGGGCGTCGAAGGTGACCACGGTGTCGGCCAGGTCGAGCTCGGCGAGCATCGGCCGGAAGACGGTGATTTCGTTCGTCTTGGAGTCAACCTCGCGCTGGGCGGTGACCAGGCCGGTTCCGGTCATCGCGGCCAGCAGGTGTACCTGGGTTCCGTCGGTGCGGCGGGCACCACGGATGGTCTTGCCGTCCACGGCCAGGGAACGTCGGGGCTGCTTGAGCGGGTCCTGGCCGGATGGCGGGCGGTCGGGGTCGCGGGCGGCGAGCCAGGAGCCGATCGCTGTGTCGAGCGCGTCGCCGTCGATGCGTTGCAGGACCCGGCGCACGGTGGCGTCGGCCGGGGCGGTCGGGCCGCTTGGTTCACGGTTCGGTCCGCCGAGGGTGGTGAGCACGGTGGCCGGTGCGTCAGCGGCCCACTCTGCGATCGCGGTCAGAGATCTCGCGCCGGCCAGGACCGCGCAGGCGGCCAGGGCGAGGACAAAGGTGAGGGGATGGCGGCTGCCCTTGGCCCGGCGTGGATCAGGCACCGCGGCAAGACAGTCCAGCAGGCTGGAGTGTTCTTCGGCGGCGGAAAGCCGGGCAACAGCGAGCTGGCCCAGACCGGCGGGGATGGGCGTTGATGAGCGGCCAGGCACGGTCTTCCGTTGCGGTGATCAGGGACTCGACACCTCATGATCACCCGGAGGCCGTTCCTGTTTCCGTTCCGGCCCGATCCTGGGACAGCGCAGCTGGCTCAGGCACATGAGCTGTCATCAAGTCGGCAGACCGACTGAACGACACTGCCCCGGCTCCGAACCCTCTACTGGCCGACCGTAAAGATCACGTGGCTTCCTGCGTCCGCTGCCTGCCGGAAGAAGACGACCAGGTCGGTGAAGTTCGCCCAGGTGTAGGCGAAGTCCTCGTCGCCGAAGTTCGGCCCGTAGTCTTCGACGTCGATGCGGTCGTAGCCCGTTTTCAGTGCCTCGCGGTCGACATCGGCCATGGCGTCGGCGACATCGCGAACCTGATCCGGAGTGAGCAGGCCGACGATGTAATCGTCCCCTTCATGAAGCTGTACACCGCCCAGGATCACAGCGTTCAGCGGGTAGATGCCGTTGGCGTAGCCAAGGTAACCGTCGGTCAGGCTGCGATGGATGGCGTCCCACGCCTTGTCGGTGTCACAGTGGCCGACACCGATGCCCTCTTCCTCAATCTCCTCAACGAGCGCAGCAAGCTCATCGTCGTCGGCAGCCGCGAGCAGGCGATCGGCGGTCTCCGCATCGATGGCGAAGTGGACTCCCAGGCTCATACGGCACACCGTACAGGGCGGCAAGACCCATCACGTCCAGCTGATCACAGTCGGCCGCGCACGTCTGTCCGGCCGCGGGCCGCTCAGCGACAGCCAGGAACTCATGCCACGTGTCCAGGCCGGATGTCCTTGTCGACGTTCACATCCTCGCGCCCCCTCGGCCCACATGATCACAAAACGGACAGACACGCTGAACGACGCCGCCCTGCGCACGGCCGGCCCACTGCCGAGCAGACGAAGTGAGACGACCAGTAGCCCGGGCCAAGATGACCATTCGCATCACAGTCGATCCACCGCAGACCAACCCTTGACGATGCATCACGCGCGAAAGGAACGAACCGGACACTTCTTGATCCTGTAATGACCCCGCCCCTGCCTGTTGGATCCGCTTGGCACGATGAGCTGTCAATGGGGGAAGACGGCGACAGACTGGCAAGTCGGGGCTTCCATCGCAGGCCGTTGTGTGGTTATTCTGCGATCCACTTTGAACTGTGATGCCAGAGGTGCCTGTATGAATAAATCGGTGACCGCGGTCGCCCGACTCTTGGACGTTCCACTGATGGACGCGGGAAATAGAATTGACTGGAGTCGCTCCAGGTGCGAAGTTGGGCTCGATTATCCGGATGACTATCGAGATTTCGTCGACGCGTTTGGCCACGGGGCCATTTCTGGGGAACTGTACGTGGTTCCACCTCTGAAATACGGCCAGCAAGGCTGGGCTCCCGGTGGATTTCGAACGATGGTGGAGCAAACCACCCTCAGGTGTGCTCCGCAGTTCGAATGGCTGAAGCAAGAGTCTCCCGAATGCTTCCCATACTCGATGTACCCTGAGCCGGGGGGGCTACTGTTGTGGGGTAGCACTCCGAATGGTGATTGCCTGTTCTGGCAGACTGGTGACGCAGATCCGAATCAATGGCCAGTTGTCATCTGGTACCGCCATAAACTGCCCGAAGATGCATGGCTGGAGGCGCGATGTGGAATGGCTGAATTCCTTGTCCGGGTTATGTTGTCCCCAACCCCTGACCTGCTTCGCCTTCTACCGCTCGGGCAGCGGACCTGGGTCCCTGTGCGGAACATGGTTGAGTGAGGCCTGTTCCGTTGGCTGCACAGACTCTCATCGCTAACTAGCCGTTGCTCAACCGAGCGTGGTGATCGTGAGTTCGAATCTGCCGCCTCGGTTGGGTGATCCTCTGGGCGGCTCGGCATGCAAGTGGGGCCTCCCGCACAGCTCTGGTGCAAGGACACCGTGGGGTTGGGCCAGCTCTATCGCCTCCGGTGTCGCCGGAAGCGGATAGCCTCCGGCGACAAGGGGCGGCTGACGGGAGTGGACGTGAACATCAAGGAAATGCTGGACCAGCTCGGCGCGGTGATCGGACCGCCACCCCCAGACGGAGTGGTGCCGGTCTCGTGGGAGCTCGCGCCCGAGGCGCTCGGTTTCCAGCTGCCTGCGGACTACCGGGCGTTCACCGACCGGTACGGGTCGGTCAGCATCAGCAACGAACTGCACATCTACACACCATCGGCAGCGCCTAATCCCCAGATCGCGGAGCCGGTCGGATTCGAGGGGTTCCTGTTCAACACGACGGAACCCTACGGATACTGCGCCTGGCTGGCCGAGGCTTACCGGGACGGAGACTATGACGAGTGCCCGTATCCGCTATTCCCGGCCGAGGGTGGGATTCTAAAGTGGGGTAACAACTACAATTCCGACCATTTCTTCTGGTTGATGCGGGGCCCGGACCCGGATCGATGGCCGGTCGCCGCCAAGTTCCACTCGATGCGGGAGTGGGACCTGTTCGAGGGCGGCTTCCTGGAGTTCCTGCTGGCGGTGGTGACGGAGCAGTACCCATACCATGATGACGTCGTCCCGGAAGGGATGAAGCAGGTCGCCGGCGGCCGTGCTTATCGTTTCAAGGGTGACTGGTCGAAGCAGCTTTCGCAGTGAGCACGGGAACCTGGTCAACAGCTAGGTCGGGGACGCTACCGGGGGGCGGACGGCTGGAGAGTACGGCGGGATGACTCCTGACTCCGCTCATGGGTACGGAGTCGCGACTTGGGGTTTGACCGCCCCAAAGGTTGGACGTTGGGCCCCTGCCCGCACTCGCCAGTGCGGTGCGGACAGGGGCTCATCCTGTCGTCAGCTGCGGCCGGGCTCCGCTCAGCCGTTCACCGGCCCCCTTCGCGCCCGCCCCAGGATCGCCACGTCATCTGGAGCGCCCGCGCATCAGTCCCGCGTACACCCCCGAAGTCACCAAGATCCCGGTCGCCAGCGACAGGTCCACCCCGCCGAGGACGGCAGCGATCGGGCCGCTGAAGAGGGTGGTGGCAAGGGAGAGGGTGGAGACGGCCGTGCCGGCGCAGAGGGCGGTCACCCCGGCCCAGTTGATGCCACTGCGGTACCAGAAGGGGCCGGCCGGGGTCTCGTCGCAGAGGCCCGGGCCGTCGTAGCGGTTGCGGCGACGGAGGATGTCGGTGGCGTAGACGGCCATGCTGGGGCCGAGCAGGGCGACCATCAGCTAGAGGGCAGTCCGCGACCAGGGCTGGCGACATCCGGGGCTGGAGCGACGCCCAGGCGCGGGCGGTCGCTCTCGGGTTCACTCCGGGGTCCGATCTCGCCCGCTGCCACTCCGTGCCGCGAATGGCTGGCGGAACGGCGGACGAGCGGAACCTGACGCCGTGCTTCCAGCGGGGGCCAACACCAACCAGCGAACCGGCGGCGGCATCACGAACAGCATGCGGAGCTTCGAGACCAGAGCCGAGAAGGTCATGCCCCTAGGCCCTGTGCAGTACAACGTGAATCCGCAGTACACGAGCACCAGCAGCACCGTCCCGAATGGATGGGGGATGGGGCTCTACGGCTGGAACGCCACCACCGGCATGCCCACGGACTTCGGCTGGACGGTCGTAGACAACGGACGGTACGGCTCCAACGGATATGCAAACCTGGGAAACTAGCCTCCGACGAGATCGGGCGTCCGATAGGAGCGGACATGAACATCGAGGAAATGCTGGACCAGCTCGGCGCGGTGATCGGACCGCCACCCCCAGACGGAGTGGTGCCGGTCCCGTGGGAGCTCGCGCCCGAGGCGCTCGGTTTCCAGCTGCCTGCGGACTACCGGGCGTTCACCGACCGGTACGGGATGATCAGCATTAGAGATGAACTGCACATCTTCACGCCATCGGCAGCGCCTAGTCCCAAGAGCGGGCAGCCGCTCGGATTCGAGGGATTCCTGTACAACACGACGGAACCCTACGGATACTGCGCCTGGCTGGCCCAGGCTTACCAGGACGGGGACTACGACGAGTGCCCGTATCCGCTTTTCCCGGCCGAGGGCGGGCTTCTGAAGTGGGGCAACAACTGGAGCTCCGACCAGTTCTTCTGGCTGATGCGAGGCTCGGAGCCGGACCAGTGGCCGGTCGCCGCCAAGTTTGACTCGATGCGCGAGTGGGACCTGTTCGAGGGCGGTTTCCTGGAGTTCCTGCTGGCAGCGGTGACAGAACAGTATCCGTACCATGAGGAGGTTGTTCCCGGTGCGGTGGAGCAGGTCGATGGTGGCCGCGCATACCGCCTTCGGGGCGACTGGTCGAAGCAGCTTTGGCAGTGAGCCCGCGAACCTGGTCAACGGTCAAGTCGGCTAACTGCTGGGGTTCCTCGGACGGCTGGAGAGCGCGGCGGGATGACTCCCGACTCCGCTCCTAGGTGTGCAGCTGCGACATGCGGCCTGACTACCCAGGGCCCCTGCCCGCGTTCGCCAGTACGGTGCGGACAGGGGCTCATCATGCCAGCTGTCATCTGGAGCGCCCGCGCATCAGCCCCGCGTACACCCCCGAAGCCACCAAGATCCCGGTCGGCAGCGACAGGTCCACCCCGCCGAACGCGTCGGCCAGCGGGCCGGTGAAGAGGGTGGTGGCCAGCGAGAGGGTGGAGACGGCCGTGCCGGCGCAGAGGGCGGTTACTCCGGCCCAGTTGATGCCGCTGCGGTACCAGAAGGGGCTGTTCGGGGTCTCGTCGCAGAGGCCCGGGCCGTCGTAGCGGTTGCGGCGGCGCAGGATGTCGGTGGCGTAGACGGCCATGCTGGGACCGAGCAGGGCGACCATCAGCTCCAGCATGTTGTTGACGGTGTCGAGGAAGTTGGAGACCAGCAGGGCGTAGAGGGTGAGCGCCACGCCCAGCGAACCGTCCAGCGCGACGCTGCGCGAGCGGCGGACCCGCAGCCCGACCGCCTGCAGCGCGAGCCCCGAACTGTACGCGGTCATGGCATTGTTGGTGATCGCCCCGAGCACGATCGCCAGCAGGAAGACGGGTCTGAACCAGCCCGGAAGTACGGCGGCCAGCGCCGACTGCGGATCGGTCATGTCGAGCGCCGTGGCCGCCACCGCGCCGAGAGCGGTGAACAGCACGCTCGGCACGAACGCCCCGAAGGCCGTCCACCCCGCGACCGCCCGGGGCGAGGTCGAGGGCGCCAAGTACCGCGAGAAGTCAGCGCTGTTGTTGTACGAGAGCGGCGCCGAGGCGATCAGCGCCAGCCCGGCCGTCACCGCCGCCCACAGCGCCGAACCGTGCAGGGCGACCTCCGGCTGGTACGACCAGTCGGCCCGAGCCAGCACGTACCCACCCAGCACGACAAACACAACAGTGAGCAGCACCGTGAACGGCAGGTACAGCCGCACGATCGTCGCGTGCCCGTAGACACTGATCGCCAACGTCGCCGCGGCCACCGCCACGATGATGACGATCTTCAGCGGGACATTGAGCCTCACCCCCGCCTCCTCCGCCACCGCGAAGGCGGCCAGCGACCCAGCGGCCCAGTTCAGCGCCAGGTAGCAGACCGAGACGAACCACCCCGTGACCAGGCTCACCCCCCGGTTGCCCCGGATGCCGAACATCGCCCGGGTGATCACCTCGCTGGGCGTTCCCGCCGCCGGGCCGCTCACGGCGAGCAGGCCGACCAGCGCCCAGAACAGGTTCCCCGCCACGATCACGGCCAGCGACTGCCAGAGCCCCAGGCCCATCAGCACCAGCGCCGCACCGACCACCAGGTTGAGGTAGCTGACGTTGGGCGCGGCCCAGACGCCGAAGAGATCCCGGGCACGGCCGTGGCGCTCGCTCTCCGGGATGTACTCGATGCCGTGGACCTCGACCCGTCCGGCCAGGTCAGCAGTGACAGGTTCGGTGTGTGGGTCCGGGACGGTGGTGGCAGCCATGGAGTCCTCCGAAAGGGCAAGCCCGTGGGGTTGGCTTGTCTATTGGTCGCACATCCAATAGCGTGCGGGGCATGTCGTCAAGGGTCGCAAACTCCGACAGTCAGCCCAAACGGGTCCGAAAGTCCCCCGAGGCCAGGCGGGCCGAGATCGTCGCCAACTCGGCGGCGATCGCCCTCGCCGAGGGCCTGGAGTGCATCACGATGCGCCGGGTCGCCGACGAGCTGGCCGTGCGGCCGGGCCTGATCAGCCACTACTTCCCGGTGGCGGAGGACCTGGTCGCCGAGGCCTTCGGCGTCGCCGCCACCGCCGAACTGGACGAGCTGCTGCCGGACACGACCGGCCAGCCGCTGGTACGGCTCGCCCGGTTCCTCGCCCTCACCAAGGGCGCCCGGTACGACGACGTCAGCCGCCTGTGGCTCAACGCCCGCCACCTCAGCCGCTTCCGGCCCGCCCTGCGCGAGCGGGTGGCCCGCCAGGAGGGGTGCTGGCGGGAGCGGCTGACCGCCGTGATCCGAGAAGGCGTCGAGGCCGGCGTCTTCCGTACCGAGGATCCGCTGGCCACGGCCGTCCAGATCCTGGTCGTGCTCGACGGGCTCGGCGCCCACGTCAACACCCGCCGCGACGGCCACCCCTCGGCGGTGGCCGACCTGGCCGTCACCACCGCCGAACGCGAGCTCGGGCTGACCCCCGGCGCCCTCACCATCCCCTGACAGGAGCCCCGCCCGTGCCCACCGACCTCGTCCTGCTCAACGCCCGGCTGCTCGACCCGGTCACGGGCACGTTCCTCCCCCATACCGCCCTGGCCGCCGGCGGCGGCCTGATCACCCGGCTCGGCGCGGACCGCGAGCTGCGCGACCTGGCCGGCCCGGCCACCACCGTGATCGATCTCAAGGGCGCGGTCGTCACCCCCGGCTTCGTGGACGGCCACCTGCACCCGGTCTCCGGCGCCGAGCGGACCGCCGGCACCGACCTGAGCGGCTGCACCGACCTGCCGGCCGTCCGGTCCGCGCTCGCCGATGCCGTCGCCGCGCTGAAGCCCGGCGAGTGGCTGCGCGGCTGGGGCCTGGACCCCAACGTCTTCGGCACCGGCCCGGTCTCCACCGCCGCGCTCGGCCCCGTCCTGGACGGCGTACCGGCTCTGATCGACCTCTTCGACGCCCACTCCGCCCTGGCCAGCCCGCGCGCCCTGGAGCTGGCCGGGGTCGACGGCCCGCGCCGCTTCGACCAGGCCGCCGAGATCGTCTGCGACGCCGACGGGCGGCCCACCGGGCTGCTCCTGGAGGACGCCGCCTGCGAGGCCGTCGAGGCGTACGCGCCCAAGCCCAGCCCCGAGCAGGCGCAGGCCCAGGCGGCGGCCGTGCTGCGCGGCATGGCCGCCGCCGGCCTCACCGGGGGCCACGCGATGGACGCGCACGGCGACTCGCTCGCGATGTACGCCGCGCTCGAGGCGGCCGGCGAGCTGCCGCTGCGCGTACGGGTCGCGCCGCAGTGCCAGCCCGGCTCGGACGCCGACGCCGTCGCCGCGCTCATCGAGTTGCAGGGCACCGGCGGGCGGTACTGGCGGGTCGACGGCGTGAAGCTCTTCATGGACGGCACCATCGACAACGGCACCGCCTGGCTGGAGCAGCCGGACTGCCACGGCGAGTCCACCCACGCGTTCTGGCCCGACCCGACGGCCTACAGCCGGGTGGTCGGGCGGCTGCACCGGGCCGGGGTGCCGACCGCGACCCACGCGATCGGGGACGCCGCGGTGCGGCACGCCCTCGACGCGATCGAGGCCTGCGGGCCCTCCGCCGTCCGGCACCGGATCGAGCACATCGAGACCGTGCCGGACGACACGGTGGCGCGGTTCGCGCGGCTCGGCGTGATCGCCTCGATGCAGCCCACCCACTGCTGCGAGTTCACCCGGGCCGACCACACCGACAACTGGTCCCGCCGCCTCGGCGAGGAGCGGGCGGCCCGCGCCTGGCGCTGCCGCGACCTGCTGGACGCCGGCGCCCGGATCGTCCTCGGCTCGGACTGGCCGATCGCCCCCTACCCCCCGCTCGCCGTCATGGCCGGCGCCCGCCACCGCCGCCCCGCCCGCGACCTCACCGAACCCCCGCACAACCCCGCCCAGGCCCTCACCCCCCTCCAGGCCCTCCGGGCCTACACCCTCGCCCCGGCCTGGGCCGCCGCCGAGGACACCGTCTCCGGCCGACTCGCCCCCGGCTTCCGCGCCGACCTCACCGTCCTCGCCGCCAACCCCCTCGACACCCCGGCCACCGAACTCGCCGCCCTCCCCGTCCTCCTGACCGTCATGGACGGCCGCCCGACCCACCGCGCGGCGGAACTCTGACGGATCGTCGGCCATACTCCGGGCATGAGCGAATCGCTGGGCGACACCTGGGACTCCCTGACCCGGTGGGCGGCGGAGTGGGACGAAGGCCTCCGCACCCCCGGCCGGGCCTGGACCGCGCCGAACCTGTCGGCTCTCGTCCACGCCGCCCGGCACAGCTCCCTAGGTCGCTACTACCCGTCCGCCAGCCACGCCTCCCTGCGCTTCAGCACTGAGCCCGAGTCCGCCCGCACTCTCCAGGTCGGCATCGCCCTGTCCCTCTCGGGCGGCTATCTCGTGCACGTCCAACCGACGCCGGACGAGCCGAGGGGTCTGTACGGTGACCGGTGTATCTCCCGATCAAGGAAGAGCACCTGATGAGCGACGTGATCGCCTCGGTTGAGGCGGTTGAAGAGGTCCGGCC
>NZ_JBEOWY010000098.1:0-11132 GCF_040296285.1 Kitasatospora sp. NPDC002227
AAGCTAAGCCTCACAGCGCCGATGGTACTGCAGGGGGGACCCTGTGGGAGAGTAGGACGCCGCCGAACAATTTTTCAGAGAAGCCCCGACCGGGAGACCGGTCGGGGCTTTTCGCATTTCCGGGGATTTCCACCGGAGCATTACCGCGGCACGTGAACGGAATCGCGTACGGCCTGCTCCCACATCCCGATCCCGGCGCGGAGAAGTTCGCGCGCAGCAGCGGTCTCCTCCGCCGTCCAGGCCTCCTCGCCATGGTCCGTCGCGAAGACGTTGCGGCGGAAGAGGAAGAGCTTGTCGTAGGCGCTGTCCTGGACGGCATCCCGTGCGGGGAGTGAGGCGGCGGTCTTCACGCTGCGGGCGAGGTCCTCGAGGGAGTTCCACGCGTCCAGGAGCAGGCCGGCCGACATGTGGCCGGGCAGCCGGTGCTCGACCCACCGCCGTACGGTGTCCAGGTCGAGAACGGTTTCTTCCTCATCCTCCATGAACTCGTGGCCGATGAGGGCACAGTGCTTCCGCAGCGCCTGGTACCCGGCGAAGGTGAGGAGCCGTCCGCCGTCGTCGACGGCCAGGGTGTCCTTGGCGTCGCCCTCGCCGCGGTGCCAGAGCAGTAGGACGTCCTCGGTTCTGCTGCTGATCCGGTAGGGGTAGCTGTCGGTCATCGGGAGAGCGACAGCTTGAAGCCGATGTGTGAGCCGGTGAAGCCCAGGTGCTCGTAGAAGCGGTGGGCGTCCGTCCTGGTGTTGTCGGAGGTGAGCTGGACGAGGTCCGCGCCGAGTTCGCGGGAGCGGGTGATGGCCCACTCGATGAGCTGGGTGCCGAGGCCGGTGCCGCGTTCGGTGGCGGCGACGCGGACGGCTTCGATCAGCGCGCGGGTGGAGCCCTGGCGGGACAAGCCGGGGATCAGGGTGAGCTGGAGGGTGCCGACGATCTGGCCGGCGCGGGTGGCGACGGTGAGGTGTTGGTTGGGGTCGGCGGCCAGGGCGGTGAAGGCGGCTTCGTAGGGGGTGAGGTCGTCCGGCGACTCGCGGGTGGCGCCCAGGGTGTCGTCGGCGAGGAGGGCGACGATCGCGGGGAGGTCGGCGCGCTCGGCCGGGCGGAGGAGCAGGGGGTCCGTGGTCATGATCAGGAGCTTAGAGCGGTGAGCCGGCGTCACTCCCCTGGGGCGGCGCTGGTGATGACGGCGAAGTGGGCGCCGTGCGGGTCGGCGAGCTGGGCGAAGCGGCCGACGCCGTGGGCCTCGGTGGCGGGGAGGAGGACGGCTCCGCCGAGTTCCTGGGCCTTGGCGACGACCGCGTCGGTGTCGGGGACCTCGAAGTACGGGAGCCAGTGGGAGACGACGCCGGCGGCGGTCTGGGCGGGCTGCAGGGGCATGATGCCGCCCTGGCCGTCGTCGGTGCCGCCGGAGCCCGGGGTGAGCACCGTGTAGGTGGTCTCGCCGAAGGGGACGTCCTGCTCCTGCCAGCCGAAGACGGCGCGGTAGAAGGCCTTGGCGGCCTCGGGATCGGCCGTGTAGAGCTCGGTCCAGCAGAGGCTGACGGGTGCGGTGACGAGATCCAGGCCGAGGGTTTCGCCGGGCTGCCAGACGGCGAAATCGGCGCCGGTGGGGTCGGTGTAGCCGGCCAGGCGGCCGGCGGTGAAGACGTCCATCGGCTCGAAGCGGACGGTGCCCCCGGCGGCGCGGACGTGCTCGGTGACGGCGTCGGCGTCCGTGGCGGCGAAGTAGAGCGTCCAGGCGGACCGGGCGCCGGGAGAGAGGGGGCCGAGGGCGGCCACGGTGCGGTCGTCCTGCTGGAAGAAGCCGTAGCCACCGGCTTCCGGGCCTGCGGAGAAGAAGGACCAGCCGAAGAGGGCGCGGTAGAAGGTGGTGGAGGCGGAGGTGTCCGGACTCCCGAGGTCGATCCAGTTCGGGGCGCCGTGGGCGTAGTCGGTGGTGAGCATGGGATGTGCTCCTTCGGCGGTCCGTCCGGGCGGACGCGCGTGTTGAGGGCCCCCTCTCGCATCGTCGGCCCTGTTCGGGGCGGTGACAACCGCAGTACCACGCTGTCGGTGCCGGGCGGTACGGTGCGTAGCGGGCGGTGACCGGAGGGAGTGGCGGGATGGACGCACAGCGGCGGGCAGTGGAGGCGCAGGGGGCCGCGGTGCCGCGTCAGCTCGCCCAGGTGGAGGGGGTGCTGGAGAGGATCACCTACGC
Source organism: Kitasatospora sp. NPDC002227 (assembly GCF_040296285.1). NCBI lineage: Bacteria > Bacillati > Actinomycetota > Actinomycetes > Kitasatosporales > Streptomycetaceae > Kitasatospora > Kitasatospora sp. NPDC002227. The sequence goes on from NZ_JBEOWY010000098.1 coordinate 2,192, forward strand.
CAACGAGGAGACGGGCTATACCGTCGCCCGGGTGGACACCGGGCGTGGGGCGAACGACCTGCTGACGGTGGTGGGGGCGCTGCTGGGGGCGCAGCCGGGGGAGTCGTTGCGGCTGCACGGGCGGTGGGGGTCGCACCCGCAGTACGGCAAGCAGTTCGTGGTGGAGAACTACACCACCGTCCTGCCGGCCACGGTGCAGGGCATCCAGCGGTACCTGGGCTCGGGGTTGATCAAGGGGATCGGGCCGCGCTTCGCGGAGCGGATCGTCGAGGCCTTCGGGGTGGAGACCCTGGAGGTCATCGAGACCGAGCCGAAGCGGCTGATCGAGGTGCCGGGGCTGGGGCCCAAGCGCACGAAGATGATCGCGGCGGCCTGGGAGGAGCAGAAGTCCATCAAGGAGGTGATGGTCTTCCTGCAGGGGGTGGGGGTGTCGACCTCGCTGGCGGTGCGGATCTTCAAGAAGTACGGCGAGAGCTCGATCGGGGTGGTGAAGAACGAGCCGTACCGGCTGGCGGCGGACGTGTGGGGCATCGGCTTCCTGACGGCGGACAGGATCGCGCAGGCGGTGGGCATCCCGCACGACAGTCCGGAGCGGGTGAAGGCGGGGCTGCAGTACGCGCTGTCGCAGAGCAGCGACCAGGGGCACTGCTACCTGCCGGAGGAGCGGTTGATCGCGGACGGCGTGAAGCTGCTGCAGGTGGACGTCGGGTTGGTGATCGACTGCCTGGCCGAGCTGGTGGCCGAGGAGGGGGTGGTCCGGGAGGCCGTGCCGGGGGAGGCGGGGGAGCCGGTGACGGCGGTGTACCTGGTGCCGTTCCACCGGGCGGAGGTGTCCCTGTCGAACCAGCTGCTGCGGCTGCTGCGCGCGGAGACGGACCGGATGCCGGGCTTCGCCGAGGTGGACTGGGAGGCGGCGCTGGGCTGGCTGGCGCGGCAGACGGGGGCCGAGCTGGCGCCGGAGCAGCGGGATTCGGTGCGTCTCGCGCTGACCGAGAAGGTCGCGGTGCTGACCGGCGGTCCTGGGTGCGGGAAGTCGTTCACGGTGAAGTCGATCGTGACGCTGGCGTTGGCGAAGAAGGCCAAGGTGGTGCTGGCGGCGCCGACCGGGCGGGCGGCGAAGCGGCTGGCGGAGCTGACGGGGGCGGAGGCGTCGACGGTGCACCGGCTCCTCGAGCTGCGGCCGGGCGGTGAGGCGGCGTACGACCGGGACCGGCCGCTGGACGCGGACCTGGTGGTGGTGGACGAGGCCTCGATGCTGGACCTGATCCTGGCCAACAAGCTGGTGAAGGCGGTGGCGCCGGGGGCGCACCTGCTGTTCGTGGGGGATGTGGACCAGCTGCCCTCGGTGGGGGCCGGCGAGGTGCTGCGGGACATGCTGGCCGAGGGCGGGCCGATCCCCTCGGTGCGGCTGACCCGGATCTTCCGGCAGGCGCAGCAGTCCGGTGTGGTGGTGAACGCGCACCGGATCAACGAGGGGCTGCCGCCGGTCACGGACGGCATGGCGGACTTCTTCCTGTTCGCCGAGGAGGACACCGAGCGGACGGCGGGGCTGACGGTGGACGTGGTGGCCCGGCGGATCCCGCAGAAGTTCGGCCTGGACCCGCGCCGGGACGTCCAGGTGCTGGCGCCGATGCACCGGGGCCCGGCGGGGGCGGGGAACCTCAACACGCTCCTGCAGGCGGCTGTCACGCCGGGCCGGGAGGGCCTGGCGGAGCGCCGCTTCGGGGGCAGGACGTTCCGGGTAGGTGACAAGGTCACCCAGATCCGCAACAACTACGAGAAGGGCCGGAACGGGGTCTTCAACGGCACCGTGGGGGTGGTGACGGAGCTCAGTGTGGAGGACCAGCGGCTGACGGTGCGCACCGACGAGGACGAGGACGTGCCGTACGACTTCGACGAGCTGGACGAGCTGGCTCACGCCTACGCTGTGACGATCCACCGCTCGCAGGGGAGTGAGTATCCGGCGGTGGTGATTCCCGTCACTACCTCGGCCTGGACGATGCTGCAGCGGAACCTGCTCTACACGGCCGTCACCCGGGCGAAACGACTGGTTGTGCTCGTCGGGTCACGCAGAGCGATTGCACAGGCTGTGCGGGCGGTCAGTGCAGGTCGGCGGCACTCCGGGCTTGATCATCGGCTGTCGACTGGATGATTGTCCAATGAGCCTCTGTTCATTGAGGTTGTCTTGACGTGAAGAGATTTAAGGCGGAGCCTAGATTGGCGCCGATCTTGTCCGGTTCGTACCGGCTCCGGCGCAAGCTTTTGTAGGGCGAAGCCCTTCCAGGGCAACCCCGGGTGCGCGGCTGTCCCTCGATTGGGGGATGGTAGAGACAGTCAGGGCACCTTGGCAGAGGACTTCATTTCGTCGGTGAGGAAGACGTGAGCGACAACTCGGTAGTACTGCGGTACCAGGACGGCGAGTACGAGTACCCCGTCGTCGAGAGCACTGCGGGCAATGCCGGCTTCGACATCTCGAAGCTGCTCCCGCAGACCGGCCTGGTCACCCTGGACAACGGCTTCGGAAACACCGCTGCCTACAAGTCCGCGATCACCTTCGTGGACGGGGACAACGGCATCCTGCGGTACCGCGGGTACCCGATCGAGCAGCTCGCGGAGCAGGGCAGCTTCATCGAGACCGCGTACCTGCTGATCAACGGCGAGCTGCCGAACGGCGAGCAGCTCCAGGCGTTCAATGCCGAGATCACCCAGCACACCCTGCTGCACGAGGACGTGAAGCGCTTCTACCAGGGCTTCCCGCGTGACGCGCACCCGATGGCGATGCTGTCCTCCGTGGTCGGCGCGCTCTCGACCTTCTACCAGGACAGCCACAACCCGTTCGACGCGGCCCAGCGCCACCTGTCGACCGTGCGCCTGCTGGCCAAGCTCCCGACCATCGCGGCCTACGCGTACAAGAAGTCGATCGGCCAGCCGTTCGTCTACCCGCGCAACGACCTCAGCTACGTCGAGAACTTCCTCCGGATGACCTTCGCCGTCCCGGCCGAGGACTACGAGCTCAACCCGGTGGTCGTCAACGCCCTCGACAAGCTGCTGATCCTGCACGCGGACCACGAGCAGAACTGCTCGACCTCCACCGTGCGCCTGGTCGGCTCCAGCCACGCCAACCAGTTCGCCTCGATCTCGGCCGGCATCTCGGCGCTGTGGGGCCCGCTGCACGGCGGTGCCAACCAGGCCGTGCTGGAGATGCTGGAGCAGATCCAGAAGGACGGCGGCGACGTCGACGCGTTCATCACCAAGGTGAAGAACCGCGAGGACGGCGTGAAGCTCATGGGCTTCGGTCACCGCGTCTACAAGGCCTTCGACCCGCGCGCCGCGCAGGTCAAGCTGCTCGCCCACGAGGTGCTCGGCCAGCTCGGCAAGTCCGACGAGCTGCTGGAGATCGCCCTCAAGCTCGAGGAGCACGCGCTCAACGACGACTTCTTCGTCTCGCGCAAGCTCTACCCGAACGTGGACTTCTACACCGGCCTGATCTACCGCGCGATGGGCTTCCCGACCAGCATGTTCACCGTGCTGTTCGCCCTCGGCCGCCTGCCGGGCTGGATCGCCCACTGGCACGAGATGATCAACGACCCGACCAGCCGCATCGGCCGTCCGCGCCAGATCTACACCGGCGTCGAGATCCGCGACTACGTCGAGCTCGGCGACCGCTGAACGTTCTGATGCTCTGACGCTTTGACCGAGAGGGCCCGGCTGCTTGAAGCAGCCGGGCCCTCTCTCGTACGCGGCGCACGACGCCTGGGGGCGACGCTGGGTCGGGAACGGCCGCTCAAAGCGTTCCCGGCCCGGCCGCCCCCGGCGTCGTGCGCGAAGGCCACCGAAGTGATCGGCAGCCGTCACGGGGCCCGCCGGAGCCCCGTCGGCGACAGAGCGATGGTCGCGCATGAGCGTGCTGCCGTTCAACACGCGGGCGCACATCGGAACCTGCCGCACTACAAAAGGTAAGACGTAACAGCCTCTGCAAAGTTACGCCTGGGGGGTGTGAATTGGCTCTCGCCACGCTCCGTGTGCGGGTGGTGTCCTTCACATAGCACACGGCTTCCGACGCGCGTCCTCACCCTCCCCGCACCGGCCGCAACCCAGCGTGATAGGAATCGTGGCATTCCGGTACGGACCGCCCGCCACCAACAGCTGCGCGCGGCCGGACGGGGGAGGGAGCGCGCAGATGGCCAGGCAGGACGCCAGGAACATCGTCGTCACGGGCGGTGGCACCGGGATCGGGTTCGAGGTCGCCCGCAGGTTCGTCGACCTGGGCGAGCGGGTCGTCATCGTGGGCCGGCGCCGGTCGGTCCTCGAGCGCGCCGCCGTCGAGCTCGGCCCGGACGTCACCCCGCTGGCCTGCGACCTGGCCGACCCGGACGACGTGGAGGCCGCGCTGGCCTCGCTGCCCGCCCAGGTCGACGTGCTGGTCAACAACGCCGGCAGCCGGGAGACGCCGATGGGGGCCGGCCCGCACGCCGTGCTGGCCCGCTGGCGCGGGGACTTCGAGCGGAACGTGCTCACCGCCGTGCTGCTCACCGAGTCGATCCGGGACCGGCTGACCCCCGGCACCGGGCGGGTCATCACCGTCAGCTCGATCGCCGCCCTGCGCGGGGCCGGCTCGTACGGGGCCGCCAAGGCCTCGCTGCACGCCTGGAACCACTTCCTGGCCGCCCAGCTCGGCGCCTCCGGGATCACCGCCAACATCGTGGCGCCGGGCACCGTCTCGGGCACCGAGTTCTTCGGGCCCCGGCTGGACGAGGCCGAGGTCTCCCGCCGGGCCGCCCGGACCCTGCTCGGGCGGATCGGGGAGCCCGGCGAGGTCGCCGGGGCGGTGGTCTTCCTGGCCTCCGAGGACGCCCGGTTCATCACCGGGGAGATCCTGCACTGCAACGGCGGCGAGCTGCTCGGCCGCTAGGCGGCCTTGCCCCTCAGCCTGCTCGGAACCGCCGCAGCCGGAGGCTGTTGGTGACCACGAAGACCGAGGAGAAGGCCATCGTGGCGCCCGCCACCACCGGGTTGAGCAGCCCGGTGGCCGCCAGCGGGATGGCCGCGACGTTGTAGGCGAAGGCCCAGAACAGGTTGCCCTTGATGGTGGCCAGGGTGCGGCGGGCCAGCCGGACGGCGTCGGCCGCCACCCGCAGGTCGCCCCGCACCAGGGTGAGGTCGGCCGCCTCGATCGCGGCGTCCGTGCCGGTGCCCATCGCCAGGCCGAGGTCGGCCTGGGCCAGCGCGGCGGCGTCGTTGACCCCGTCGCCGACCATGGCCACCGAGCGGCCCTCGGCCTGCAGGCGGCGCACCACCGCGACCTTGTCCTCCGGGAGCACCTCGGCCACCACCTCCTCGATGCCGACCTCGGCGGCCACCGCCTCGGCGACGGCCCGGTGGTCACCGGTGAGCAGCACCGGCCGCAGGCCCAGCGCCCGCAGCTCGGCGACGGCCTCGGCGCTGGTGGGCTTCACGGCGTCGGAGACCACCAGGAGGCCCCGTACGGCGCCGTCCCAGCCGACCGGCACCGTTGTGCGCCCGGCGGCCTCCGCGGCCGTCCGGGCGGCGCCCAGGGGCCCCGGGAGGGCCTCCTCGGCCAGCAGCCCCCGGCCGACCGTCAGCTCGCGCCCCTCGACCAGCCCGCGCACGCCCCGGCCGGGCAGGGCGCGGAACTCGCTCACGGGCGGCAGCGCGCCGAGCCGCTCGGCGGCGGCCCGGGCGACGGCGGTGGCGATCGGGTGCTCGGAGGCGTGCTCGACGGCCCCGGCGAGCCGCAGCACCTCCTCCTCGGTGGTGCCCTCGGCGACGTGGACGGCGGCCAGCGTCATCGTGCCGGTGGTGACGGTGCCGGTCTTGTCGAGCAGCACGGTGTCGACCCGGCGGGTGCTCTCCAGCACCTCGGGGCCGCGGATCAGGATGCCGAGCTGGGCGCCCCGGCCGGTGCCGACCAGCAGGGCGGTCGGGGTGGCCAGGCCCAGGGCGCAGGGGCAGGCGATGATCAGCACCGCGACGGCGGCGGTGAAGGCCTCGGCGGGGCTGCCGCCGGTGAGCAGCCAGCCGACCAGGGTGCCGAGCGCGATCAGGATCACCACGGGCACGAAGACCGCCGAGATCCGGTCGGCGAGGCGCTGGGCGGCGGCCTTGCCGCTCTGCGCCTCCTCGACCAGCCGGGCCATCCGGGCCAGCTGGGTGTCGGCGCCGACCCTGGTGGCCTCGACCACCAGGCGCCCGCCCGCGTTGACGGTGGCGCCGGTGACCTGGCTGCCGACGGTGACCTCGACCGGGACGGACTCGCCGGTGAGCATCGAGGCGTCCACGGCCGAACTGCCCTCGACCACCACACCGTCGGTGGCGATCTTCTCGCCGGGGCGGACCACGAACCGGGTGCCGACGGCCAGCTGCGCGGCGGGCAGCCGCAGCTCGCGGCCGTCGAGCAGCACGGTGACCTCCTTGGCGCCGAGGTCGAGCAGGGCGTGCAGGGCGGCCCCGGCGCGGCGCTTGGCGCGGGACTCCAGCCAGCGGCCGAGCAGGATCAGCGTGGTGACGGCGGCGGCCGTCTCCAGGTAGAGCGTGCCGGCGGCCGAGCCGGGCTCGGCGGTGAGCGAGAAGGAGTGCTTCATGCCGGTCATCCCGGCGTGGCCGAGGAAGAGCGCCCAGACGGACCAGCCGAAGGCGGCCAGGGTGCCGAGCGAGACCAGGGTGTCCATGGTGGCCGCGCCGTGCTTCAGGTTGGTCCAGGCGGCGCGGTGGAAGGGCAGGCCGCCGTAGACGACGACCGGGCCGGTGAGGGCGAAGGCGAGCCACTGCCAGTTGTCGAACTGCAGGGCCGGGACCATCGAGAGCAGCACCACGGGGAGGGTGAGCACCGCGCTGATCCGCAGGCGTTCGAGAGCGGGATCGGGGGGCTGCGCGGCGGGGGCTTGCTCGACGGGCTCCGGGGGCGGGGGGAGCTCGGCGGTGTAGCCGGTCTTCTCGACGGTGGCGATCAGGTCGGCGACGCTCACTTCGGGCGCGTATGCGACGTGGGCCTTCTCGGTGGCGTAGTTGACGGTGGCGAGGACACCGTCCAGCCGGTTGAGCTTCTTCTCGATCCGGGCCGCGCAGGAGGCGCAGGTCATGCCGCCGATGGCGAGCTCGACCTGGTGGCGGGGGGCCTCGGTGGTGGTGCCGGTCATGCTGCTGTGCTCCTTGCTGGTGCCGGCCGCCCCACGGGTGCGGGGCGGCCGGCCGGGGGGTCAGGCCGCGCGGCCGACCAGCTCGTAGCCCGCCTCGTCGACCGCGGCGCGCAGGGCCTCCTCGTCCAGCGGCGCCTGCGAGGAGACGGTCACCGTACCGGCCTTGGCGTCGGCGGCGACCTCGGTGACGCCCTCCAGGCCGGAGACCTCGGAGGTGATGGACTTCTCGCAGTGGCCGCAGCTCATGCCGCTGACGTTGTAGGTGATGGTGCTCGACATCGGTGCCTCCGGAGTTGTCCTTGAGTAGCGTGCGGTGTGTGCGCGGCTTGCCCTCGCTCCAACCATCGTACCCCCAGGGGGTATTCCCCGAGAGGCGGGACCACCGCCCGCAACAGAGGGTAGTTGATCCGTGACGTACCGCGCTCACGGGCGCGGCGCGCGGGTGCGGTTGGTCCGATATGTTCGGTACGTGCTCCGGATTCGACGTGCCCAGGCGCCCACGGCCCCGAAGGCCAGTGCGCTGCCACCGGCCCGGCGGGAGCGCGCGATCCTCGCGACCGACCTGCAGGATCTGTCCCTCACCCGGCGGGCCGCCCCGGCCGTCCTCTCGATGCTTGCCGTCACCCTCGCCGACCTGCTCTCGGGGCGGGACCGGTACTTCGCTCCGCTGATGGTCGTGGTGCCCTCGATCGCCGCGCTCACGCTGCGCCCTGTCGAACTGCTGCTGGTCTGCCTCGCCGGGCTGCTGATCCTGCTCGGGCTCTCGCACTACGACCGGATGGACAACCTGCACGACAGCCGGTTCCTGTTCGGGGCGCTGCTCAGCTTCGCGGCGCTGAGCCTGGTGAGCGCCTGGGTGGCCCGGCTGCGGATGCGGCGGGCGGCCGAGTTCGCCGCCGTCAGCTCGGTCGCGGAGGCGGCCCAGCGGGCGCTGCTGAGCAGCCCCGGCCCCTCGGTGGGGCCGCTGCGCCTGGGCGTGCGGTACGTGTCGGCGGCGGACGCCGCGCGGATCGGCGGGGACCTCTACTCGGTGCTCGACACCCCGCTCGGGACGCGGGCGCTGGTCGGTGACGTGCGCGGCAAGGGGCTGGGGGCGGTGCAGACGGCGGCGGTGGTGCTGGGCGCGTTCCGCGAGGCGGCGTACGACGAGAACGGGCTGTACGCCGTCGCGGAGCGGATCGAGGCGAGCGTGGAGCGGCACGTGCCGGACGGGGAGTTCACCACCGCGCTGTTCGCGGAGTTCCGGACGGCCGGTGAGGTGGAGCTGCTGCACTACGGGCACGTGCCGCCGATGCTGGTCAGCCGGGAGGGCACGGTGACGGTGCTCGAGGCGCCGGACCCGTGGGTGCCGCTGGGGCTCGGGAAGTTCGCCACCGGGCGGCCGGTCAGCCTGGCGCAGCCGTTCGGGCCGGAGGACGTGCTGGTGCTGTGCACCGACGGGGTGGTGGAGGCCCGGCACCACCGGTCGGGCGAGTTCTACCCGCTCGCGGAGCGGGCGGGGGCGCTGGTGCGGGGCGCCGCGCGCTCCCCGGCCGAGCTTGAGGCCGCGGTGGGGCGGCTGTTCGGCGACCTGCTGAGCCACACCGGCGGGGAGCTGGGGGACGACGCGCTGCTGCTCCTGATCACCTGGGCGGAACGGGACCGGTCGCGCCCGTAGGGGGCCGGTGGGTCTCCCGGCCGGCCCCCGGGCGGGTCAGACACCCCATGACGTTTGAGGTCAAGCGGCATGGAGGTGGGCGTGGTGCGACCAGGCGGTCGCTTCGTCGTATCGGGTGCGGGTCTTG
>NZ_JBEOWY010000099.1:0-10502 GCF_040296285.1 Kitasatospora sp. NPDC002227
TTGAGTTCTCAAGGAACGGATGCTTCCTTCGAGCGGCCTTCCGGCCAACCCTCCGGGCTTCGTTCTTTCGTGTTTCCAGCTTAGCAGATGATTTCCGCTCCGTTTTCCGGAGTTTCAGTTCCATCTGAATTCCCACTGGGGGGATTTCTTTGACTTCGCAGTAAAGCGTATCAAACGCTTTGCGCTGCTCGATCTCAGGTGGTTTGCCTGGTCGGGCCGGGCACCCGCGCTGCGGACGCCGATCGCCTCGACTTGGCTATGTCGTAGACTTTAACGCCTGATGGCGACTGTGTCCAGCCGGTCCCAACCGTTCAAACCTACTAGCTCGTCAAATCCTGGTCAATGGTTTTGCCGGGCTGAGAAGAAGATTAGCAGGTCAGAGGCATGATCCGCGCATCCGGGCTCAGGCGGCCACCGGCTGTCGGTCCTCCCGGTCCGACTCCGCTACGTCACCGAGTTCGCCCTGGGCGGCGGCGTGGCGGCCCAGGACGAGGGCGTAGAGGAGGAAGAGCACCTCGGCCACGACGCCGATCGCGATGCGGGCCCAGGTGGGGAGGGGGGACGGGGTGACGAAGGCTTCGAGGATGCCGCTCACGAAGAGGACGGTGGCGAGGCCGATGGCCATGCCGATGGTGGCGCGGCCCTCTTCGGCCAGGGCGGTGCGGCGCAGGCGGGGGCCCGGGGAGACCAGGGTCCAGCCGAGGCGCAGGCCCAGGCCGGCGGCGACGAAGACGGCGGTGAGTTCGAGGAGGCCGTGCGGGAGGAGGAGCCCGAGGAAGAGGGGGAGCCGGCCGGCGGCGGCCATCAGGCCGAGGCCGACGCCGAGGTTGATGACGTTCTGGAAGAGGACCCAGAGGATGGGGATGCCGGGCAGGACGCCGTAGACCAGGCACTGGGCGGCGATCCAGGCGTTGTTGGTCCACACCTGGGCGGCGAAGGAGCTGGCAGGGCGGTCGGTGTAGTAGGTCTCGTACTGGCCGCCGGGCCGGGTGAGGTCGCGGAGCTGGTCGGAGGTGACCAGGGTGTCGCGGACTTCGGGGTGGGTGGCCAGCCACCAGGCGATCAGGGCGGAGGCGAGGACGGATATGACCGCGATCGGCAGCCACCAGCGGCGGGAGCGGTAGAGGGCGGCCGGGAAGCTCACGGTGTAGTAGCGGCCGATGTCGCGCCAGGAGGCCGTGCGGCTGCCGGTGACGGCGCTGCGGGCGCGGGCGACGAGCGTCGTGAGGCGGCCTTCGAGGGTGGGGTCGGGGGCCGCGGACTGGAGCTGGGCGAGGTGGCCGGTGGCGCGCTGGTAGAGGGTGACGAGTTCGTCGGCCTCCTCGCCGGTGAGGCGGCGGCGGGCGCTGAGGTCGGACAGACGCTGCCACTCCGCCTGGTGGGCGGCGACGAAGACGTCCAGATCCATTGCGGCTCCCTCGTTCGGGCGGTAGGCGGCGGCGCGGCGGCCCTAGCTTGTCAGAGCGGCTCCCGCGTGAGGAGGCCCGGCCTTCCGGGGGCGGACGGGTGACCGTACTGTGTGGCAACTGTGCGGCGCACGCGGTGTGGCGCCGCCGACGGGGGAGGACGGTGCGGTGAGCGGACTGGTCACGGGTGAGGCGGTCACGCTCGGGCTGCGGGCGGCGAAGCTGCCGAGCCGGGCGTTGGCGGTGTTCCTGGACCTGGTGGTGGAGTGGGCCGCGCTGATCGGCTCGGTGCTGGTGCTCGCCTTCGTGGCGCCCGAGCTGGATGCGGCGGGGGCCGCGGCGGCTTCGCTCGGGCTGATGGTGTTCTTCCTGGTCGGGCTGCCGGTGCTGGTGGAGACGCTCAGCCGGGGGCGCTCGCTGGGGAAGCTGGCGCTGGGGCTGCGGGTGGTGCGCAACGACGGCGGGCCGGTGCGGTTCCGGCACGCGTTGGTGCGCGGGCTGGTCGGGTTCGCCGAGTTGCTGATGCTGGCCGGGGTGCCCGCGGTGATCTGTTCGCTGGCCTCGGCGGAGGGGCGGCGGCTCGGGGATGTCTTCGCGGGCACCCTGGTGGTCCGGGAGCGGGTGCCGGGCGCGGCGCAGCCGGTGCTGCCGCCGGTGCCGGTGGGTCTGGCGCACGCGGTGCTCGCGGGCGGGGCCGGCGGGCTCGATCTCTCTGCGGTGCCGGACGGGCTCTGGCTGGCCGTCCGGCAGTACCTGGGCCGGGCGGCCCAGCTCGACCAGGAGGTCTCGCTGGGCATGGCGCAGCAGCTGGCCGCGGACGTGGCGGCCCGGACCGGGCGGGCGGTGCCGTACGGGGTGCATCCGGCGGGGTACCTCGGCGCGATGCTGGCCGAGCGGCAGCGCCGGGAGTGGGAGCGGGCGACGGGTGGACACCCGGGTGTGGTCCAGCCGCAGCCGGTGGTGCCGCCGCAGCCTCTGCCTCAGCAGCCGTCGCCTCAGCAACCGGGGCCGGCCGCGCCTGGCACCGAGAGCGGGTTCGCCCCGCCGGCCTGAGGCGGGCCCTCAGGCGTCGGCGGTGCGGGGCGGGTTGGGCGGGGTGTCGAGTTCCTCGAGCTCGATGCCCGGGGCGGCGAGGACGACGTCGCCCGCGAGGTGGACCAGGCCCTGCTCGCCGGTGGCGAGGTCGGCGACCTGGTACTGCTCGACCTGCAGGGGGCCGCTGTCGGTCTCGTGGGTCTCGACGGACTGCAGCAGCCAGGACTGGTCGAGGGTGCGGGGAGCGAGCACCGGGTCGGTGAAGGCGACCAGACGGATGCGGGTGCTCGCGCCGGGCTCGAGGCGCAGCAGCCGGGCGGTGGCGATCAGGAAGGCCGGGGAGCTGCCGGTGAAGGCGTGCGCCCGGTCGTACCCCTCGATGCCTTCGGCGCCCGACGGGTCGGCGGCGTCGGTGCGGACCCAGGCGACGCCGTCCACCGCTCCCCCGCGGACCTGCCAGCCGCCGGCCCGCAGTTCGAGGCGCAGCGGGCGGGAGCGGGAGTCGAGGGTGAGGTCGGTGGTGGCGAGCAGCGCGCCGTCGGGGGCGTAGGTCTTGGAGACGTAGCGCCAGCCGGCCGGGCCGGGAGCGCAGCTGAAGCGCTCCTCGCCGAGCAGGACGTGGTCGTGGCTGTCGTGCAGCGAGTAGCGGCCGTTGGGCATGGGCGAAGCCTACGGCGAAAAGGGGATGCAACCTCCGGGGCGGCTCCGGCATCAATGACTCGGGCGGCCCGGTGGGGGAGCTGCCGGGGATGACTGGAGGAGGGCCCTTGTCGACGGGGAAGCAGTCGCGCGACGCGGAGTTCGCCGAGTACGTGGCTTCCAGGAGCGGCTGGCTGCGCAAGGTCGCCTTCCTGCTCTGCTCGGACTGGCACCGGGCCGACGACCTGGTCCAGGAGACCATCACCAAGCTCTACACCAACTGGCACCGGGCCGGGCAGGCCGCCAACCGGGACGGCTACGCCCGCACGGTTCTGGTCAACACCTTCCTGGCGGAGCAGCGCTCGCCCTGGCGGCGGCGGACGGCGGCGATCGCGTTGGAGGCGGTCGAGGGCGGGGTCGTGGTGGAGCCGGACATCGCGGCGACGATGGACCTCCAGCAGGCGCTGACGGGACTTCCCCCGCGGCAACGGGCCACGGTGGTGCTGCGCTACTACTGCGACCTGACGGTGGAGCAGACCGCCGACGCCTTGGGCTGTTCGTCGGGGAACGTCAAGAGTCAGACCTCGCGCGGGTTGAGCGCGCTGCGGCGCAGCCTCGGGGTCGGCCGGCTGGGAGGTGTTGAGGCATGAACCGGGAGAGCAGCGAACTGGCGGCGATGATGGACGAGTTGGCGGGCTCGGCCGCACCGCCGAGCCGGGTGGACGTCGGGACGGCGATCCGGGTGGGGCGGGGTCGGATCCGCCGTCGGCGGGTGGTCACCGGGGCCACGACGCTCGTGGTGGTGGCACTGGCCGGATTGGTCGCCCAGGTCTTCCCGGCCCCGGGCCCCGGGCTCCCGGCGGCGCCCGGGTACGGGACGGGAACCCCGACCCCTCCCCCGTCCCGGTTGACGGCGTCCCCGAGCGGTTCGCCCCCGAGCGGTTCGTCCCAGAGCGGTTCGTTCACCCCGCCGTACTCGGACTACACCCCGCTGCCGCCGTACCCGACTCCGAGCCGCACCACGCCCTCGGGGCCGGACCCGCTGGTCGTACCCGGCACGTTCGGCTGGCTGCCGGCTTGGGCGGCGGACATCACCACGACCGGCGAACTCCCGGTGGTCTACGTCAGCGACGGGTCGGAGGGGGCGGACCGGCGGACGGTGACCCTGCAGCTCTTCCCGGGGAGCCAGACGCCCGAGGGGTACGACTACCCGGGGCGGACGGAGACCGATCCCGTCAACGGACACCAGGCGTACCTGGGGCAGATCCCGTTCGGGAGCAACCCGGACCGGGTGCTGATGTGGCAGACGGGCAGCGGGCGGTGGGCCTCGCTGCGGGCGTCCCAACTCAGCGCGGACGAGCGGAAGGACCTGCCGAGGATCGCGGCCTCGGTGGTCTTCAAGGACACCCCGACGCCGCTCCCCGCGAAGGTGCCGAAGGTGCCGGGCGACCCGCAGCTGGCATCGGTCACGCTCACCACGCCGGTGAACGGCCGGTCCGGTTACTGGAGCTTCCAGGTGCGGTACGGCCAGATCCACAGCGCCCTGGACCTGACCGTCGAGTCCATGGCGGCGCGCAGCACCCCGACTGCCGGGAAGACCGCGTCGGCCGAAGCCACACTGCCCGGATCGACCTGCCGGGAGGACAAGGGCGTGCGGGTGTGCGCCATGTCGACAGGTGACCCGGGGTCGGATCCGCTGCCGTCGGTGGATGCGCTGACGGCGTGGCTGAACCAGGTCGAGCTACTGGGGCAGGACCAGAGCAACTGGACCACCCAGGGCTTCAAGTAACAGGCGGGCGACCTTCTCGTCCAGGCACAAGGTGGAAGACAACATGAACTGGGGGAAATTATGAGTGAGTTGGAGAAGCCCGAGGTGCAGGCCGGCAGGCGGCGCAGGCCGGTGCTGGGGGCGGCGGCGGTCGTCGGCCTGGTCGTGGTGGGGAGTTCGGTGCTGAGCCTGCAGGGCGGCAGCGGAGCGACGGCACTGGCCGGGGCGGTCGTGAGCCCGTCCTCGGCGAGCCCTTCGCCCTCGGTCTCGCAGAGCACGCTCCCCTCCCCGTCCGGGTCGGCGTCCCAGTCGGGGTCGGCCTCCCCGTCGCCGTCGGACTACACCCCGCTGCCGCCGTACCCGACGCCGACCGGCACCCCGGTCATAGGCTCGGACCCGGTGGTCGCGCCGGGGACCTTCGGCTGGCTGCCCTCCTGGGCGGCGAACATCACCACGATGGCCGGCCGCGCGATCGTGTCCGTCGACGACGGGGTGGAGTCGTGGAACCGGCGGACGCTGACCCTGCAGCTCTTCCCGGCCGGCCTGACACCCGAGGGGTACGACTACCCGGGCCGGACGGAGACCGCGCCGATCAACGGCCACAAGGCGTACCTGGGGCAGATCCCGTTCGGGAACAACCCGGACCGGGTGCTGATGTGGCAGACCGACAGCGGGCGGTGGGCCTCGGTCCGGGCCTCCCAGCTGAGCGCGGCCGATCTGCTGGACCTGCCGAGGGTCGCGGCGGCGGTGCTCTTCAAGGACACCGTGTCGCCGCTCCCCGTGCGGGTGCCGAAGGTGCCGGCCGGCTTGGTGCTGGAGAGTGTCGACCTCACCAAGCCGGTGACCGGGAAGGGCGGCTACTGGAGTTTCCTGGCGTTCTACCGGGGGCCCGACGACACCTTCCTGAGGCTGACCGTGGAGTCCACCGCGCCGCACGGGACGCCGACTCCGGGCCACACCGGGACGCCCATGCCGCTCCCCGGCACGGTCTGCCGGGAGGAGAGGGGGGTGCGGGCGTGCGTCTCCTCGATCGGCGAGAGCGACCCGCTGGCCTCGGTCGGCGGCATGTCGGCCTGGCTGGACCGGGTCACGCTGCTGGGGCGGGACCAGCCGCACTGGACCACCCAGGCCTTCGAGTGATCCGGGAGTGACCTGAACGCCGGTGGCCGGCACCCCCGTTGTGGGGGTGCCGGCCACCGGCGTTCACTGACGCGGGATCAGTAGCGGTACTGCTCCGGCTTGTACGGGCCCTCGACCGGGACGCCGATGTAGTCGGCCTGCTCCTGCGACAGGACGGTGAGCTTCACGCCCAGCGCGTCCAGGTGCAGACGGGCGACCTTCTCGTCCAGGTGCTTGGGCAGCACGTACACGCCGACCGGGTACTGCGAGGTCTTCGTGAACAGCTCGATCTGCGCGATCGTCTGGTTCGCGAAGGAGTTGGACATCACGAACGACGGGTGGCCGGTCGCGTTGCCCAGGTTCAGCAGACGGCCCTCGGACAGCATGATGATCGTGTGGCCGTCCGCGAAGCGCCACTCGTGGACCTGCGGCTTGATCTCGGTCTTCACGATGCCCGGCAGCTTCGACAGGCCCGCGATGTCGATCTCGTTGTCGAAGTGGCCGATGTTGCCGACGATCGCCTGGTGCTTCATCTTCTCCATGTCCGAGGCAAGGATGATGTCCTTGTTGCCCGTCGTGGTGATGAAGATGTCCGCGATTCCGACGACCTCGTCCAGGGTGGTCACCTGGTAGCCGTCCATCGCCGCCTGCAGCGCGCAGATCGGGTCGATCTCGGTCACGATCACGCGGGCACCCTGGCCGCGCAGCGACTCCGCGCAGCCCTTGCCCACGTCGCCGTAACCGAACACGACGGCGACCTTGCCACCGATCAGCACGTCCGTGCCACGGTTGATGCCGTCGATCAGCGAGTGGCGGCAGCCGTACTTGTTGTCGAACTTCGACTTGGTCACCGCGTCGTTGACGTTGATCGCCGGGAACAGCAGCTTGCCGTCACGGTGCATCTCGTACAGACGGTGGACACCCGTGGTGGTCTCCTCCGTCACGCCCTTGATGGTGGCCGCCATCTCGGTCCACTTCGAGGGGGACTCGGTGAGGGTGCGGTTGAGGAGCTCCAGGATGATGCGGAACTCGTCGTTGTCGGCGGTCGACGGGTCCGGAGCCTCGCCGGCCTTCTCGAACTCGACGCCCTTGTGGATCAGGAGGGTGGCGTCGCCGCCGTCGTCCAGGATCATGTTCGGGGTCTGGCCGTTCGGCCAGGTGAGCGCCTGCTCGGTGCACCACCAGTACTCGTCCAGGGTCTCGCCCTTCCAGGCGAAGACCGGGACACCGGTCGGGTTGTCGACGGTGCCCTCGGGGCCGACGGCGATGGCGGCGGCCGCGTGGTCCTGGGTGGAGAAGATGTTGCAGGAGCACCAGCGGACCTCGGCGCCCAGGGCGGTCAGGGTCTCGATCAGCACGGCGGTCTGGATGGTCATGTGCAGGGAGCCGGTGATGCGGGCGCCGGCCAGCGGCTGGGAGGCCGCGTACTCCTTGCGGATGGCCATCAGGCCGGGCATCTCGTGCTCGGCGAGCTGGATCTCCTTGCGACCGAACGGCGCCAGGGAGAGGTCGGCGACCTTGAAGTCACCGGTGATGTTCGCGGACATGAGCTGGTGTGCTCCTCGCTGCGTGGGTGGATGGGCCCTGCGTTCGGAGAACGCAGTACGGGTGTGCTGAGTGGCAGAGGGCCCGACGGCTCGGCGCTCTGCTACTGCGGCACAATCCGTCGGAGGACCTCTCTCCCTCGACCCGCGACCCGAGGTCGCCGATCGACCGCCATCAGCAGCGACGATTTGGCTCTGGGGACGAATCTACACCGACGGCGCTTTCGGCCGGGCGCCGCTGGGCGGATTCCCCCGGATCAGGGGGCGCGAAGTCAGGTCCGGGCGCTCAGTGGAGGCCGGGGCCGCCGGGGGTCGCCTCCGGGTCGGGGCCCGCGGCGGCCTTCTCGGCGCTGTAGATGTCGGGTTCGAGGTAGATCGCGCGGGCGATCGGCACGGCCCGGCGGACCCGGACCTCGGCGGCGTCGATCGCCTCGGCGACCTGCGCGGCGCTGTCCTCCGCGTTGACGCCGATCTTGGCGGCGACCAGCAGCTCCTCCGGGCCCAGGTGCAGGGTGCGCATGTGGATCACGTCGGTGACGGAGTCGTGGTCGACCAGCGCGTCGCGGATCCGGGCCACCACCTCCTTGTCGGCGGACTCGCCGATCAGCAGCGACTTGGTCTCCAGGGCCAGCACGATCGCGATCACCACCAGCAGGACGCCGATGGACAGCGTGCCCACGCCGTCCCAGACGCCGTTGCCGGTGATCACGGTCAGGCCGACACCGAGCAGGGCGAGCACCAGGCCGATCAGCGCGCCGGTGTCCTCCAGGAGCACCACCGGCAGCTCGGGGGCCTTGGCGCGGCGGATGTACGACGTCCAGCTGAGCTCGCCCTTGGCCTTGGCGGCCTCCCGGACGGCCGTCAGGAAGGACCAGCCCTCCATCAGGATCGCGAAGACCAGCACGCCCACCGCCCAGCCCCAGCCGTGCAGCTCGTGCGGGTCGTGGATCTTCTCGTACCCCTCGTAGCAGGCGAACAGCCCGCCGACGCTGAACAGCACGATCGCGACCAGGAAGCCGTAGACGTACCGCTCGCGGCCGTAGCCGAAGGGGTGCTCGTTGTCCGCCTCGCGGGCCGCCCGCTTGCCACCGACCAGCAGCAGCACCTGGTTGCCCGAGTCGGCCACCGAGTGGACGCCCTCCGCGAGCATCGAGGAGGAACCGGTGAAGGCGAAGGCGGTGAACTTGCCGACCGCGATCGCCAGGTTGGCCGAGAGGGCCGCCACCAGTGCCTTGGTGCCGCCTTCGGTGCTCATGCTGGGCCCTCCCGCTGGGCTGGATGTCCGTCCGGATGTACCGAGCGGACACGTTATCCCGTGACGGGTACTTTGCTGAGCTTTGGTCAGGGCTTGGGACGGATCTTGCCGACCGTCCGCGTACTGACGACCGGTGGGCCTACGGTGTGGCCAGGGTGAGGTAGACGGCGGCGAAGTCGGCGAGGGCGATCAGCTCGGCCAGGGCCTGCAGCGGGTCGGTCTCGGCGGTGGAGAGGTCGCTGGTGCGGACCCCGTGCGCGTCGGCCAGGCGGCGGGCCCGGCTCACGGCGTAGCCGGGGTCGGTGAACTCGTCCTCCACGGCCGCGGCCCGGCGCAGCAGCACGACCTGGAGCAGCAGCGGGTCGGGTTCGTCGACGCGGTCGCGGAAGAAGTCGTCCGGGTCGGCGGCGCCGCCGAGCTTGGCGACCAGCATGCCGCGGTGGGCGGTGAGCACCTGCGGCAGCACCCCGGGCAGGGCGGGGCGGCCGGCGCGCTCGGCGAGCATCGCGGCGAAGCGCTCGGCGGCGACGGCGGTCAGCGCCCCGTCGGCCCACAGCAGCGGGACGGTGCCGGAGAGTTGGGCGGCGAGGTCCTTGGCCGGGTTGGTGTACGCGGCGGCGTCCGGGCGGCAGCGCACCGCGAGCTCGTCCAGCCGGTCGGCGGTGGCCTCGAGGGAGCCCTCGGGCAGCTGGGTGACCCCGATCCGCTCGGTCAGGGCGAGCAGCGGGGTGAGGAAGGCCCAGAGGGCGCCGACCTCCTCGGCCGGCAGGTCGGCCTCGGCGGGGCGCAGGTCTTCCTCGGTGTCGACCGGGGCGGCCGGGACGTACGGCAGCGGCAGGGCGCGGACCTGCGGGGCGGCCTCGGCGAGCAGGCTCTCGGCGGGGGCGATCACGGCGATCGCGCAGCCCCGGGCGTAGGCCTGCTGGGCGAGGCTGACCAGGCCCTGCTCGCCGCCGTCGGCGGTGGCGAGCACGACCAGGTCGAGCGGCCCGGCCCAGCCGGGCAGCTGCCAGACCAGCCCGGCGGTGAAGGCCGGGGTGCCGTGGTGCCCGTGCGCGAGGTGGGTCACGTCGTGCGGGGGCAGTGCGGCGATCTGAGTGCTCGTCACCGCGAGGGCCTCGAGCACCGAACCCGCCGTCAGGGCCGCGCCGTGCCCGGCGACCAGGACGGTCCGCGGGCGCCCGTCGGGCCTCAGCCCGGCGAGCCCGGCGGCCTCGGCGAGCCGCAGGGCGTTGCGGACCCGGGCACCGGCTCCGGCCAGACCGAGCAGGGCGTGCTCGTGGTCGGCGCGCTGGAGGGCGGCCGGGTCGTCGAGCAGGGAGTCGTCGATCATGCGGCTGGCCTCCAGCGGGCGAAGGGGGTCAGGAGGGGCGGCGGGCCTCGTCGACCAGGAGCACGGGGATGCCGTCCCGGACGGGGTAGATCAGGCCGCAGGTCTCCCCGGTGCAGCGCAGCTCGGTCTCCTCGCCCTGGGTGGCTTCGGTGAGGGCCGCGTGGCACTGCGGGCAGACGAGGATGTCGAGCAGGAAGGACGGCAGGCTCATGGACCTCAGGCTCCAGGTTCGTACGGGTACGGCGGAGCGTACAGCGGCCCCGGCCGGTGGTCAGCCTACCGGTCGGGGCCCGCCTGTCGGGGTGCGGTCGGGGTCAGGCGCGGACGAGTCCGAGGACGGTGTCGCGCAGGTCCGCCATCACGGCCGGGTCCTTGGCCTCGACGTTCAGGCGCAGCAGGGGTT
>NZ_JBEOWY010000100.1:0-9975 GCF_040296285.1 Kitasatospora sp. NPDC002227
TGACCCCAGAACTCGCAGTGGTTCCGGCGGAGAGAGTGCTCACCTGCTGGCGGCTACGGCACCGAGTCTCTACGACTCAGCAAGTCCCATTAGGCAGGAGCCGCACCTCGGGCGCCCAGCCGTGGTGCCGGGCCGCGACGCGCAGGTTGAGCACGGCCGCGCCCACCGAGATGTGCAGCGCCCGGCCCTCCGGGTCGGTGGTCGGCAGTGCGCGCTCGGGCACCGCACGGATCTCCAGGGTGGCGGTCTCCGGCACCAGCCGGAAGTGCCAGGGCTGCGTGTTGTGGACGGACGGCGCGGCGACCGCTGCGGAGACCAGCTCCTCCAGGGCCTGCGCGTCCAGGGCCAGTGTGGTCATGACGGTCTCCGTCCTGCTCAGCCCGAGGCCTGGCCGCGTCCGTCCCGCAGGGCGTCCAGGCGGCGGCGGTACTCGTCGGTGTCGATCTCGCCCCGGGCCAGCCGCTCGGCGAGCAGCTGCTCGGGTTCGGGCCGGACCGGCGGGGCGGGCGGCACGGGGTGGTGGTGCGGCGCGTGCCCGGCGTAGCGGAGGAGCACGACCACCGCGACGATCAGCAGACCCAGCAACAGCAGCGTGCCGAAGGTCATCAGGCCGATGCCCCAGCCGTTCATGTCGTGGTCGTTCCAGTACATCATCACGGCCTCCTGGGGCCGGTGGGGCGGCGGGCCGCTGCCCTTCACCGTCCACACTGCGCCGCGGCGGGCCGTCAGTGCTTGGGCCGGTCGGCTCTCTTCACCGGGCCGGTCGGGCTCGGCCCGCCGAACGGTCCCGGCACTCAGCCGAACGGCACCACCGCGACCGGCGCATGGACGTGGTGCACCACCGCCTGGGTGACGGTACCCAGATGAAGCCCGACCGGCGCACGGCGGGCCCGGCGCCCGACCACCACCAGCCCGGCCCCCGCGGCAGCCTCGACCACCTCGCGGGCCGCAGGACCGTGCACCGCGCCCGCCTCCACCCGCACCTGCGGGTACTTCGCCCGCCACGGCTCCAGGGCCTCCGTCAGCCGCTGCGCCGCGTCGACCGCGAGCTCCTGCTCCAGGCTTCCGAACGCGGCGAGCACCGCGAACTCGCTGCCCATCGGGGGCTCCCACGCGTGCACCACCCGAAGTGGCGCGGAACGGAGGGCAGCAGCCTCGAAGGCGAAATCGACCACCGCCTCACCCGGGTGGCTCAGGTCCAGGGCCAGCACCACTCCGGAGCCGTCCGTGAACGCGCCCCCGTCGTCCGCCCGGACCAGCACCACCGGGCAGGCGGCAGCCGCCAGCACCTCCTGGCTCACCGAGCCGATGAGGAAGCCGCGCAGCGCCCCGAGCCCGCGCGAACCGAGGACCAGCATCGACGCCGACCGGCCGGCCGCCTCCAGGGCGGCGGCCGGAGGCTGCGGGATGTGCACCGCGCTCACCTCCACGCCGGAGAGCCTGGCGCGCAGCTCGACCTCCTGGCGGGCCAGCTGCTGCCGCCCCCACCGCACGGCGTCCTCGGTGCCGAGCACGTGGGGTTCGCGCCACGGCCAAGCTTGGAGGAGCTCCAGCGGCAGCTTTCGCCGCATCGACTCCCGGGCCGCCCAGTGGGCGGCTGACACGCTCTCGGGCGAGCCGTCGAAACCGGTGACGATCGGTCCGTTCACAGTCCCTCCTCCTTCGAGAACGCCCCCGCCCGCCCGGGCGGGGCGTCCGTCCCGGCCGGGCTCAGTGCGGCGGCCGGCCGGGACGGTGCCCGGTATCGGCGTGGGCTGCCAGTACGGCCGCCTGCAGCCGCCGTTCGACGCCGAGTTTGGCGAGCATCCGGGAGATGTGGTTCTTCACGGTCTTCTCGGCGAGGTAGAGCTCCAGGCCGATCTCCCGGTTGGTCCTCCCCTCACCGACCAGCACCAGGATCTCGCGCTCACGTGGTGTGAGGGCGGCGAGCGCGGCCTCGGTGTCGCTCTCGTCGTGGTGGCGCAGGCTCTCCATCAGCTTGCGGGTGGTCGCCGGGTCGAGCATCGACTGCCCGGAGGCGACGGTGCGCACCGCACTCACCAGGTCAGCCCCCTTGACCTGCTTCAGCACGTACCCGGCCGCCCCGGCCATGATCGCGTCGAGCAGCGCGTCGTCGTCGTCGAAGGAGGTCAGCATCAGGCAGACCAGCTCGGGCATCCGGTCCCGCAGGTCACGGCAGACGGTCACCCCGTCGCCGTCCGGCAGCCGCACGTCGAGCACCGCCACCTGCGGCCGCAGCGCGGGGATCCGGGCCAGGGCCTGCGCACAGCTCCCGGCCTCACCGACCACCTCGATGTCGGGCTCGGCCTCCAGCAGGTCCCGCACCCCGCGCCGGACCACCTCGTGGTCGTCGAGCAGAAACACCGTCACACGCTGCTCCGGCTTGCCGGGGCCGTTCTCGTCCATGTCCCGCTCCCGAGGGTGGGGTGCCTCACATCCCCTTCGATTCTGCCCGGTCGGCGCGGGATCAGCCGTGCGGCACGACTGCCACCGGGGTGTGAGCGTGCTCGTACACCTCCCGCGCGACCGGACCGAGGCGGCCCCGCGAGCGGCCGAGAACGAGCAGCCGCACGTCCGCCCCACCGCTGAGCAGCACCTCGGCCGCCCGACCCGGCCGCGCCTCCTCGGCCACCGGGCCGCCCGCCGACCGCCGTACCACGTCGTGCAGGCGGGCCAACTCGCGCCGAGCCGTCCCGGCCCGCGCGCAGTCCTCCAGTGCTTCCCAGCCGCGCGGCGGTGTCCAGGCGTACACGGCATGGACCGAGGCCGCCCAGTGTTCCGCCTCCCGTGCGGCGAACGCCAGGACCGGGCCGGGGCTCCCCTCCGGATTCACCCCGACAACCACCCGCCCGCCCACGGCGGGCCCGCCGGCCGCGGCCGGTACGAGGACGACCGGGCGGTCGGCGCCGGCGGCGACGGCCAGTCCCACGGAACCGAAGAGCAGCCCCAGCAGCCCGCCCGGTCGGTGCGAGCCGACCACGACCAGCTCGGCGTCCTCGGCTGCCGTCAGGAGCCCGCGTGGTGCCGGGACCTCGAGCAGCTCGGTCCGGACCTCCACCGACGGATGCTCGCGAACCACCAGGGCTGCCGCTTCCGCGAGCGCGGCCAGCGCTCGGCCGCGCACCTCGCTGATGCCCGGCAGACCCGGTACGGCGTGCTCGGGGTGGCCCCAGGCGTGCGCCAGCCGCAGGGGCAGGCCCGCCCGCTCGGCCCGGGCCGCTGCCCAGCGGACGGCGGCCCCGCTGTCGGGGGTGCCGTCGACGGCGGCGAGGACGTGGCGGTCCACCTCGGTCACCTGACCCTCATACCGTGGCGGCGAGCCGGACTTCGACGTCGACCACGCCGGGCACGACCCGGACCAGACTGCGCACTCCGGCGGCGGTCAGCGCCTCGGGCAACAGCCCGGTGAGAACGATCCGCCCCTCCTCGGCGCCGACCTCGATCTCCGCGAGGGCCTGCGGGTGCAGCGCGGCGAGCAGTTCGAGGCGTACCTGGGCCGCGAGATCCTCGTCCTCCCGGTAGTGCGCCTTCAGCAGATCGGCCCGGCTGACGATGCCGACCAGGTATTCCTCCTCGTCGACCACGGGCAGCCGCTTGAGGTGGCGCCGGGCCATCGTGCGAGCGGCCTCGGCCACAGGCCCGTCCGGGTGGACGGTGACGGCGGGCGCCGACATCAGTCGGCCGGCGGTCATCGCCTCCGCCCGCTCCGCCCCCTCCCGCTCCCGCGCGCTCAGCAGGTCGGCCTCCGAGACCACGCCGATCACGCGGCCGTCGCCGGTGAGCACCGGCATCGAGCTGATCCGCCAGTTCCGGAGCGTGTCGGCGATCTCCGGGTAGGGCGCGTCGCGCCCGACGGCGACGACTGCGCGGGTCATGACGCCGCTGACGGTGTCCCAGCTGTTGCGTTCCATGGTGTGCTCCCGTGGTGGTCGGGCCGCTCGGCGGGGCCCGGGCCCGCGCTGCCTTCGCGCAGCGCGCTCCAGGACACCGGGCCGAGCAGGTCGGCGAGGTGCTGCAGGACGTCGAGGAAGAGGTCGTCGATGGTGAGCACTCCGGCCAGGCGGGCGCCCTCCACGACGGGCAGTCGGCGCACGCCTGTGCGGCGGAAGGCCCGGTAGGCGGCGGCGAGGTCGTCGTCCGCGTCGACCGTTACGGCCGGGGTGGACATGATCTCCCCCACGGTGACGGACGGGTCGCCGCCGGCCGCCGCCCAGCGGACCACCAGGTCCCGGTCGGTGAGCACTCCTCGCAACGCTCCCCTGTCGGTGACCAGGACACAGCCGACCCGCCCCTCGGCCATCCGCCGCGCGGCGTCCCGCACCGGGGCGCCCGGCACCACGGTGACCGGTGGCGTGGTCATCAGCTCCGCGACTCTCATGACACTGTCTCCCGGCAGAACGCCGTGTCCTGGTCCGCTGCGTCCGCCTGGGCCACCAGCACCGCGGCCAGTCGCCGCGCCTCCGCCGGGGTCAGGACGGCCCAGAGCTCGATCCGGTCGTACGGCAGGCAGGCGGTGTCCAGCACGATCCGGGCCGGGCCGGGCGACAGCGCTCCCGGACCGTACCGGACCACGGCGATGTCGCGTCCGGACTCCGTGCGCAGCGTCTCCCGCTCGACGAGCCTCGTCCCCGTTGCCATGGCCACCCTCCTGGGGTCGGTTCGTTCCCCTGGCTCCAGCAGACCCGGCACACCCGCCCCGGGCACAGGGCCGAGCGGCCCCGCCTCCTGGTCCGACCGGCACCGAGCACTGCAGGCCACCACCCAGCAGACTGGGGACGACGGCCGACGGAGGAGGCCTCATGGTCATGCCGGATGCGTGGACGCTCCGCTACGACGGGTTCGACCCCGGGCAGGAGGGGCTCCGGGAGGCACTCTGCGCGGTCGGCAACGGCTACCTGGTGGCCAGAGGCGCGGCCCCGGAGTCGGTGGCGGACGGCGTGCACTACCCGGGCACCTACCTCGCGGGCTGCTACGACCGCACCGGCTCCACCGTGGGCGACCACCGGTTCGCCCACGAGGACCTGGTCAACTGCCCCAACTGGCTGCCGTTCACCTTCCGCTGCGCGGGCGGAGAGTGGTTCACCGGCCCGCCCGAGCGCCAGCGGATCGAACTCGACCTCCGCCAGGGCGTGCTGACCCGCGAGGCAGTCGTGGTGGACGCCGCGGGCCGCCGTACCCGGCTGCTCCAGCGCCGTCTCGCCAGCCAGGCCCAGCCACACCTGGTGGCGCTGGAGACGGTACTCACCGCCGAGAACTGGTCCGGCCGGCTGGAGCTCCGCTCGGCGCTGGACGGCACCGTGGCCAACACCGGTGTCCCCCGCTACGCCGGGCTGACCAGCCGTCATCTCGCTCCCCTGGGCCAAGGTGTGGACCCGGACGGGACGCTGTGGCTGGAGGTCACCACCGGGTCCGGGCAGCGCGTCGCACTCGCTGCCCGGACCCGGGCACACCTCGCGGGCGCGCCCACAAGGCTCGGCCGCACCGAGGAGTTCCAGGCCGGCCGGGCCGCTCAGCTCCTGGCCCTCGACCTCCCGGTGGGCACCCCCCTCACCGTGGAGAAAGTGGTCGCGGTCCACACCTCCCGAGACCCGGCCACCGCCGAGCCGCTCCACTCCGCCCGAAGCCTCGCCGCCGACGCGGACGACTTCGGCCGCCTGGTGCGAGCCCATGCACTTCGCTGGCGCGAGCTCTGGTGCCGCTGCCGGATCGACGCGGACTTCGCCGAGGCCGGCGCGCTGCACCTCAACCTCTTCCACCTGCTGCAGAGCTACTCCGAGCACTCCGCCGACCTGGACGTCGGCATCCCCGCCCGCGGCCTGCACGGCGAGGCGTACCGGGGTCACGTCTTCTGGGACGAACTCTTCGTGCTGCGGCTGCTCGACCTGCGCTTCCCCGAGCTGGCCCGCGCCGTGCTGCGCTACCGCCACCGCCAGCTGGACGCCGCCCGGCAGGCCGCCCGCGCGGCGGGCCGACGCGGGGGGATGTACCCCTGGCAGAGCGCCAGCGACGGCCGGGAGGAGTCCGCCCGCGTCCACCTCAACCCCGTCTCGGGCCGCTGGCTGCCCGACCACAGCCACCTGCAACGCCACGTCGGCTCGGCCGTCGCCTACAACGTCTGGCAGTACTACCAGGCCACCGGCGACCTCGGCTTCCTGGCCGAGGCCGGCGCCGAGATGCTGCTCGAGATCGCCCGCTTCTGGTCCTCCGCCGCCGAGTACGTGCCCGGGCGGCGGCGCTGGTCGATCCGTGGCGTGCTCGGCCCGGACGAGTACCACGACGCCTACCCCTGGGCCACCGCCCCCGGGCTCGACGACAACGCCTACACCAACGTCCTGGCCTCCTGGGTGCTGGCCCGCGCCCAGGACGCCCTCGACCTCCTGCCCGCCTACCGCCGGGACGAGCTGGCCGAGCGCCTCTCGCTCGAACCGGCCGAGCTCGACCGCTGGCAGGAGGTGGGCAGAAGGCTGCACGTACCCTTCCACGACGGGGTGATCAGCCAGTTCGACGGGTACGAGCAGCTCGCCGAGCTGGATTGGGCGGCCTACCGGCGGCGCTACCCGGACCTTCGGCGGCTCGACCGGCTGCTGGAGGCCGAGGGAGACACCGTCAACCGGTACCGGGCGTCCAAGCAGGCCGACACGCTGATGCTCTGGTACCTCTTCTCCGCCCGGGAGGTGCGCGACCTGCTGCGCCACCTCGGCTACCCCGCCGGACACGAACTGATGCGCCGCACCACCTCCTACTACCTGCACCGCACCGTCCACGGCTCGACGCTCAGCTCCGTGGTCCACGCCTGGGTGCTCACCCGCTCCGACCGCCGCGCCTCCTGGGGCCACTTCCGCGACGCACTCACCGCCGACCTGCGCGACGTCCAGGGCGGCACCACCCGCGAGGGCATCCACCTCGGCGCGATGGCCGGCGCGGTCGACCTGCTCCAGCGCTGCTGGACCGGTCTGGAGATCCGCGAGGACGCCCTCTGGCTCGACCCCCGCCTGCCCTCCGCCCTCGGCCGGCTCGACCTCGAACTCCGCTACCGGGGCCACTGGGGCGTGCTGCTCACCGTCGACCACCGAACGCTGACGGTCGGGCTCCGCGAGGGGCACCAGGCACCCGTGCAGATCCGCTTCCGTGGCACGCCGACCACCGTCCGCCCCGGCGAGAGCTACACCTTCAGACTCTGACCCGAGCCGTGCCCGGTCAGCAGCGCGAGGACCCGCCGGAAGCCCGTCGCATCGCCGTCCGCCTCCCCGGTCCGCTCAGGCCGCGCACAGCTCGACGTGGCCGTTGCGCAGTGAGCTGCGGTGACCGTCGCCGAACTCCAGCCGCAGACTGCGGTCCGCACGGACCTCGACCACGTACGCGTCCTCGGCCGTGCCGTACTCCCGGTCACGGTAGACGGTCACTCGGTCGCCCTCGTGGAACTCCCAGGTCTTCGACGTGATCACCGTACTCACCTCCGTGTGATGCCTCCACCCTCCGCCCGGCCGCGTCCCGGCCACGAGGGGCCAGGGCCCCCACTACGCCCTCCCCGCGACCCCAGGCCCGCGCCGCTGCCGACCCTGGTCCCCTGGGCCGATCGGCCCTCCCCCGCGGGCACCGGGCCGCCTAGCGTGGGTGGCAGCCGGCCGCGTTCGCACCCGGCCGCCGGACCAGGTGGAGGAACCATGACTACCAGCGGTGAACGCCGTCCGATCGTCCTCGGCGTCGACTCCCTGAACATCAGCCCGATGGTGGTGGACTGGGCCGCGGCCGAGGCCACCCGGCGCAACCTGCCGCTGCGACTGGTGCACGCCGTCCTGCCCGAGGCCTACGAGCTGCGCGGATTCGACGGCGGCCGCTTCCACGAGGCGCTTCGCCACAGCGGCGAGACGGCGCTGGAGAAGGCGATGGCCCTGGTCCACGAGCGCCACCCCGCTGTCGAGACCACCTCACTGCTCGCGGAGGACAATCCCGCCAAGGTGCTCTGCCGGGAATCCGAGCGGGCCCAGCTGCTCGTCCTGGGCTCCCGCCGGATGAACCGGCTGGAGGAATGGCTCAGCGGATACTCGGTCACAGTGCCGGTCAGCGCCCAGGCCCACTGCCCCGTCGTGGTGATCCGCGCACCGGAACACGTCACCCAGCAGCCGCCCTACGTCGTGGTCGGCGTGGACGGCTCCCGCTCCGCCGCAGCGGCCGTCGAGTTCGCGGCGGACTTCGCCACCCGGCGCCGGGCCGCACTGCGCGCGGTCAGCGTCTGGCAGGTCCCCCTGATCGTCCCCGCCGAGGAGCACGCGGTGGCCGAGATGATCCGCGAGCAGCTCCACCAGGCCACCGCCGGACTCACCGACCACGACCCCGACCTCGACCTCACCCACGAGGTCCTCACCGGCCACCCCGTCGAGCAACTGGCCCAGGCCTCCGCCCACGCCCTGGCCGTCGTGGTCGGCCGCCGCGGCCGGGGCGGCTTCACCGGCATGCGGCTCGGCCCCGTCCCGCACGGGCTGCTGCACCACGCACACTGCCCCGTCATCACCGTCCCCGCCCACCACTGAGAGGTGAACAGCGATGCAAGCACTGGTCGTGTACGAGAGCCTGTACGGCAACACCCGCGAGGTCGCCGAGGCGATCGCCGAAGGAGTCCACGAGGCACGCCCGGAAGCCACCGTTCGCTGCCTCCCGGTCGCCCAGGCCGCTCTGACCGAACCCGTCGACCTGCTCGTGGTCGGCGGACCGACCCACCTGCACGGCATGACCACCGGCCTCACCCGCCGAATGGCCGCCAAAGCCGAGTCCGGCAAAGCCGGCCACACCGAACAGGCCCACGAAGCCGCCACCACCGCCGCCGGCCCGGGGCTCCGCCGCTGGCTCCACGCCCTCCCCGACACCGAACCCGGCACCCCCGCCGCCGCCTTCGACACCCGCGCCGACATCAAACACCCCGGCGGAGCCGCCGAGGGCATCGCCCGCCGCCTCTCCCACCACCACTACGACGTCCTGGCCGAACCCGAAGGCTTCATCGTCGAGGAGACCGACGGCCCCCTGCGCTCCGGCGAAATCGCCCGCGCCAAGGCCTGGGGCGCCGAACTCGCCCGCCCCTCCCGCGTAGCGCAGTGACTGGCCCGGCCTCTCGTCACCGATCGCCGCGCAGGTCGTCGAGGAGTTCGGCCTGGCCGGTCAGGAGGTCGCCGAGGATGGAGCGGGCGACGGCCAGCAGGTCGGCGATCTCGGGGCTGGCGATGCGGTAGTAGGTGGCGCCGCCTTCTCGATGGCTGGCCACCAGGCGGGTCCGGCGCAGGATGGCGAGTTGCTGGGAGAGGTGGGCGGGTTCGACGCCGACCTCCGGGAGCATCTCGGCGACGGCGTGCGGGCGCTCGCTGAGCAGTTCCAGGACGCGGATGCGGACGGGGTGGCTGAGGGCTTTGAAGAACTCGGCCTTCAACTGGTACAGCGGCACGCCCACCACAGGAGGCGACTGCCGGGCG
Organism: Kitasatospora sp. NPDC002227; assembly: GCF_040296285.1. Taxonomy (NCBI): domain Bacteria; kingdom Bacillati; phylum Actinomycetota; class Actinomycetes; order Kitasatosporales; family Streptomycetaceae; genus Kitasatospora; species Kitasatospora sp. NPDC002227. The sequence continues at coordinate 9,462 of NZ_JBEOWY010000100.1, forward strand.
TCAGCGTTCACGTCGTCACCGTCTCGATCCAGCCCTCGAACAGCAGAACATCATCAGCTGCCGACCCTAGCAATCCCGATGACCGGTCGAGGACGGCCGGTCAGGTACGCCCGAGTGCGCCGAGCGCGGCGTCGGCGTCCGGTTGGACAACGAGGACGCCGGCCGTGACGGCGGCGAGCAGCGCGGGCGCGGGTCTCTCGCGCAGACCGCACACCACCAGACGGGTAGGGCCTTGGCCGAGCCGCTCGGCTGCGGCCACGATGCCCGCTTCGCCGTGCTGGTTCCAGCCGGTGAGGGCGGACAGGTCGACGACGACCCCGTCCGGGCATCGTGCGCGAGCCCATTCGACGGCCCCGTGGAGTCGGTGGGTGGTCCGTTCGCTCAGGAAGCCGGACAGGCGCAGAATGCCGACCTGGCCGGCCTGATCGAGATCCCACTGCATACTCACCGCCGCCCCCTCGCACCACGGACGGGGCGGCGGTGAGTGCGAAGCCGGCCCGCGCGACCGTCGCGG
>NZ_JBEOWY010000101.1:0-9753 GCF_040296285.1 Kitasatospora sp. NPDC002227
CGCGGGCCTACTCGGTGACCATCACAGGATCATTCGGGAAGGTACGCCCTCCGCGTCCCCGCCCGGGGCTGATCCACAAGTCCTGAGCATTGCTCCCGACGCCGGAGGAGCGGGCAAGGCTGCGGCGCTCCTTCGACGCGGCTCGCGCGTGCGTGCCTGACGGATACCAGCTGAAGTACAGCGGCCGGGAGAAGGGCGACTTCTTCCTCGGCCTCCTCCGTGACAACGGGCTGGACGACACTGAGTGGAACAGGATCCGTCTCCAGCGCAGCCGGGTTCTCACGGACGTGGGCGATGTGATCGCAGCTCTGGAAGCCGACCACAGCGCCTTCGAGGTCTCCGAGGACGTGCTCCCTCGCGTGCTGTCGATCGTCCGTCTCATCGCCCAGGAGGCGCTGTCGCGCCATGGTGACGTGACGGTGTCCAAGAAGCGGAAGCAGCCGCGCCCGATGCTCTCCGTCCATGGCAGGACGTGGGAGTTGAGCTTCAAGGAGCGACAGAAGCAGGTCCAGTTCGTGCCGGCGGCCAAGGGGCGACGCAAGACGTACGACTGGCAACGGGTGACTCCCGCTCTCCGGTCTGAGCCGTCCGGCGAACTCGACCTGCACGTGATCGAACCGCACCCCTACAGCTACGGGCACAGCGGTGGCTGGAAGAAGGACTACGCCGACACTCCGAAGCGACCGCTGGAGGAGCAGATCAGCTCGCTCTTCCGGGTGCTGAAGACGCGCGCCGAGGAACAGGAGCGCCTCCAGCTGGAGCGCGAAGCCGAGCAACGCCGACTTCGGGAGGAGCGTGAGAGGGCCGAGGCTGAGCGGCAACGACTGGCAGCGGAGGAGAAGGCGCGCAAGCAGCGGGACTGGGAGGCTGCGGTCAATGCGGCCAGCAGTAAGGCCGTCGAAGCCTCACGCTTCGAGCGTTTCGGGTCGGCCCTTGACCGGTGGCGGGGCGCGCGGGAGATCAGGGAGTTCTGCGCGGCGCTGGACGAAGCTGCGAGCCGGGCCGACGATTCGGCAGAGGCACAGCAATTCAAGGAGTGGTCCGCGTGGGGCAGGGCCGAGGCGGACCGGATCGACCCGACGGCTCCCGGCAGCGGGCTCGGTGTTGAAGTGTTCGAAACCGAGCCCACGGGCGACGCACTCCGGCCCTTCCTCAACGGGTGGAGCCCGCATCGGCCGGAGAAGGAGGCGCCACCTGCTGAGCTCGGCCAGTCACGTCAGCAGGCCGATCCGTGGCGCGATGTCAGCGCCGAACCTCGGGACCAAGGCTGGAGATACGGACCCCGAGGTCGCGCTCAATGGCGGAGGCGATGACGCCGTGCCCTCGGTCGCGCAGGGCTTTCACGGCTCGCTCGACAACGGTGCCGAGCCGCTCGACCTCGGCTCGTAGGGCGAGCAGTTCGTCGAAGCGCTCTACCCGCTCCTGACCGCACCACTCCCGGACCGTCCGGAGTGTGTCGTCGTCCGCCTGCAGCTTCCGGTCGTCGCGGCGGTTCCACGACTGCCAGGATGGTTGCGCGCGTTCCTGGTCGAGGGCTTCCTGCCGGTGCTCGACCTCCGGGAGGATCTCCTCGGCCAGGACCTCTGCGGCCCGTCGTGCGATCCGCTCCGTGACCGGCCAACCCGTCAGGAACAGGCCGGTCCGGGTCTCGTGAACCATCGGGTCAGCACGCAGCTCGACAGCATCGAGCCCGAGACGGTCAGCGGTGGCATCAAGAGCGGTGAGCTCCAGCACGCCGGCATCGGCCGTCGTCGTGCGCAGCCGCACTTGGCTCTTGGGGCGGACGAAGCCGAGAACCATCCGAGCGGTCTCGAACTCCGCAGTCTTCTGTACGTGCCGGGATGCCTCGACCAACGCCAGTTCAGCAGCATCATCGCTTCGGAAGACCGCGACGTCGTCCCACAACGAGACCAGGGACGCGGGGGCGACCCAGTCCTGCAGGCCGGCGTCCTCGCCTTCGAGGAATCGGATGTGCACCTGAGTGGCCCGGCGCGGCCCGCCGACCCGGACGATCTCCACACGGCGGATCGCACTGCCGAGCATCTTGGGCTGGGCTCGGTACGCCCAGTTCTCGCCGATCTCCATCCTGCTATTGAGCCAGGACAGGGTGGATGCTCGCTACCACTTCTCGGCAGTCCCTTGTGGTCGGGCCGCGGCGCCCGGCAGCAGACGACCTGATCCGGATACGTGAGGGCTCGGACCGTTTCCGGTCCGAGCCCCTGGCACTGGCGTCGGGTCAGCGTCCCAGGTTGGTGTCCGCCGGGATGGTGCCGAGGCGGCCGGCCTGGAAGTCCTCCATGGCCTGCTGGAGCTCCCGGTGACTGTTCATCACGAACGGGCCGTAGTGGGCGACCGGCTCGCGGATGGGCAGGCCGCCGAGCAGCACCAGCTCGAAGTTGGCGCTTCGGGAGTCCTGCTTCTCGTCGGCGCGGATGGTGAGGGAGTCGCCCTCGCCGAAGACGACGGCCTGGCCCATGTGGAACGGGCGGCGCTCCTCGCCCGCCGAGCCGCTGCCGGCCAGGCCGTAGGCCAGTGCGTTGAAGTCGGCTCGCCAGGGCAGGGTGACCTGGGCGCCAGGGTTCACCGAGACGTGGATCATGGTGATCGGGGTGTGGGTGGCGCCAGGGCCTTGGTGGCCGTCGATGTCGCCGGCGATCAGCCGGACCAGCGCGCCGCCGTCGTCGGAGGCGAGCAGCTTGACGCTGGTGCCGCGGATGTCCTGGTACTTGGGGGTGATCATCTTGTCGACGGCGGGCAGGTTGACCCAGAGCTGGAGGCCGTGGAAGAGGCCGCCGGACATGACCAGGGACTCGGGCGGGGTCTCGATGTGCAGCAGGCCGGAACCGGCGGTCATCCACTGGGTGTCGCCGTCGGTGATGGTGCCGCCGCCGCCGTGCGAGTCCTGGTGGATGAACGTTCCGTCGATGATGTAGGTGACCGTCTCGAAGCCGCGGTGCGGATGCCAAGGGGTCCCCTTCGGCTCCCCAGCGGCATAGTCGACCTCGCCCATCTGGTCCATCATGATGAACGGGTCGAGGTACTTCTGGTTGATCTTGGCGAAGGCGCGGCGGACGGGGAAGCCTTCACCCTCGAACCCCTCCGGGGCAGTCGAGACGGCCAGGACGGGGCGGGCGACGGAGCCCTCGGCGGGGGCCGCGATGCGCGGCAGGATCAGCGGGTTCTCAACGGTCACGGCAGGCATGCCGGCCTCCTCAGTTGGGTTGGAATGCGATGTTCGTCCTGCGTCTTCGCAGGTCAGAGCCCTCTTGCGACTAGTCCCCCAACTGGACTAGCTTTTCGGCTCCCCCGCGGCATAGTCGACCTCGCCCATCTGGTCCATCATGATGAACGGGTCCAGGTACTTCTGGTTGATCTTGGCGAAGGCGCGGCGGACGGGGAAGCCCTCGCCCTCGAAGCCCTCGGGGGCGGTGACCACGGTGAGGACCGGCCGGGCTGCCGTGACGGCGGGGTCGGGGGTGGCGACGCGGGGGAGGGTCAGCGGGTTCTCGACGGTCACGGCGGGCATGTCGGCCTCCTTGATTCGGGGTGTTCTGGCCTACACCGAGGATGGTAGTTCAATCCTCAACCAATTGCAAGGTTGAAGATTTAACTACCATCCCCAGGGGCCTCCCCGGAGGATCACCGCTGCAGCTGCGGATCACCCACCAGCCACACGCCCGGCCGTACCTCCACCGCGTCCGGCCGAGCCTCCCGGCCCCCGCCCGCCCAGTCGATGACGTGCTCCTGGATGCGGTCGATCGACCGGCTGCCGAACTGCGCCCAGCGCCGGTCACCGAGCCGCTGCGCCGCGTCCACGAACTCCCCGAAGCCCACCAGCGCCTCCTCCGCCCGCCCGGCGAGCAGGTGGCACAGGGCCAGCCCGCGCAGCACGTCGGCCCGCCCGCGCTGCCCCTGCGGCTCCGAGCCGAAGAGCTCGAGCGCCTGCCCGTAGAGCTTGCCCGCCGGGCCCGGCTCGGCGTCGGTGAGCGCGACGTCCGCCAGCCCGACCAGGCAGCGCGCCTCGCCGAGCCGGTCGCCGGCCGAGCGGTGCAGCACCCGGGCCGTCTCGTAGTGCTCGGCGGCCAGCGGCCCGCGCCGCTGCTGCCAGGCGAGGTCGCCGAGCGAGCCGAGCACCGCCGCCCGCGCCCCCGGATGCTCGGCCCGCTGCGCGGCGGACAGCGCCAGCTCGTGGGTGGCCGCCCAGTCGTCCCAGACCGAACCGGCCTCGAAGTACCCCGCGAGCGCCAGGGTCAGCTCCCACGCCAGCAGCCAGAGCCCGGCCGCGTGCGCCTGCCGCACCGCCCCGACCAGCCCGGCGGCCTCCTCCTGGAACCAGCGCGCCGGGTTGTCCCCGACGATCCGGGCACAGGAGAGCGGCCCGGGCCCGCCGCCGTCCGGCCGCTCGGCCCCCTCGGGGGTGAACAGCGCGGCGGCGTACTGGGCGTACGAGAGGTACGCCGTGGCCAGGCGCTCGGTGCCCGCCTCGACCGCGCCGAGCGGGTCGTCCGCCAGCAGCTCGAAGGCCAGCGTGCGCAGCAGCCGGTGGTAGCTGTACCGGCAGGGCTGCCCCGGGGTGCTGCGCCGCACGCTCAGCAGCTGCGACTCGACCAGCCGCTCGACCACCTGCTCGGCCTCGGCCGGGGGCAGGTCGAGCAGCGCGGCGGCCGCCCAGAGCGGGAAGTCCGGCACCGGGGCGAGCGCGAGCAGCCGGAAGGCGCGCTGCTCGGCCGGCCCGATCTCGCGGTAGCCGACCAGCAGGCTGGCCCGGACGTCCAGGTCGCCCGCGACGAACGGCGTCAGCCCCGCGCCCTCGTCCGCCAGCCGGGCCGCCCAGTCGGCGGCCGACCAGTGCGGCCGGGCGGCCAGGCCGCTGCCCGCCACCCGGACGGCCAGCGGCAGGTAGCCGCAGAGCCGGACGATCTCCCGGGCCGCCGCGCTGTCCTCGGCCAGCCGGGGGCCGACGATCGAGGTCAGCAGCCGCTGCGCCTCGGAGGGGCGCAGCACGTCGAGCACCAGGTGGCGGGCACCGTCCAGGCCGGTGAGCGGGCGGCGGCTGGTGACCACCGTGAACACGTCCGGCATCGCGGCGAGCACCGGCCGCACCTGGTCCTCGGAGGCGGCGTCGTCGAGCACGATCAGCAGCTTGCGGCCCTCGACGGACTGGTGCAGGCGGCCCGCGAGCTCGGCCAACTCTGGCCTTTCGCCGGGAAGTTCGGCCGGTTCAGAGGGGTGCTCCTGGCCACCGAGCCGGTGCAGCAGGCCGAGCGCGATCTGCGCGCTGTCCAGTGCCCGGTCCTGCGCGCCGCGCAGCGGCAGCAGCACCTGCCCGTCCGGGAAGCTCCCGGCGCAGCGGCGGGCGAGCTCGGCGGCGAAGGCCGTCTTGCCGACGCCGGCCCGGCCGCCGACCACCAGCAGCTGGCGGCTGCCCTCCTCGCCGGGCAGCAGCTTGGCGGCGGTGGCCAGGGCGGCCTCCCGGCCGGTGAAGTCGGCCGTGGCGGGCGGCAGCCAGTGCGCGGGCGCGGCGGGGGAGGGCCGGGGCGGGGCCGGGTCCTGCCAGGCGAGCAGCGGGTCGGAGCGCAGGATGCGGTCGTGCAGGCGGCGCAGCCCGGCGCCGGGCTCCACGCCCAGCTCGTCCACCAGCGCCTTGCGGGCGCGGCTGAAGGCCTGCAGCGCGTCGGACTGCCGGTCGGAGCGGTACAGCGCGACCATCAGGTGGGCGTGCAGGGTCTCCCGGTACGGGTGCTGGTTGACCAACTCCATGAGCTCGCCGGTGAGTTCGTGGTGGCGGCCGAGGCGGAGGTCGGCGGCGATCCGCTGCTCCAGGGTGACGGTGCGCAGCTCCTCCAGGCGCACGCTGGTGGTGGCGAGCACCGGGCCGTGCGGCACGCCGGAGAGCGGCAGGCCGGTCCACAGCGCCAGGCTCTCCCGCAGGTCACTGGCGGCGGTGGTGAAGTCGCCGCGGTCGTACGCCTCCTTGCCGGTGCGGCGCAGCGTCTCGAACCGGCTGAGGTCGAACTCCTCCTCGCGGACGGAGAGCCGGTAGCCCGGCGGGACGGTGTGCAGCCGGCGCTCGCTGGTGGTCGGCTCGGACGGTATCTCGCCCAGGGCACGCCGGAGTTGGGAGACGTAGACCTGGAGGGTGGTGGCCGCGGTGCGCGGCGGGTGGATGTCCCAGAGCTCGTCGATCAGGGCCGTGGTGGAGACGGCTTCGTTCGCCCGGACGAGCAGCGTGGCCAGCAGCACGCGGACCTTGGCGGCGGTCGGCGTGTGCGGGAGCATGCTGATCGGTCCGAGCACGCGGAATCTGACGGTGTCCCCTGTGTCCTGCATCAGTAGTCCTGGAGTACGACGGTGTCGACGGCGGCGATCTGGCGGGAGCCCTGGTGCAGCGTGAGGGCGACCGGCAGGGCCGGCCGGCCGTCCGCCGCGCGCTCCAACTCGGCTGCGGTGGCGCGGCAGTAGAGCGGCAGGTCGGGCTCGGCGAAGCCCTGGAAGCGGGCGTTCCAGCGGCTGAGCACGCAGCTGCCGACGGTGAAGCCGTGCAGCTCGCCGGCCAGCAGCAGGGCGGCCTGCCGGGTGCCCTCGACCAGCACCACGGGCGGCACGTGGTCGGTGGTGGCCTCGGTGAAGACCTGGTTGCGCGGGTCGGTGACGATCTCGACCACCAGTTCGCTCTCGACGGTGAGCAGCGGGGTGCCGAGCACCACGTTGACCTGGTCGGCCCGGCCGACGGCCCGGGCCGCGGGCGTACCGGCCCACAGCTCGCCCTCGGTGGGGCCGGTGAACTCCGAGCGGCTCATCGCCCGGCCGCGCTCGCGGTGGTTCTGGTAGACCCGGGGCATCAGGAAGACCAGCCGGGCGTTGGCGGTGCCGCAGCGCACGCCCTCGATGTGGATGGTCGACTCGCACTCGAGCCCGCGCGGCACCCCGCTGACCACGTCGGCCGGGGTCAGCGTGATGTCCATCGCCAGGTGGGCGGGGCCCGAAGTGCGCCGCCAGGGCTCGAGTTCGGTCATCGCGACCTCGGTGGCCGCGAAGACCGCCGGTCTCTCCTGGGGCACCCGGAAGTACCGGTGGGAGACGAACAGCGCGGTGCGGCGCAGCACTTCGGCGGGCGAGTGCAGATCGTGGAAGAGATCGGCGCCGTCGTTGAAGAGCGAGTGCCGCTCGGGCAGCAGCGCGGAGACGGCGAACTGCTGGGTGGTGGGGCCGGTGGTGCCGAGCACCACTCCTTCAGGGGTGTTGGGCCGGTGGACCAGGTGGTGCACGAGGGCCGAGGCGCCCGGCACAGGTGTCGGCGCGGAGGGCCGACGGACCGCTTGAGCGAGGGTCTGACCCGGTGCTTTCTCTGGCACGATGATCTCCACTCGTAAGCGCAGCTGCGGGCTGGGACAGCCGGAGGGGGCGCGAACCCGGAGCTGGTGGACGCTCCCCCCGTCCGCGATCAGGTTAGGAAGCTTGCCGAAGGGTCGGTTAGGACCGGCGGTACTCGATTGGGCCCGACGGGCGGTACCGGGGGTACCGGCGGGCCGAGCGGGCGTCGAGTGGCTGTGCCCGCTGCGGATGCCTGTGCGAGGAGATGGTTCTGCGCCGGGAGGTTTGGCCGCGGAGTGTGGCAACTCACCGGGGCTACTTGCGAAACAAGCCTGGTGCGCGTTGACCCTTATTCCGGACCCTTTGGACAATTCCAGTACCTGACAGAGTCGGGCCGGGAGAGAGCCGGGGGGCGGCGAGCCCCGAGGGGACGGTGAAGTCGACATGACGCAGCGGTACGAGGAGGAGAACGAGGCACCGCCGGTACGGGTCCGGCGGGCGTTGGTGGTGGACCAGTGGCCGCTGGCCCGGTGGGCCGTGTCCGGCCTGCTGCGGGACGCCGCCGTCGTGGAGTCGGTCACCGTGGCCGCCAGCGCGGAGGCCGCCTGGCGGCTCTGCCAGGAGTCCCGTCCCGATCTGGTGGTCACCGACTGCGATCTGCGGGCCCCCTGGGACGGCATCCGGCTCGGCCGCCGGCTCAAGTCCCTGCCCACCGCGCCGCTGGTGCTCGTCTACACCGAGCGCAGCGAGCTGAGCGTGGTGATCGAGTGCCTGCGCGGCGCGGCCGACGGGTTCGTGCACCGCTCGGTGGAGACCCCCGCGATGGTCGACGCCGTCGAACGGCTGGTCGCAGGCCGGCACGTCTGGCTCACCAGCCAGGAGCGCCCGTGCGAGGAGGAGGGCTGGCTGGAGGCCGATCTGCAGCACGGCGGGATGACCGTGCGCGAGCGCGAGGTGCTCGCGCTGCTGCTGCGGCGGTTCTCCAACGACGAGATCGCGGACGAACTCCACCTGGCCCGGCAGACGGTGAAGAACTACGTCAGCACGGTGCTGCAGAAGCTGGAGGTCTCGTCCCGGCGCGAGCTGTACGGGCGGATGTGGGCGCCGGCGAGCGTCGGCAGCTGAGCGGGCGGCACGACAGAAGGGGCGCCGGGAGTCTCCCGGCGCCCCTTCCCCGTATCTTCAGAGGGCCCGCAGGCCCGTGGTGAAGAGCTGGACCAGCAGGCCGCGGGACTCGGCCGAGCCGCCGAGCGCGGCGGAGGCGAGCGCGACGGCGCGCAGTGCGTGGGTCGCGTGGTGCAGCTCCGGCTCGGGCAGTTCGTAGCCGCGCAGGGCGGCGGCCATCACGGCGTCCACCTGGTCCACCTGGCCGGGGCAGGTGCCCTGGCCGCGGGCGGTGAGCAGCGCGTAGCGGTGCGGCTCGCGGTCCGCGTACTCCTGGTGGGCGCGCAGCAGCGCGCTCACGGCGTCGGTGGAGCTGCGGCCCTGGACGGCCTCGCGCAGCTCGGCGCCCAGCTCGGTGCGGACTTGGGCGGCGGCGCGTTCGCGCAGGTCGGCCAGGCCCTTGACGTGCTTGTACAGCGAGGGGGTGGCCACGCCGGTGTGCGCGGCGACGGCGGCGAGGGTCAGTGCGGCGGGGCCGCGCTCGTCCACGACGGCGAGCGCGGCGTCCACCACGGCGGCGGTGTCCAGGCCCAGGCGCGGCACGGCCGGCTCAGACCTGGCTCGGCACGTACGCGGACACCACGGGGTGGTCCTCGGCGAAGGCCGGCACCGTCGACGCCCCGCCGGGCGAGCCGAGCGGGATGAACACCTCGGCGTTGGCCCGCGCGAAGTCCGACCACTCGTCGGGGAGTTCGTCCTGGAAGAAGATCGCCTCGACCGGGCAGACCGGCTCGCAGGCCCCGCAGTCCACGCACTCGTCCGGGTGGATGTACTGCGAGCGCCGGCCTTCGTAGATGCAGTCGACCGGGCACTCGTCGATGCAGGCCCGGTCCTTCACGTCGACGCAGGGGGCGGCTATCACGTACGCCATGGGTGGGTCCTTATCGGTAGGGCCTGTCTGACCATTCGCGTCGGATCAGGCTGGGTCGTGCGGCGAAGGGGGCACCTCCCGGCCGAAGGCTGGGGGCGCGTGCCGGGCGGGCCGGGCCCGGCGGGAATGGTCAGACAGGCCCTAGTTGACGGTCCAGGTGTCGGTGCCGGCGAGCAGGGCGGCCAGGTCGCCGGGGCCCTTCTGCTCCACTGCCTGGTCCAGCTGGCCGGCCATGAGGCGGTCGTAGACCGGGCGGGTGGTGTTGCGGATGACGCCGATGGGGGTGTGGTGGAGGAGGTCGGCGGCGGTGAGGCGGGTGAGGGCGAAGGCGCGGGCGGGGCTGGTGTGGTGGGCGTCGTGGACGAGCACCTGGTCGCGGTTGGTGTCGGTGACGGTGGCGATGG
>NZ_JBEOWY010000102.1:0-9540 GCF_040296285.1 Kitasatospora sp. NPDC002227
CCCTTTTTAATGATCCGCCCACCACCGATATCTACACCGCAATAATCACACTCTTCCCCTCCCCCCCGCTCTTCCGATCTCGGGCCTCCGGCCCTCCGTTCGCGCCTGACCTTCGGTCAGGCGGCGGACCCGCTCCGCGTGTCCGCACCCGGGCTTCGCCCGGGTGGGCCCGGCGCTTCGCGCTCGGGCTGGCACCACTCCGCTTCGCTCCATGGTGCCTGGTGGCTGAGCTGGGATCACCTAGCTGAGCAGGGAGGTCGGCTGATGAGGTATGAGCTGACTGGGGAGGAGTGGGCTCCGAGGGGGGCGTGCGGGTCGGCTTCACTCCCGTTGGATTGGTCTAGACCGTTATCCAGGCCACGGTTTCAGCCCCATCGTGGGGTAGGGTGCGCTACCCTGGCAGGGTGAGCAACGGTCCCCAATGTATCAGTATTGGAGCTTCGGACGATCCCGCCCGAAGCGGGGTCCGAACCCGCGCTTTTCGGGTATTCGCCGGATTCCTTGGGCGGGAACTGATATCCTGTCGGATGGCCGCTTCAATCGGTCTTGTATTCCGGTCGGCTGAATTCCTTCGCCGGTCCGTCGAATGTATCAGTAGGGCACTGTCAGCATTTCCCGCGTGGTCCCTGTGTGGGCTCGGGAATGGGTGAGGGGAGACACGTCTTCGTGGACGTCGTAAAGCCCGGCCTGATGGCCGCTCAGTCCGCCGCCGGCATCTCGCTGCGCGGGCACCAGGAGGAGGCCCTGGAGGCCATCGTGCGGGGCCTGACGCCCCGTCCGGGGCACCCGGCCCCGGGCGGGCTGCGGGTGACGGTGCAGATGGCCACCGGGTCCGGGAAGTCGTACGTCGGGGCGGCGGCCGGCCAGAAGCTGGTGCCCCGCGGCGTGGTCCTGGTCGTCGTGCCGACGCTGGACCTGCTGGTGCAGATGATCGGTTCGTGGCGGGCCGCCGGCCGTTCCGGAGACATGCACGCCATCTGCTCGCTGGTCGACTCGGAGCTGCCGTACGGGGTGATGGCGACCACCAGCCCGCTGATGATCGGCATGTGGTTGTCCAACGCGGCGAAGCACCGCCGGCCGACCACCATCTTCGCCACCTATACCTCGGTCGGGGCGGTGAAGGACGCCTACGAGTACTGGGCGCAGCGTCAGGATGGGGAGGGCGAGTTGTTGCCCCCGCTCGGGCTGATGGTCTGTGACGAGGCGCACCGGTCCTCCGGCAGCGTCGAGAAGACCTGGACCGTGGTGCACGACCAGGCCGCGATCCCTGCGGACCGCCGGCTCTACATGACCGCGACGCCGAGGATCTGGGCGCCGCCGAAGCGCCCGGTCAAGGGCCGTGAGGGCGCCTACCAGCCGCTGCCGGAGGAGCTGGCGGTGTCCATGGACAACCAGCGGGTCTACGGGCCGCACGTCTACTCCCTGGGCCTGGCTGAGGCCATCGACCGCAAGCTGCTCGCGCCGTTCGAGATCGTGGTCCTGGAGCTGCGCGACCCGATCGGCGCCCGGGACAAGGCGGAGCAGCAGGGCGTGCCGTGGGGGCCGGGCGTCGGGGAGGCCCTGGATGGGAGTGAGGACGAGGTGCCGGCGGAGCGGATCGCCGCGATCCAGGCCGGGCTGGTCAAGACCGTGGTGGAGCGGGACCTCCGACGGTGCATCACGTTCCACAGCCGCACGATCGAGGTGCGGTATTTCTCGGAGACGCTGAATCAGACGGTCGAGAAGCTGCACTTCGAGAACCCGCAGAAGTACCCGCCCGAGGTTTGGGCGCAGTGGCTTTCCGGTGAGCATGAGATCGACTATCGGAAGGAGCTGATCGGGGACTTCGGAAAGGGCGAGGGGGACGACGGACTCAGGTACCGGATCTTCAGTAACTGCAAGGTCCTGGGCGAGGGCGTTGATATGCCGAATGCAGATTCGGTGCTTCTGCAAGGCCGGGGCAGCATGGTGGATATCGTCCAGGCCATCGGCCGGGCCCTGCGTATGCAGCCTGGCGAGGGGAAAACTGCCAGCCTGATCGTACCGGTTTTCCTGGGGCCCGGAGAGCAGCCCGGGGACATTTTGGAGTCCGATTCCTACGGTCCCCTGGTCAAGATCCTGACCGCGCTGCGCAGCCACGACGCGAAGGTGGTGGAGGCCCTCGCGGTGCCGCAGAAGTCGGGCAAGCGGACCAAGGGGAGCAGCGCTGAGGCTGCCGTTGGTCCTGGTGAGAGCGGTGTGGTTGCGGGTGGGTCGGGGGCGTTCACGTTGCCGGTGCGGTTTCAGACGCCGGTGGATGAGAACGTGCTCGCGCTGTTCATCGCTTCCCGGGTGCTGGTCGGTGAGACGCAGCTGTGGCGGGAGGGGATCGGGCATGCACGGCGGTGGTTCGAGGAGACCGGCGGGCTTGACGTCCCTTATTCGGCGTTGGTCGGGGAGAACGGGAATTACCCGCTCGGAAAGTGGCTGTCGGACCGGCGCGGCGAGAATGCGGCCGGTGAACTGGCGTCATACCGGGTGGAGATGCTGGACGCGCTCGGGATGATCTGGTCCGTGAGTGACGCCCGCTTCGAGACCGGGTTGGACTGGGCGCGGGTCTGGGCGAAGGGCCACGGCGGGTCGTTGGCGGCGCCGTCCCGGGCCTCGGTCGGCGGGTACGCGATCGGGTCGTGGCTCTCCGAGCTGCGAGCCTCCGCCCAGGTCCCGGCCGACCAGCCGGGCGCGCTGTCGCCGGACCGGCGCCGGGCGCTGGAGGACATCGACCCGTTCTGGTGCCCCACCTGGCCCATCACCTGGCAACGCACCTACGCCACCGCCCGGCAGTGGTGGCTCGAAGCCGACGGCCGCGTGAACTGGGCGCAGCTGCCTGTGGACACGGTGTTCGAGGGCGAGCAGCTCGGCCGGTGGGTCCAGGCGCAGCGGGCCTCCTGGCCGAGGCTGGAGGGAGACCAGCGGGACCTGCTGACGGCGATCGGCATCGAGGCCGACCCCGAGCTGATGGCCGCCAAGGCCGCCGCCGACGCGAAGCCGACGGTCTCCCGCACCGACCGGTTCCAGCATGGCCTGGCCGCGCTCGCTCAGTTCATGGAGCGGGAAGGCCACGTCCGGGTCCCCCGCCCGCACAAGGAGCCGGTGGAGACCGTCAAGGCCAGAGCCAGGGGTGAGGAGCAGGTCGTGGTGTCGCACTTCGCGCTGGGCACCTGGCTCAACAACCAGAAGGCCAGGCGGGACAAGCTCACCGCCGAACAGCTCGGGCAGCTGCAGGCCCTCGGGGTGGCCTGGTAGAACGTGCCTGGCTCGTTCGAGACTGTGTCTCACATCGTTCGACGCACACCGGCCCCGCCACAGCGGTGGGGGCGGTTCGTGCGGTCACGGGGTGAGCGCGGCGGAGACCCTGGCAAGGCGAGTCTGCGGGAGGGCGAAGGGGTTGGCGGGATTGCGGTAGGAGTAGCGGCCGTCGTTGATTCGTACCCCGTCCTGGGTGGTCCGCCAGTGGGCGGGTCCGGGTTGCCCCTGCTGTTCCAGGAGGAGGAGTGCGAGGTGGTCGGGGTCCTCGACGGCCGTGCGGGCGCGTAGCGCGGCGGCCAGGCGGGGTGCGGCGGTCGTGGGCGGGCTGTTGTCGCCCATGGCGGGCAGCAGGAGCAGCAGGCGGGCGTGGGCGTCGAGGATGCCGGCGTCCAGGGTGCCGGGGTTTGGGTCGGGGTCGGGCGGGATGTTGTCGGTGGCGGTGGCGAGCTCGGGCCAGGACAGGGCGGGTCCCATGAAGTGGCCGTCGTCCTGGGCGAGGAATTCGGTGGTGTCCCAGGTGGGGTGGTGCAGGAGGTAGTCGGTGCCGCGGTCGCCGTCGATGGTGCGGTATACGACGTGGAAGCGGTGTCCGTCGGTGAGCGGGACGGTGAACAGCGGCCAGTCTTCCTTGTCCCACAGGGCGCGGTAGAAGTCCTCGGCAGCCTCGTAGTCCGCGCCGAACAGCAGTTGTTGGGCTTGCTGGCTGCGGGCGCACGAGCTGAGGTGCGAGAGCCAGAAGAGCGGGTCCTCCAGGGGCTCGGGGTAGGGGGTGAACGGGCAGCCTTCGTAGCCGGGCAGCCAGGACGGGGCAGGGTCTGCGGTGTCGGTCACGCAGGCCATCATCACGCCCCACACCGACAAGCGCGGGGGCAGTCCCCAGGTCTGGGCGGAGCAGGTGTCTTCTCACTGGAGGGCGGCGGGTTGGAACTCTGGGGGGAGGTTGGGCAGGGGGATGAAGGCTGTCCAGTGGGGGCCGTCGGGGAGGGCTTCGGGAAAGTACGGCCGGGGAACGCGGCCGCGGCTGCGCCCGGATGGGTCTTGCGGGGGTCGTAGGCGGCAGTGTTCGGCGGCTTGGAGCAGCGCTGTCAGCGCGGATTCGGTGTCGGTGAGCAGTCGGAGGCCTGGGCGTTTGCGGTGCTGGTGGTAGCGGGCGGCGGCGTCCAGGAGCGGGCGGGCCCAGGCGGGTACGCGGTATGTCGCGCAGCGGGCGGGGGTGCGGTCGCGGGCGGGTGCGTGGAGGGTGAGGGTGGAGCGTGCGGAGTGGTAGTCGGTGGGGGTGACGGCGGCAAGCCGGTTGAAAGGGACTCCGGTGAACAGGGCCGCGGCCAGGGCGGCGGCATGGGTGGGGTGGGCCAGGCGGTGCAGGCGTGCGGCGGCTTCCTCGGTGCGCCCTGGCGGGGGTTCCATGGGGAGGCGGTCGGCGGTGGCTGGTGGCGGGGCGCAGTCGCACGGCGGCTCGGGTCTGTCGGTGAGGGTGAGGTAGGTGAGGGCGGGCAGGGTGAGCCACGGCAGCGATGTCGCTGGTGCGTTGCGTACCAGCGGGGGTCGGCCGTGGCGCTCGGGGCTGGGGAGGGCGTAGGCGGGCAGGCCGTGGGTGATGATGTGGTCGACGTGGGCCGGGGCGCGGGTGAGGGCGGGCGTGGGGGTGCGGTGGCATATGACGGTCAGGTGGGCACCGGTGTGCTGTTGGAAGGTGAGCAGGTGGTGCCAGCGGGTGGGGGTGAGGAGGTGGCCGCGCAGGAGGATCAGGTGGTGCAGGCCCGTGGTGCGGGCCCAGGCTGCGGCGGCTGCCCAGGTGAGTGCGGGCTGGGTGTTCCAGCGTCCGGGTGGTGTGTAGGGCTTGCCAAGGGCGGCGAGGACGTCGTGGGCGAGGCCGGCCGGGTGGTCGGTGCCGGGGGTGGGATGGACCGTGACCTGTCCGGCGGCGGGGTCGTGGGCGGCCAGGGCGGCATGGCTGCAGGCGGGGGTGTCGTCGGGGTCGAGCGCGAGGGTGAGGGTGGGCAGCGAGCGGGCGCTCACGCGCTGGTGCCCAGGCGCTGGTAGACCTGGCGCAGCAGGTGCTCGTCGACGTGGGTGCGGCCCTGGGCGGCGAGGCCGTCGGCGGCGTGTTTGGTGATGCGGGCCCAGGCGCGGAAGTTGCCGTGGGCGGCCTGCTTGTCGACCAGGGTGATCAGGTCCGCGTCGACGCCGTCCCACATTGGGTGGAAGGCGGGGATGGTGGCGAGGACCTCAGGGAGCGTCAGCGGCAGGGCCTGCTGCCAGATGAAGACGCGGGAGGCGAGCATCGGCTCGCGGCGCAGGACCTTGGCGCAGCCGTCGCCGCCGGCGAAGACGACGGCGATGTCGGTGGCCGGGTCGTCCCACAGGTAGCGCCAGTACTCGAAGCACTCGCGGGACAGCCACTGGGCCTCGTCGCAGACCAGGACGTGGAATGAGCGGGCGAGGGCGTCCTTGAGGACGGTGTCGAACTCGATCGGCCGCAGCGGTGGCTCGCCCGGCAGGGCGAGGGCGCGGAAGAGTTCGTGTCGGATGTCGCGTGGGGTGGGGCGGGCCCGGAACGCGACGCGGTAGGTGTTGCGGGGTGCGAGGTGGCGCAGCGTGGCGTTGACGGAGAACGACTTGCCGTTGCCGGCGGCTCCGGACAGGACCATCATCGCGCGGGCCTGCAGGGTAGCGGCGATGTTGTCCTGGGTGGTGCGCAGCGCTTCGGTCGCCACGACGCGGGCGTCGGTCAGGTTGAGGTAGTGGTCGGCGCGCTCGGGCGGCAGCATGCCGGGACGGACGGCGGGCGCGGTGGTCATGGTTCTCCTACCTGGGCACGGAGCTGTCGCGTGTGGAGGCGGTCGTGGGGGTGAGCTCGGGTACTCGCCGTATCCAGGCCGGGCATTCGGGCCCGGTCACTGTGGCGGGTCGGTGTCAGCGGGCGGCGGGTTTTGGTCGGACGGCTTGCGGCGGGGCGCGGCGGTTCGGGGCAGGACCCAGCCGTCCGGGAGCGGGGCGTGGGGAATCAGGCCGGGCAGAGCCAGTGCTCGTAGGTCCCGGCTGTCGGTCGCTTCGAGTTCGGTTGCGGCCTCGGCGGCGGTGAGGGTGCCGAGCGGCTGGGGTGAGGCTGCGGTGGTGACGGCGGCGAACCGCTGGCGGCGCAGCTTCTCGGCGGCTTTCAGGTCCGCGCGTAGTCGGCGGGCGGCGGCGGTGCGGGCCGCTTTCAGGGCGCGGACCTGTTCCAGGCTCGCCTGCTCGGCGAGATGGGCGGTACCGAGGTGGCGGCCGGTCGAAGCGTCGAACACCTCGATCTCGCCGTCGTGGTGCGGGAGGTGGCGCAGGCGGATCTTCGTCTTGGTGTGGCCGACCATCCACGGGGCGATGTAGGGGCGGCTGCGCCAGGAGATGCCGTTCGTGGTGATCGTGCGGGTGCGGCCGTCGTCCTCCAGAGCGAAGAACGCGAGGTGCTCGGCTGGGACGTCGCGCAGCGGCGTCGGGTCGGCCTTCCATGCCTCGGTGGGGGTGAGGCCGTTCAGGCCGTCTGGGTGGTGCTCGGTGTTCCACCAGCGCACCCAGTCCAGGAGCAGGGCGACGAAGGCGGCGAACGTCAGCGGTGGCGCGTCCGGATCGGCGGTCCGGCCGCCGGTGAGTTTCTGGCGGTGGGTGTAGCGCGGGAGAGAGACGAGGAACATCTCCTCGACCGAGTCGTTCAGCGCCTCGACGGTGCCCTTGAGATGCGGGGTGTAGGCGGGCAGGTCGTGGACGGGGACAGCGAAGGCACCCAGCGCTGCGGTGACCGTGGTGCACAGGAATTCCTTGCCACGGTCGACGCGCACCACGGTGGGCAGGCCGCCAGCGGGGCCGAACGGTCCGGTGCGGGTGATCGAGGTGCGCAGCGCGGCGAGCACCGCGTCACGGGAAGGGGCGTGCGGGGTCACCGCGAGGCCAGGGACGTACTTGGTCCTGCAGTCGATGAACCAGGTGATCCACGGACACGCCAACTCGCCCTCGACATCGACCTGCACCGGCACGTGCTTGTGGTCGCCCTCCCAGCACGCATTCCTCCACGAGGCCGGCCGCTTCCCGAAGACGTCGTGCGCCCTGCGGGCCGCCTCCCCGCCGCGCAGACCAGCCCGCTCCCCCACCGACAGCTCCCTGCGCACCGCACGTTGCAGGGCGCGCAGCGACGGAACGGAGACGGTGGGATCGCTGGCGGCCTGGGCGGCGAGCTCGCGGTGGACCGCGGCGGTGTTCCCGCCCCAGAAAGCCAGCAGACGCCGAACCTCCGGGGTGACGAGCGTCCGCTCGCGCGGCCGGGCTGAAAGACGTCCCTCCGTGCGGGCAGCAGCCACCCAGTACCAGACCGCCCGCTCCGTCACCCCCATCGCCGAGGCGACCAGACGCACATGAGCGGTGGTCAGCTCGCCCCGGCTGTCCAGATCCATCAGGCGGGCTACCGAGGTCTCACGTCCTGCTGTGGTGGCCGGCTGGGGCTGGCCCGGAGTGAGCAGCGGGGGCATGTCCTGCTGTTCGGGTCTCACAGCCGCCCCCGGTTCGCTGAAAGAACGCCGTCGTCTGACGAAGGCGAACTGTCCCGCGGACGCAGAGCCCATCCCGACACGCCGACCAGTTCCACACGATGGACGGAACCACCACGACGCCGTGTTTCAGCGGGAGCGGCACATCCGGAAGCCGGTGTCGTTGGCAGCTGGAGCCTTGGGTTGAGGACGACGGCATCGTTCAGCGGCACGACGCTGCTCGTGCGATTGTCTCTGGAACACCGCCGCCGGGTGCGCCTCATCAGCGCGCCAGGGTCTGCTCCCTCGCGGTCTGCACAAGGACTCGAAGCTCCCCGCGATCCGCGGGCAGTCCGGCTGCGCGCAGCCAGGCATCCTGGTTGGCGATCGACCCCCAACACGAGTCCTGTTCCGCCATGGCGGCCAGGAGAGCGCTCTGAGCCCGTGCCAGGGCGGCTCCCGCCGGGTGGGGCTCGGGGAAGGCGAAAGCAAGCAGCGGGCCTCAGTCCCGGTCGACGGTGTACTGGCTGCACAGCGGGATGAGGGCGAGTGCGGCGGGCAGGATCTGCTCGAAGCTCTCGGCGCGCTCGAGCAGCCCGTGCAGGACGGTGAAGCGGAACCAGCCGTCGACCTGTGGCAGCGGCTCGTCGAACCAGCCGTCCACCGCCACGGGGTCGGCAAGCGCGGCCAGCAGGACATCCACTGCCGACGGGTCCGCGGTGCCGAGCGCGGCGCATGTGCGGACGGCCGGGTCCTCATCGGTGAGCAGCATCGCGGTGTCCCGTCCCCAGCGGGCCAGAGTGAGCAGCGCACCCGCACGCTCACGGCGCGGCCCCCGGCCACGGGCGATGCGCTCCAAACGGTCGGCTGCAGCTGGTATCCGATCGGCGAGGTCGTCGGCCGCGAGCAGATGCGTCACGGCGCCGAGCGCCGCCTCCCGGACCGTATCGTCCTGGTCGTCGAGGTACGGCGCGACAGCGTCGAAGATCTCCGGCCGGACTGCCCGGCACGCCAGCACGGCCTCCAGAGCGTCGGCGTCGTCCGCGTCCTGCGGATCGGCCGGAGTCTCCTCCCAGGCCGCGGACTCGGCGAACTGACCGAGCCATTCCAGCAGCGCCGCCCTGAGCGGGCGCCTGCGGTCGTCCCACGGGAAGAAGCTCTCGTGAACGGCCAGCGTGCGCGGATGCGGGAGGATCCCGGCGATGTACAGGGCCGCGGGCGCGGTCGCGGAGTAGAGCGAGCCCTGGTGGAGAACCGACATCTCCAGCTGGCCCAGCGACGCGGCCTGGACCTCGGGGTCCTCTTCCAGCAGCCCGCACAGATCGTCCGCAGTGGTGTCGGCCGGGCCGTAGGCATGGGCGAGCGCCGCTCAATCGGTGCCACGGAGCACCATGGCCGGGTCCGGAGCCGCCGTAGCGGGGATCTCGTGTGAGGACATGGTCCGTATCCTGCACCCGGCCTCGGACAACCCGCGCCGCCCGTACCGCGGTCCCTGTCACAGGCGACGTCGAAACTTCACCGGCCTGCGACGCCGCTCTTCAGCACGGACACGACACCACCGTTCAGCGACACAAGGCACTGAGCAGCAGCGACCACCACCCGGCCGCTGAAAACTGGCGGCACATCACCACTGCAACCCACACGCCACCCATCAGCGGTGACGGCTGCGCCCGCCCGACGGGGGCAGGCGGGCGCAGCGGCCCCGGCTCGCCCGCCGGGGCCGGGTGTCCGGTCCGTCACGGCGGGCGACGGTTCGACGGTAGGGAGTGGCGCC
>NZ_JBEOWY010000103.1:0-9382 GCF_040296285.1 Kitasatospora sp. NPDC002227
CTCCTCCACCAGGTCGGTGGTCCGCTCCTGCGGCCAGGCCAGCGCCACCTGGGACTGCGGCGCCGCCTCCTCGACCGGACGGTAGGCCGGGGGCGGCCCGCCCCACCGTGTTCTCCGCGTTCCGGGGGAGCGGTACCGTCTGGGGCATGGCTGACCTCCGCTTGACCACCTCCTCCTACCTCGTACTCGGCATCATCGACCAGCTCGGCGAGGCGAGCCCGTACGACGTGAAGACGGAGGCCGGGCGGACGGTCGCGCCGTTCTGGTCGGTGCCGCACGCGCAGGTGTACGCGCAGTGCGACCGGCTGGTGGAGGCCGGGCTGCTGTCGGAGCTGCGGCAGGAGGGCGGGCGCAACCGGCGGCAGCTGCGGCTCACCGAGGCCGGCCGGGCGGCGCTGGGGGAGTGGCTGGCGGACTCCTCCTTCGTGCCGGTGGAGGCGCGTGAGCGGGGCATCCTCAAGCTGTGGTTCGGCGGCAGCCCGCGGGTGCTCGCCCCCGTGCAGATGACCGAGCACCGGCGGACCCTCGCCGAGTACGAGGGCCTGGCGGAGTCGGTGGGCGAGCTGATCACCCGGGGGCAGCGCGAGGCGCTGGAGTTCGGCATCCGCTACGAGCGGATGATGGTCGAGTTCTGGCAGTGGGTGGAGAGCCGGGAGCGCTGAGCCCGGGCCGGAAGACCGCTGCGGCACAGGTATTGACCACCTCCTCGGCCGGACACTACCTTCCCGATAGTCCAGAAAGGACTATTGGGAGCAGGGTAGGCCGAGGGGAGCCGTCGTGAACAGTCCCAGCCGGGCCCGGTGGACGCGCCGAGCCGCGATCGCGGTGGGCGTGCTGTGCATCGGCTACGCGCCGATCGCGATGACCGACATCTGGCCGTACGCCCACCCCGACGCCCCCGCGATCGGCCAGTGGATGCTGGCCCGCACGGTCTCGGCCCGGTACGTCGCCGAGGCGCTGGCCACCAGGACCGGCCCGTACGCGCACAGCTTCGCGGCGCTGGCCGTGCACACCGTGCTCGGCGGCCTGCTGATGCTGCTCGGCCCGGCCCAGCTGCTCACCGCCGTCCGCCGCCGGCTGCGGCTGCACCGGGCGCTGGGCGTGCTCTACGCGGCCACCGTGTTCGTCTCGATGGCCGCCGCCGGGGTCTACCTCGCGCGCACCGCGCCCCGGGACGCCTTCGGCGGGGAGGCCTTCTGGATCGTGCTCGCCACCATCCTGGTCGGCACCGTGCTGAGCACCGTCTTCGGCGTGGTCGCCGCCGTCGGGCGCCAGGGTGCGGTGCACCAGCGCTGGATGCTGCTCTGCTACGGCTACTTGATGACCGCGCCGCTGCTGCGGCTGGAGTGGGGCGCGCTGCCGGTGCTGTTCCCCGGCCAGTCGATGATGGCGATCAACCGGATCGCCCTGACCCACCTGGGTTCGGTGGTCGCCTTCGGCGCGCTGGTCGGCTCACGCGCGCTCGACCGACGGCGGAACGTCCCAGGTGTGAGCGGCAGTTGGGCTCCCCTTCCGGTGCTGGTGGTGTGTCAGCTGGCCGGGCTGGGCGCGCTCGGCTGGCTGGCGGCGGCGATGCTGCGGGCGGGCACCGAGGGCCGCAACCAGCTGATCGGCTACCTGGTGCCGTACGCGCTGTGCGGCGCGGCGATGGCCTGGCGCCGATCGGTGGCCGGGCGGGAGGGCCGCAGCTGGGCGCGCGAGGAGTGGAGCCTGCACCTGGCCGCGATGGGGCTGGCGCCGGTGTTCTCGGCGGGGGCCGTGCTGCTCTTCCAGCACGCGCTGGGCATCGACCGGCCGACGGCGCTGACGGCCGGGGTCGGGATCGGCTGCGGGATGCTCGCGTTCGCCGCCACGGCGGTGGTCGGGCTGCGGCTGATGTACGCGCGCGAGGTGGTGAAGCGGAGCCCGGCCGTGGCGACTGCGGCACTGGCTGTCTGATTCCTCGAGGAAGGGGAGAACGGTGATGGTGGAACGGACGGAACAGCCCGTAACTGAGCAGGAGTCCCCGGGCGGGCGCGAACTCTCCCCGGCGGTCGCCGTGCTGGCCGGGACGGTGGCGGCGATCAGCCTCCTGACCGGGCTGGCGATGGCCGGGGCGGGCCTGGCCGGTGCCGGCTTCGGACCGTGGATCTCGCCCGGGCCGCTGGGCCCGGCGGTGATGGGCGCGGCGATGGTCGGGGTGGCGCCCGGGCTGCTGCTGGTCGGCCGGGCCCGCAGCTGGGAGGAGGCCCGCAGCCTGGTGCTGCCGACCGGCGTGGTGCTGATCGGCCAGTTCGCGGTGACCCTGCTCAACGGGCGGAGCCTGCACATCGCCCACGGCGGCAGCATCGTCGTGGTGCTGTTCAGCCTGGGCTGGGTCGGTGTGACGGGCCTGCTCGCGCTGGGCGCACTCGTCTGCCTGACGGCCCAGTACCGGCGCCCGGCCACGCCGTACCGGGCGGCCGCCGTGCCGCTGCCCGCCTGGTCCAAGCCGGCGCTGGCGATCCTCGGCTCCGCCTGGACCGGCATCGGCGCCGGCCTGCTGGTGCTGCCGGGGTACTGGGGCGGCTTCGTGCCCTGGGCGGTGAGCCGGGCCGACGCCCAGGCGCTCGGGATCTGGGCGCTCTCGATGGGCGTCGGCGTGCTCGGCTCGCTGGTCGAGGACGACCTGGGGCGGCTGCGCCCCGCGCTGGTCGCCCTGCCGGGGGTGGCGGTCGCGGTGGCCGTGGTGCTCGCGGGGCGGGCGTCGGACGTGCACTGGGGGATCGGGCCGGGGCTGTCGCTGCTGGCGATGGTGGCCGGGCTGCTGGTCACCGGCCTGAGCGGGCGGCTGCTGCTGGCCCGTCAGGCCTGAGGGCCGGCGTCGAGGAGGCGCTCGACCAGGGTGGTCACCAGGCCGTGGCGCTGCTGGTCCGGGAGCAGCTCGGGGAGGGTGAGTTGCTCCAGGACCAGCCAGTTGAGGGCCAGGTACAGCAGCAGGACGGTGGACCGGTCGCCCGGCAGGCCGGCGCTCTCGTGGTAGGCGAGGTTGCCCTCGAGGTCGGCGCGGATCCGGGCGGTGAGCACCTCGCGCAGCTCCGGGCGGCGGGTGGACTCCAGGCGTAGCTCGAGCAGGGCGAGGAAACCGGTGGGGAAGGCCGTCACCCGGGCCACCAGGTCGTGCATCAGCTCGGTCAGGCGCGCCCGGTCGCGGGGGCCGTCGAAACCGGCGGCGAGCACGGCCTCGCCCGGGCCGAGCCGCTCGTAGACGCGTCCGCCGGCCTGGGTGAGCAGCTCGTCGCGGTTGGCGAAGTAGTTGGAGGCCGTGCCGGCCGGGACGGCTGCCCGCTGGTCGACGGCGCGGAAGGTGAGGCCACGTGCCCCCTCGGCCGCCAGTACTTCGATCGCGGCGTCCAGCAGGGCCGCGCGTCTCTCTTCGTTTCTCCGTGCCATGGGGTTGATACCACTCCGGGTGTAGTGCTAACTTCTAACCACTACATACAGAGTACTACGGCCGGAGTTATACCCGGCGGAAGAGGTTCGGTTTGCGCAAGCTCGTGTACTACATCGGCGTCTCGCTGGACGGCTGCATCGCGGGCCCGGGCGGGGAGTTCGACTTCTTCTTCCCGGTGGCGCCGGACATGGCGGAGTTCCAGCAGTCGGAGTACCCGGAGACCCTGCCCTCCCACGTCCGGCCGCACCTCGGCCTGGTGGACGTGCCCAACAAGCGCTTCGACACCGTGGTGATGGGGCGCGGCACCTACCAGCCCGGCCTGGACGTCGGGGTGACCAGCCCGTACGCCCACCTGCGGCAGTACGTGGTCTCCGGCTCGCTAGGCGAGATCGCCGATCCGGCGGTGGAGCTGGTCCCGTCCGACCCGCTGGGGTTGGTCCGCCGGCTCAAGGCGGAGGAGGGTGCGGCTGACGTCTGGCTGTGCGGCGGTGGTGTGCTGGCCGGTCAACTCCTGGCGGAGATCGACGAATTGGTGATCAAGCGCTACCCGGTGGTGGCCGGTGGCGGACTCCCGGTGTTCGCCGGGGGGTACGCGCCGCGGCCGTTCGTCCCGGTGGAGGAGCACTCCTTCTCCGGTGGCGGCACCGTCACCACCTACCGTCCGGCGGGCTGAGGGCCGTCCGGCTCCGGCCTGCGCGCTGTCGCCAGCAAGTGCAGGCTGGTGACGGCCAGTTCGGGGTACGCGTCCGCGCAGCGGGCGGCTTCCAGGGCGGAGCGGAGGGCGTCCGGCCCGAGATCCCGCCGCCCGGTGCGGCGCTCCTCGGCGCGCAGTGCGGCGTAGGCGGGGCCGTGGACGCCGTGGACGCTGACGCTCCGCAGGCCGGCCCGCTCGGCCTCGGCGCGGAGTCCGGCGGGGGAGTGGTAGGCGCTGGTGGGCCCGTCGGGGCGGTGGCGCAGGCCCGCCATGGCGACCTCCCCGCCGTCGGGCACGGCTGGGTCGAGCAGCCGGGCGTACCGGTTGAGCGCGGCCGCCGCCACCAGGCCGCCGGGTCGGACCACCCGCCGGGCCTCGCGCCAGGCGAGCGCGCGGTGCGCCGGGTCGGGCAGGTGGTAGAGCGGGCCGAGGAGCAGAACGGCGTCGAAGGTGGCGTCCTGGTAGGCGAGTTGACGGGCATCGCCGAGGGTGGCGGTGAGCTGCTGGGCGCGGGCCTGGTGGACGTGGTGCTCCACCGGATCGAGCAGCAGGACGCGGTGGCCGTCCTCGGTGAGCCAGCGCGCGTGCACGCCCGGGCCGCCGCCGACGTCCAGGATCTCGGCCGGCGGCCCGGGCAGCCGGGCGCGCAACAGCTCCTGGGTGCGGAGGAGTTCGAGCGTGCCCAGGGTGCGACCGGAGGTGAGGCGGGTGGCCTCGTCGCCGGTGGAGTAGAAGGCGGTGATCTCGGGGAGCAGCGCCACGGGGACCTCCCAGGGTCCGTTCCATTGTCGCAGCCGGGGCGTCCACAGGTCAGGCGTAATTCGGTTGACGTGGGGGCGGGGCCCGAGGTCGGCTTGGGGCGGCTGAGGAGGGCGGGGATGAGTACGGGCAGGATGCACGCCGACGAGTACGAGACCGACGAGGCGCTGGTGCGGCGCCTGGTGGCGGGTCAGTTCCCGCAGTGGGCGGGGCTCGACGTGCGGCCGCTCGGGCCGGTCGGCACCTCGAACGCGATGTACCGGCTCGGGGCGGAGATGGTGGTCCGGCTGCCGCGCGTCGCGGGGGCGGCGGGGGACGTGGCGAAGGAGCACGCCTGGCTGCCGCGGCTGGCCGCGGCCCTGCCCGTGCCGGTCCCGCTGCCGCTGGGGGAGGGTCTGCCGGGGGAGGGTTACCCCTGGGCGTGGTCGGTCTACCGCTGGCTCGGCGGGGTGACCCCGACGGACGGCCTGCTCGACCGGCCCGCTGCGGTCGCCGCGGACCTCGCGGCTTTCACCACCGCCCTCCAGGGCATCGACCCGGCGGGTGGCCCCGCGTCGTACCGGAGCGAGACGCTGGCCGCGCGGGACGGGTACGTCCGCAAGGCGATCGCCGAGCTGGCGGAGCTGGGGGAGGTGGACGGCCGGGGTGTCACCGAGCTCTGGGAGGCCGCGCTGCGGGCGCCCGAGCACGACGGCCCCCCGGTCTGGATCCACGCCGACCTGCAGCCGGGCAACCTGCTGGTCGCCGACGGGCGCCTGAGCGCAGTGATCGATTTCGGCTGCGCGGGCCTGGGCGACCCGGCGGTGGACCTGCTCCCCGCCTGGTACGTCCTGCCGCGCTCGGCCCGCGCCGAGTTCCGCCGGGCGGCGGGGGCGGACGAGCCGCGCTGGGAGCGCGGCCGGGGGTGGGCGCTGTCGGTGGCCCTGATGGAGCTCTGGTACTACCGCCTGACCAACGCCCGGATGGCGGCGACCGCCCGGCACGTGCTCGAGGAGGTGGCCCAGCCCTGCTGACCGCCCCCCACCCGCCGTAGGTGCCTCCGGAGAGCCCGGAGGGCCTGACGGAGGCTCAGGATGTCCCGAACCGTACGTACGACCCCCGGCCGGCTCCGCGTCGAGGCATGGCCAGAGGTCTCCATGTCCCTTCACGACCTGCGCTACTCCCAGGCCGCACTGGCCCTGGCCGTCCGCGAGGGCCGGCGGCCACTGCCCAGGCACTCCCGGCACCAGGTCACCTCCTGGCACTGGCTGCAACTCGTCGGCAGGAAGGGCTCCTTCCACTCCGAGATCGCCATGACCGAGAGCCGTTTCCGGCTCCGCTGCCGCCTCGACGCCCAGCGCCTGCGCGGCCTGCACCGAGCCGGCCACGACCTCGACGGCGCGGACATCCCGCCGGCGCGGCACCGTCGTGGCGCACTGTGGCGGGCATGAGGGACCTGAGCAGCCCCGGCCGGCCGGGGCTGCTCAGGCGTGGTGGTGAAGGAGACACAGTGATCATCGAGGACCGGCCGCAGATGAGCTCGGCCGGATTCGAGGTTCACGAGCGGCTCCCGGGCGGGGGCGGCAGGCCCTGTTGAGGGCCTGAGGCCGGTCCGTGGGTGGGCCGGGCTCCGCCGGGAGACGCTCGTGAACGTCCTTGGTGTCAGTTGGCCGTCGGGACGATCCACCTCTGGACGGGGCTGCCGGCGGTGCAGTCCCAGATCTGGAGGGGGTTGCCGTTGGTCGTGTTGCCGGACGGGAGGTCGAGGCAGCGGCCGGTGTTCGGGTTGTAGATGCTGCCGTCGGCGCGGGGGATCCACACCTGGGCGGGCGAGCCGTTGCAGGTGTACCAGTGGACGACGTTGCCGTTGGCGTTGATCCCGTTGGTGTTGTCCAGGCAGCCGCCCATGACGTTGAGCGAGCCGTTGGCGTTGACGGTCCACTGCTGGGCGGGGGTGCCGTTGCAGTCGAGGATCTGGATGGTGCTGCCGTTGGTCTGGCCGGCGCCGTTGTCGTCGATGCACTTGTAGCCGGCCATGCCGGTCAGCACAGGGCCGGGCCTGGAACTGGTCAGGGCGGCGGAGCCGGTGTAGACGCTGAGGTCGCTGATGCTGCCGCTGTAGTACGCCGAGGGTGCGCCCTGGTACTTGTACCGGCCGATCGCGATCGGGCCGTTGATGCCCGAGCTGCCCGGGTGGCGGCCGTTGGCGCTGAGGACACCGTTGACGTACAGGCTGGTCTGGCGGGTGTCCGCGTTGAAGACGGCGGTGAGGTGGGTCCAGGTGTTGAGCTGGACGTGGGCGTTGCTGGTGATGACGTCGGTGGTCTGGTCGTAGTTCCAGGCGTTGTCGTCGGACCAGTTGAGGGCGAAGCGCCAGTTCCCGTCGGTGCTCTCGGGCCACAGGATGAAGCCGCTGGAGTTGGCGCCGTCGGAACTGGCGACGATTCCGCCGAGGGCACTGGGCTTGGCCCAGACGTCGATCTTGAACGACTTGTTGGTGTCGAGGGTGGCGGTGGTGTCGATCTTGCCGGTGCCGGCGAAGGTGGCGACGGTGGTGGCGCTGTTGTTGATGGTGTCGGGACCGAAGGAGACGTTGGTGACCGTGCCGGGGTTGGCACCGAGGGGGTCGGAGCCCCGGCCCACGGCGTCGCCGGTCTTGGTGCCGCTCTGGTCGGCTCCGGCCAGGGTCCACTGGTCGGCGGGGGCGGACAGACTGGTCGGCGTGGCGTTGTTGGTGAGGCCGGTGACCTTGCCGTTGGCGTCGGCTGTGCCGGTCCAGATGGTGAGTTGGCCCGCCGCGTTGGTGGCCCAGAGGTCCGGGGCTCCGTCGCCGTTGAGGTCACCGGAGGAGCCGACGGTGGGGTAGCCGGTGGCGTCGATGCCGCTGCCGATGACGGTGCCCGCGGTCGGGTCGGCCAGGGCGGCGTAGTTGGTGGTGCCGTCGGAGTTCTTGGTGATCGGGTAGGCCAGGATCTTGCCGGTCTTGCGGTCACGTGCCCACAGGGTGGCCTGGTTGACCGTGGTGGTCACGCTGTTGACGGTCCAGGACGTGGTGCCGTTGGCGGGGCCGGGGCCGATCAGGTCGTAGCCGTCGGTGTTGTTGGAGCCGTCCCAGGGCGCCGAAGAGAGCTGGGTGTCGGTCTTCTTGAGCAGCACGGTGTTGCCGCCGGGCGGCATGAGCCAGAGGGAGCCGTTGATCACGACGACCAGCGCGGTCTTGCTGAGCGGCGCGGTGGTGAGCTCGTTGTCGGGGTTGCCGAGCGCGAGGACCTGGGAGACCTGGGAGAAGTCGTACCCGACGCCGGTGGGGCAGCCGCTCAGGGTGCCGGTGACCACGGGCTTTCCACTGGTGTCGACGCAGGTGGTCTGAGTCGGAGTGGCGCTTCCGCTGGGGTAGAAGGGTGTCGCCTGACCGTAGGTGCCGGCGTTGGCGCCGGTGCCGGTGTTGGCGTACAGGTACATCATCGGGTCGCCGGGCTTGTGGACGATGAGGTCGTCGACCGGGAAGACCGGATTGCGCAGGGTGCTGCGGTGGGTGATCTGCAGGCCGTTCCAGGTGCCGGAGGGGGCCTTGGCAGCACTGAAGCTGGTGGCGTTGGCCGGGTCGGCGCCGGTGCCGACGAGCTTGAGGTTGCCGGCCGCGTCCGGGAGGAGGACATCGGGCTTGCCGTCGCCGGTGACGTCACCGAAGACGGCCTTGGCGCTGGGGTTCCAGGGCGCGTAGAAGGCGTAGGAGACGGGCTGGCTGTAGTTGCCGGCGTTGTCCTGGGCCTGGGCGTAGAGGATGTTGGTACCCCAGCTGACCGGTGTGAACGGGTAGGTGGGGTTGGTCGGCAGG
This sequence comes from Kitasatospora sp. NPDC002227, assembly GCF_040296285.1. NCBI lineage: Bacteria > Bacillati > Actinomycetota > Actinomycetes > Kitasatosporales > Streptomycetaceae > Kitasatospora > Kitasatospora sp. NPDC002227. Next base: position 8,683 of record NZ_JBEOWY010000103.1, read on the forward strand.
ACGATTCCGTTGCCAGGTCCGTCGGTGCAGTGCCAGTTGGTGGTGGGGGTGGGGTCGGTGGTGACGCGGTAGCAGGCGAGACCGGAGGACTCTCCGCCGGCGGGTGCGGGGTCGGTGCCGGTGAGGGTGAACGTGCCCGCGTCGCCCGCGCGCTTGCCGGGGGTGGGGTTGAGGGTGCCGGAGGGCGGGAAGTCGGGGGAGGTGATGGCGACGGTGGGCGGCGTCTTGTCGACCCGGAAGGCGCAGCCCTGCGAGTCCGGGGAGCCCAGGCCCTGGGAGGTCGGGTCGGCGTCGAAGGCGTTGGCGGTCCACGCATAGCGGCGGCCGTCGACCAGGGAGCCCGCGTTGACGCTCACACCGTTGGGGTTGTAGTTGCCGGCCCAGCCGCTGTCACCGCTCCAGTTCCAGCCCTGGTCGTTCCACAGACGGAAGACCGTGTGGAGGTTCATGCCTGCTGGGGACCAGTTGGAGGCGGTGAAGGTGATGTTCTGGTTCGCACCGATCCAGGCGATGTGGGTGCCGTCGGTGGTGCCGTCGGTGGTGCAGTCGGTGCTGGTGTTGTTGCTCGCGGATCCGGCCCGGGGGCTGGTGCGCGGGTACCAGATGCTCGGCTGCAGGTCGTAGTTGGTGGTGATGTGGGGGTTGTTGGCGATGTGGTGGCGGTAGTACTTGTTGTTCTCGTCGTCGGGTGCGATGCCGA
>NZ_JBEOWY010000104.1:0-8367 GCF_040296285.1 Kitasatospora sp. NPDC002227
GTCCGCCGGACCACCACCGGCGAACTGGAGTTCCTCGGCCGAGCAGACGACCAGATCAAGCTCCGCGGCTTCCGGATCGAACTCGGCGAGATCGAAGCCGCGTTGAGCGCGTACCCCGGCGCCGAACAGCTCCTGGTCACGGTCCGTGAGGACCAGCCCGGCGACAAGCGGGTGGTCGCGTACGTCACCGGCAGCGTGGCCGCCGAGGAGGTACGGGCCTTCGCCGCCGAACGCCTGCCCGGCTACATGGTCCCGGCGGCCGTGGTGGTGCTCGACGCCCTTCCGGTCACCCCGAACGGCAAGGTCGACCGCCGAGCCCTGCCCGCCCCCGACTACACCAGCACCGGTCGCGCCCCCCGGACGTCTTCCGAGCAGCAGCTCTGCGAGCTCTTCGCCGAGACGCTCGCCCTGCCCGCCGTCACCATCGACGACAACTTCTTCGACCTCGGCGGCCACTCCCTGCTCGCCACCAAACTGATCAGCCGCATCCGCGGCACGCTCGGCATCGAACTCCCCATCCGGGCCCTGTTCGACCACCCGACCGTCGCCGCCCTCGCACCCGCCCTGCCCGCCACCGCCCAGACCCGCCCCGCCCTGCTGCCCCAGCCCCGCCCCGAGCAGGTGCCGCTCTCCTCGGCGCAGCAACGCCTCTGGTTCATCGAGCAGTTCGAGGGCCCCAGCGCGCTCTACAACACCCCGGTCGCCGTCCGGCTGACCGGCCAGGTCGACCCCGCTGCGCTGGACCTCGCCCTGCGGGACGTGGTGGCCCGGCACGAGGTACTGCGCACGGTCGTCCCGACCGCCGACGGCCGCCCGTACCAGCAGCTCACCGAGGCCGCCGGGCTCTCCCTGCGCACCGTCCCGGTGGCCTCCGAGGAGCAGCTGCGGGCCGAACTCGCCCTCGCGGGCGGGGAGATCTTCGACCTGGCCGGCGACCTGCCCGTCCGCGCCACCCTGTTCTCCCTCCCGCACGGCGAGCACGTGCTACTGGTGCTGATGCACCACATCGCCGGCGACGGCTGGTCCGTCGCCCCGCTCTTCCGCGACCTCGGCCAGGCCTACACCGACCGACTCGCCGGCCACACGCCCGACTGGGCCGAACTGCCCGTCCAGTACGCCGACTACACCCTCTGGCAGCACCAACTCCTCGGCACCGAGGACGACCCCGCCAGCCTCACCAGCACCCAACTCGCCCGCTGGCAGCAGACCCTGGCCGACGCCCCCGAAGAGCTCGCCCTCCCCTACGACCGCCCGCGCCCCGCCACCCCGACCCACCGCGGCGGCCTGGTCGAGTGCGCCCTGGACGCCGAACTGCATGCGGAGCTCGCCAAGTTGGCGGGCGCGAACCGGGGCAGCCTGTTCATGGTCCTGCAGGCCGCCGTCGCCACCCTCTACACCCGCCTCGGCGCCGGCACCGACCTCCCCCTCGGCACCCCCGTCGCCGGACGCACCGACGAAGCACTCACCGACCTCATCGGCTTCTTCGTCAACACCCTCGTCCTACGCACCGACACCACCGGCAACCCCAGCTTCCGTCAACTCCTCGACCGCGTCCGACAACTCGACCTCGACGCCTACGAGCACCAGGACCTCCCCTTCGAGCGCCTGGTGGAGCGGTTCAACCCGAGCCGCCGGCCCGGCCGCCACCCGCTGTTCCAGACCCTGGTCGCGCTCGAGAGCCGGGCGGAGGTGCCCGCCGACTTCGGCGGTCTGGCCTGCGCCGAGCACCAGTTCGAGCTCGAGGTGGCCAAGTTCGACCTGTCGTTCCGGTTCACCGAGCTGGGCCCGTCGGCCGGGCTGTCACTCTCGGTCGAGTACGCGACGGACCTGTTCGACCACGCCACGGCGGTCTCCTTCGCCGAGCGGCTGACCCGGGTGCTCCACGCCGCGGCCGCCGACCCCGATGCGGCCATCGGCAGCATCGAGATCCTCGCCCCGGCCGAGCGCGAACAGCTCCTCACCACCTGGAACGACACCGCCGCTCCCGTCCCCGACACCACCCTGCCCGCCCTCTTCGAGGCCCAGGCCGCATCGACGCCTTCGGCGGTGGCACTGGTGGCGGGCTCGGCCGAGCTGACGTACGCCGAACTCGACTCCCGGGCCGAGCACCTGGCCGCCGTACTAGCCGGGTCCGGGGTGGCCGCCGAGACCCCGGTGGTGGTCCTGATGGACCGCTCGGTGGAGCTGGTGACGGCGCTCCTGGCCGTCGGCAAGGCGGGCGGTGTCTACGTCCCGCTGGACGACCGCCACCCGGCGGAGCGGCTGCGGCAGATCACCGCCGACACCGGTGCCGCCCTCGTGCTGCTCGACCCGGCGCACCGGGACCACCCGCTCGCGGCCGAGGCACCCTGCCCGGTGCTGGTGCTCGACGGCTCGGCGTTCGACGGCCCGCGCACCGTCCGGACCCGGCGGCCGGCGGTCCACCCCGAGCAGCTCGCCTACGTGATGTTCACCTCGGGCTCCACCGGGGTGCCCAAGGGCATCGCGATCACCCACCGCGACGTGGTGCAGCTCGCGACGGACCCGTGCTGGCGGCACGACAGCGCGCTTCGGGTGCTTTTCCACGCCCCCCACGCCTTCGACGCCTCGACCTACGAGTTGTGGGCGCCGCTGCTCTCCGGCGGTCAGGTGGTGGTGGCCCCGCCGGGCGACCTCGACGCGGCGGCCGTCCGGGCACTGATCACCGCCCACCAGCTGACTCATGTGCACGTCACCGCGGGCCTGTTCCGCGTGATCGCCGAGGAGGACCCGGGCATCTTCGCCGGGGTGGCCGAGGTGCTCACCGGCGGCGACGTGGTCTCCGCCCCGGCCGTCCGGCGGGTACTGGAGGCCGTACCGGGCATCCGTGCCCGTGCCCTCTACGGCCCGACCGAGGTGACCCTGTGCGCCACCCAACTGCCCATGCCGGACGCCGATTCGGTGCCCGACGTGGTGCCCATCGGCCGCCCGCTGGCCAACACCCGGGTCTACGTGCTCGACCAGGCCCTGCAGCCCGTCCCGGCCGGCGTGGTCGGTGAACTCCACATCGCCGGAGCCGGATTGGCCCGGGGCTACGTCGACCGGCCGGCGCTGACCGCCGAGCGGTTCGTCGCCTGCCCGTTCGGCGAGCCGGGGGCCAGGATGTACCGCACCGGAGACCTGGTGCGGTGGCGGGCCGACGGCACCCTCGAGTTCCTCGGCCGGGCCGACGACCAGGTGAAGATCCGGGGCTTCCGGATCGAACTCGGCGAGATCGAGGGCGCGTTGGCCGCCCACGAGCAGGTGGGCCACGCCCTGGCCCTGGTCCGCGAGGACCAGCCGGGCGACAAGCGGGTGGTGGCCTACGTGACCGGCCCGGCCACCCCGGCCGAACTGCGCGCCTTCGCCGCCGAGCGGCTGCCCAGCTACATGGTCCCGGCGGCCGTGGTGGTGCTCGACACCCTCCCGGTCACCCCGAACGGCAAGGTCGACCGCCGCGCCCTGCCCGCCCCCGACTACTCCGGCTCCCCGGCCGGCCGGGCGCCCCGCACGGCGCAGGAGCGCAGCCTCTGCGAGCTGTTCGCCGAGGTGCTCGGGCTGCCGACGGTCAGCATCGACGACGCATTCTTCGAACTCGGCGGCCACTCGCTGCTCGCCACCCGGCTGGTGAGCCGCATCCGCAGCGCCCTGGGCGTCGAGGTGCCGATCCGCACCCTGTTCGACCACCCGACGGTCGGCACGCTCGCCACCGTACTGCCGGCACCCGCCGCCGTCCGCAAGGCCCGGCCGGCACTGCGGCCGATGCGCCGCCCCGGCGGCTCCGCGTAGGTCACGCGCCGCCACCGGCCAGCCCCGGCCGGTGGCCTGACCGCCCTACCCACCTCAGCACGTCACCAGTCGGAGGCCGACCTTGATCCCGTTGTCGTTCGCGCAGCAGCGGTTGTGGTTCATCGAGCAGCTCGAAGGCCCGAGTGCGCTCTACAACACGCCGTTCGCCGTCCGGCTCACCGGCTCGGTCGACGTGCCCGCGCTCAGCCTCGCCCTGCGCGACGTGCTCACCCGGCACGAAGTACTCCGCACCACCTTCCCCGCGACCGAGGGCCGCCCCGAGCAGCGGATCGCCGAGCCCGAAAGCCCCGCCGTCCAGGCCCTCGCGGTGGCGGCCGTGCCGGTCGCCGACGAGACGGAGCTGCGCACCCGGGTGGACGGAGCCGTCCGGCACGTCTTCGACCTGGCCACCGAACTGCCGGTCCGCTGCGCGCTGTTCTCCCTGCCGACGGGCGAGCACGTGCTGCTGGTGCTGATGCACCACATCGCCAGCGACGGCTGGTCGGTCACCCCGCTCTTCCGTGACCTCGGCGAGGCCTACGCGGCCCGGCTCACGGGCAGCGCACCCGACTGGGAGCCGCTGCCGGTCCAGTACGCCGACTACACCCTCTGGCAGCACGAACTCCTCGGCGCCGAGGACGACCAGGAGAGTGTGGCCGCCGCCCAACTCGACTACTGGCAGCAGCAGCTGGCCGATGCTCCCGAGGAGCTCGCCCTCCCGTACGACAGAGCCCGCCCGGCCGCCCCGACCAGACGCGGCGGCGAGGACGAGCTCTCGCTCGACGCCGAACTGCACGCGGCACTGGTGCAGTTGGCCACCGCCGAGCGGACCAGCCTGTTCATGGTCCTGCAGGCCGCCGTCGCCACCCTCTACACCCGCCTCGGGGCCGGCACCGACCTGCCGCTCGGCACCGTCGTGGCGGGCCGCACCGATGAGGGCCTGGCCGATCTGGTCGGCTTCTTCGTCAACACCCTGGTGCTGCGCACCGACACCTCGGGCGACCCGAGCTTCCGCGAGCTCCTGGAGCGCGTCCGGCTGCTCGACCTGGACGCCTACGACCAGCAGGACCTGCCTTTCGAGCGCCTGGTCGAGCACCTCAACCCGGCCCGCTCGGCGGCCCGTCACCCGCTCTTCCAGACCATGCTCACGCTGGACAGCGACGAGGAACTGCCCGCGCGCTTCGCCGGGCTGGCCTGCCGGGAGTACGTACTCGCTCAGCGGCTGGCCAAGTTCGACCTCACTTTCAGTTTCGTGGAGCAGCACGACGCGAGCGGCCTCGCCACCGGCCTGACCGGAGCGGTGGAGTACGCGACGGACCTGTTCGACCGCACCACCGCAGTGACGCTGGGCGAGCGGCTGGTCCGGGTGCTCCGGGCCGCCGTGGCCGACCCCGGCGCGGCGATCAGCGGCATCGAGATCCTGGCCCCGGCGGAGCGGGAGCTGCTGCTGACCGGCTGGGCCGGCCCGGTGGCGGAGCTGCCGTCGGGCTCGGTGCCCGAACTGTTCGAGGCGCAGGCCGCGTTGAAGCCTTCGGCGGTGGCGCTGGTGGCGGGCTCGACGGAGCTGACGTACGCCGAGCTCAACGCCCGGGCCAACGGACTGGCGCTGCGGCTGGCCGAGGCGGGCGTCGGGGTGGAGACCCCGGTCGCGGTCCTGGTAGAGCGCTCGCCCGAGCTGGTGATCGCCCTGCTGGCCATCCTCAAGGCCGGCGGAACGTACGTCCCGCTGGACCCGGCCCAGCCGGCCGAGCGCCTGCGCGCCGTCCTCGCCGACGCCGGAGCCACCCTGGCCGTCACCGACGCCGCGCACGAAGTCCTGGACGAGCTGACCACGCTGCGGGTGGGCGCGGAGACCGGCGGCAACCTCGGACTGGCCATCGATGCCCAGCAGTTGGCGTACGTGGTGCACACCTCCGGCTCGACCGGCGTCCCCAAGGGCATCGGCGTCTCGCACCACTCGGTGGTCGACCTCGCCCTCGGCGGCGCGTTCGCGGACGGCGCGCACGGCCGGGTGCTGGTCCACTCGCCCACCGCCTTCGACGCCTCCACCTACGAACTCTGGGCTCCCCTCCTCGCCGGCGGCACGGCGGTGCTCGCACCCGCCGGGCGCCTCGGCGTGGCGGAGATCGCCGAAACCGTCACCCGTGGCGGGGTGACCGCCGCCTTCGTCACCATCGGCCTGTTCAACGTCCTGGCCACCGAGGCCCCGGAGGTGTTCGCCGGGCTGCGCGAGGTCTGGACGGGCGGGGACGTGGTCTCCCCCATCACCCTGCGCAAGGCCCTCGCCGCCTGCCCCGGCCTCACCGTGGTCAACGTCTACGGCCCCACCGAGACCACCACCTTCGCCACCCGCCGCCACATGGCCACCCTGGACGCCGTCCCCGCCGTCGTCCCGATCGGCCGGCCCCTCCCCAACACCGCCGCCTACGTGCTCGACGGCGCGCTGCAGCCCGCCCCCGTCGGCGTGGCCGGCGAGCTCTACCTCGCCGGGCCCGGCCTGGCCCGCGGCTACCTCGGCCGCCCCGGCCTGACCGCCGAGCGCTTCCTGGCCTGCCCGTTCGGCGCCCCCGGCGCGCGCATGTACCGCACCGGCGACCTGGTCCGCCGGACGGCCGACGGCGAACTGGAGTTCGTCGGCCGAGCGGACGACCAGATCAAGCTCCGCGGCTTCCGGATCGAACTCGGCGAGATCGAGGCCGCCTTCGACGCCCACCCGTCGGTGGGCCAGACCCTGGTCACCGTCCGCGAGGACCGCCCCGGCGACAAGCGCCTCGCCGCCTACGTCACCGGCCCGGCCTCCCCCGCCGAACTGCGCGCCTTCGTCGCCGAGCGGGTGCCCAGCTACATGGTCCCCGCCGCGATCGTGGTGCTCGACGCCCTCCCAATGACCCCCAACGGCAAGGTCGACCGCCGCGCCCTGCCCGCCCCCGACTACACCAGCACCGGCCGCGCCCCCCGGACGCCGTCGGAGCAGCGGCTCTGCGAGCTCTTCGCCGAGATCCTCGGCCTGCCCGCCGTCAGCATCGACGACAACTTCTTCGACCTCGGCGGCCACTCCCTGCTCGCCACCCGGCTGGTCAGCCGGATCCGCACCACCCTCGGCGCCGAGCTCCCGATCCGCGCCCTGTTCGACGCCCCGACCGTCGAAGGGCTGGCCCGCCGACTCGGCGAGGGCAGCACCTCGGCCCGCGCCGCGCTGGTGCGCCAGCAGCGCCCCGATCTCATCCCGCTCTCCTACGCGCAGCAACGCCTGTGGTTCATCGAGCAGTTCGAGGGCCCCAGCGCCCTCTACAACACCCCCTTCGCCGTCCGCCTGACCGGCCAGGTCGACGTCGCCGCGCTCACCGAGGCGCTGGCCGACCTCACCGCCCGGCACGAAACGCTGCGCACCACCTTCCCGGTCACCGACGGACGGCCCCACCAGCTGATCGCCCCCCGGGCCGAGCTCACCCTGCCGGTGACGCAGGCTGCCGACGAGACCGAACTGGCCGAGCTGCTCGACCGGGCCAACGGCCACGTCTTCGACCTGGCCACCGAACTGCCGGTCCAGGCCCGGCTGTTCTCGCTCGGTGCCGAGCAGCACGTGCTGCTGGTCCAGATGCACCACATCGCCAGCGACGGCTGGTCCGTCGCCCCGCTCTTCCGCGACCTCGGCCAGGCCTACGCGGCCCGACTCGCCGGCCACACGCCCGACTGGGCCGAACTGCCCGTCCAGTACGCCGACTACACCCTCTGGCAGCAGCACCTCCTCGGCCCGGAGGACGAGCCCGAGAGCCTCGCCAGCACCCAACTCGCGCACTGGCAGCAGGCCCTGGCCGACGCACCCGAGGAGCTCACGCTCCCCTACGACCGCTCCCGGCCGGCGCATCCGACCCGGCGCGGCGGCCTGGTCGAGTTCACCGTGGGTGCCGAACTGCACCGGCAGCTCGCCGAGCTGGCCGCCACGAACCGAGCAAGCCTGTTCATGGTCCTGCAGGCCGCCGTCGCCACCCTCTACACCCGACTCGGCGCCGGCACCGACCTCCCCCTCGGCACCCCCATCGCCGGACGCACCGACGAAGCACTCACCGACCTCATCGGCTTCTTCGTCAACACCCTCGTCCTGCGTACCGACACCACCGGCAACCCGAGCTTCCGCCAACTCCTGGAGCGGGTCCGGGTGCTCGACCTCGACGCCTACGAGCACCAGGACCTCCCCTTCGAGCGCCTGGTCGAACACCTCAACCCCACCCGCACCCCCGCCCGGCACCCCCTCTTCCAGACCCTGATCGCGCTCGAGAACCACACCCCGGCGCCGGAGGACTTCGGCGGGCTCCGCTGCACGCCACTGGAGTTCGACCTCGACGTGGCCAAGTTCGACCTCGCCTTCGCCTTCGCCGAGTCGAGCGGCGCCGACGGGCTGAGCGCCGCCGTCGAGTACGCGGCCGACCTGTTCGACCACGCGACCGTCGCGGGCTTCGCCGACCGTCTGCTGCTGATCCTGCAGGCCGTCGCCGTCGACCCCGACGTACCGCTCGGCAGCATCGAGATCCTCACCCCGGCCGAGCGCGAACAGCTCCTCACCACCTGGAACGACACCAC
>NZ_JBEOWY010000105.1:0-324 GCF_040296285.1 Kitasatospora sp. NPDC002227
GCGAAGCCGGCCCGCGCGACCGTCGCGGGCCACAAGGAGCGGGGAGTACTCGGACCGGCGGCGCCGCCGTCGCCCGGGGTGACACACGGCACCCCAGGCCACCGGCGGGTCGAGCTCCGCCGCGCACGTGCGACCCGATGAACTCCGCACTCCGCTCTCCTTTGAACTTCGTAGTTTCCAATGTTAGCAACTGCTAAGGTCATCATGCGCGGGTCTGGGTGGATGTGTGGAAAACGGCCCGCGCCCTGCGGCTGTCCCGGAACCGACGCCGGGACGGCCGCAGGCACCCTGCCGGTCGGCCGCGGAGCAGGCCGAGGCCCAGGA
>NZ_JBEOWY010000105.1:424-8083 GCF_040296285.1 Kitasatospora sp. NPDC002227
GCGCAGGCCGCAGGTATGCGGATGACCGGAGCGAAGTGCTGGACGGCACCCACAAAACGCTCAGCCTCGAAACGCTGGAACGCTGGTACGGCTCCCGCCCGAGCACCCCGATCGCCTGGACCTGCCGGTCAGCGCAGGCCGCAGGTATGCGGATGACCGGAGCGAAGTGCTGGACGGCACCCACAAAACGCTCAGCCTCGAAACGCTGGAACGCTGGTACGGCTCCTGCCCGGGCACCCCGATCGCCTGGACCTGCCGGTCGTCGAACGGACCACCGGCCGGTGCCTCGGCGAGGTCGTCCTGCCGGACCCCGATGAGCTGCCTAGCGGCGGTGGCCGCCGACGTAGAACAGCAGGATGACGAAGAATGCGAAGAAGTGGGTACCGGCGATGTAGATCGCGGCCCGGGTCCAAGCCTGCTTGCGCTTGGCCTTCTCGTCGTCGACGGCGTCGCTCACGGGCGACCCTCCTGGTCCGGCTGGGAATGGCGGGGGCGGGGGCGGATGTGCAGGCGTCGGCCCGTGGTGGCGGCGTGGTCGAGGAGTTCACGCAGGGTGGCGAGGTCGACCGTGTCGGCAGGGCCAGCGGTGCCGTGGTCGTCGTAGGGAGTGACGTCGAAGCGCAAGCGGGCCTCTTCCTTCGTCTCGGGTACGGTCATCGGCCGGGCCGGGGGAGCAGGACCGTCACACCCTTGCCCGGCCCGGTGCTGTCGGGGGTGACGGACAGGTGGCCGCCGAAGCCGTCGGCCAGTGCGGCGATCACCGCGAGGCCGCCGTTGCGCAGCGCGGCACCGGCGGCTGGGACGACAGGCAGGCGGGGATCGCGGTCGTGGACGGTGATGTCGAAGTGGTGGCCGTTGAGAGCGATCAGGAGGTCGATGCCCGGGCCGGAAGCCGTGGTGTGGCGGACGGCATTGAGGACGAGCTCGGTGGCGATGAGCTGGGCAGCGTCCAGGACGGCGGCGTTCGCAGGAACGCCCCAACCGGTGAGCACGGCGTGGACGGTACGCCGGGCCAGCGGCACGGACCCGCCCTCGGCGGCCAGTGTCACCCCGAACGCTTGCTCCGACACCCGGGAGGGCTCGGCGCGCAGGTCTCCGCCGGCCTGCGGCCCGGACCGGCGACGACTCCAACGCCCGGTCACCGGCACGGTCCTCGAGGCCCGCGGACGGGCGTCAACGCCGCCCCCGGGCTGCCTCGGTGAGCAGGCCGGCCTCGTGCAGGTGCTTGTGCGCGTAGGAGATGGCCTCCGGGGTGGTCGGGAAGACGTGGCCCTGCCCGTGCAGGCCGGCCAGGACGCCGAGCGCGTCGAGAGTGCGGCGGTGCTTCTCCTGGACGCCGGAGACCAGCACCAGGATGCCCCGGGCGGTGAGCTTGCCGATGGCGTCGCCGAGCACCCGGGCCCCGGTGGCGTCGATCGCACTGACCCGGGACAGCCGCAGGATGACGGCCTTCACCTCCCCGGTGTCGGCGAGTTCGAGCAGGAAGCGGTGGGCGGCGGCGAAGAACAGCGGGCCGTCCACCCGGTAGGCCACGATGTGCTCGGCCAGCAGCGCCTGCTCCTCCGCGTGGTGGTCGGCCGGGGGCAGGCCCTCGTGCAGCGGCACCCGGGTCAGCGCGGCCGAGCGGGCCACCTGACGCAGCGCCAGGGCCCCGGCCACCAGCAGCCCGACGATCACGGCGGTCACCAGGTCGAAGGCGAGCGTCGCGCCCGCCGTCAGCACCATGACCGCGGTCTCGCCGCGCCCGGCCCGGGCCAGCGCCCGCAGCGAGCCGACCTCGACCATCCGCACTGCGGTGGCGATCAGCACCCCGGCCAGCGCGGCCAGCGGGATGCCCGCGACCAGCGGGGCGGCGGCGAAGACGACCACCGCAAGTACCGCCGCATGGACCAGCGCGGCCAGCCGCGATGCGGCGCCGGAACGGACGTTGACGGCGGTCCGGGCGATCGCGCCGGTCGCGGCGACGCCGCCGAACAGCGGGGCGATCAGGTTGGCGACGCCCTGGCCGAAGAGCTCACGGTCGCTGTCGTGGCGCTCGCTCACGCTCATCGCGTCGGCGGCGGTGGCCGACATCAGCGACTCCAGCGCCGCCAGCGCCGCGACCGCGAGCGCGGCGGTGGCCAGGTGCGGCACCGCGCCCACGTCCAGGAAGGAGAGCGAGGGGGCGGGCAGCCCCTCGGGCAGACGGCCGATGGCGGCCACCTGCAGGTGCCCGAACCTCACGGCGAGCGTCGCGCCGACGACCGCGAGCAGCGAGAACGGGACGCCCGGCCGCAGCCGCGCGCCCGCCAGCATCACCACCGCCACCCCGGCCGCCAGGGCGAGCGCGGCCAGGTGCGGCGCACGCGCGAAGTCGACCGCCGCGTCCCAGGCACCGACCACCACACTCGAAGCACCCGAGGCCTTCACACCGAGCGCGGCGGGAACCTGCTGGAGGCCGATCACGGCAGCGATGCCGACCGTGAAACCCTCCACCACCGGCGCGGGCACGAACGCCATGAAGCGCCCGATCCCGCCAAGAGCGGCGGCCATCAGCAGCACCCCCGCGAGCAGACCGACGGTCAGCACCCCGGCCGTGCCGTACCGGTGCACGATCGGCACCAGCACCACCGTCATGGCCCCGGTGGGGCCGGAGACCTGGAGGTTCGAGCCGCCGAAGAACGCGGCGAGCGCCCCGGCCACCACCGCCGTGGCAAGCCCCGCTCCCGCACCCGCACCGGAGGCGACACCGAACCCGAGCGCGAGCGGCAGCGCCACGATCGCCACGGTCAGGCCGGCTATCAGATCCCCCCGCGGGGACCGACCCATCGTGGCCAGCACCCGACGGTCGGGCAGCACCGCCCGCACCCGGCCGAGCGCACGCCGCCCGGCCGTCACGTCAACGACACTCATGCGCTCGCCTCCCGCACCTCGGGCTCACGCAGCTGCGCCAGCAGCTCACCCTGGTCCGTGATCATCTCGGTGAGGATGCGCCGGGCCGCCCGCAGCAGCTCGGCCACATCCGGCGTACTCAGCTCGTAGACCACGGTGTTGCCGTCACGGGTCGCGCTCACCAGATTGCTCCGCCGCAGCACCGAGAGCTGCTGGGACAAGCTGGACGGCTCGATCTCGATCGCCGCCAGCAACTCGCGCACCGGGCACGGACCGTGCTCCAGCAGCTCCAGCACCCTGATCCGGACGGGATGACCGAGCGTGCGGAAGAACTCCGCCTTCGCCTGGTAGAGCGGGACAGCCATCTCAACCCTCCTCCCCGTCCGTCGCGGTGCGCCCGACATCGAGGCCATGGCTCTCGGCGATCCGCAGCAACTGCGCCACCCGCCCGGCACAGGCCTGCACACCGTCCTCGTCGCCCTCGACCTGCGCAGCGACACGCCGCCTGCGAGCCTCGGCGAGTTGCTCGTGCAGCTCCTGGCCGAACACGTCGTCCATGGCTGTCCTTCCACAGGAGTCCCGCCGGCCGCACCAAGCGCCAGCTTGCATGAAGCACTATCTATGAAAATGAAGAATTCTTCAAGTCATAGACCGCGAGCGCGGGGCGAAGCTGTGCCTGCGCACGTTGCCCCTGAACGCCCCAACGCTCAGCGATTGGGCTCGACCAGAGCTTCCGCCGCCCGCAGGTACCGCTCCCGAAAGGAAAGATAGCCAGCTCGGTCTCGTCCGACGTCACAACAACACGAAGCCCGATCAAGCGCTCCGGAATCCGGGCGGCCAGCCACCGACACCGATCAGAGGACGTTAAGTCCGTTTCTGGTAGCGGCCGCGTCCGGGTTGGGTGAGGAAGCCCTGGCGAGCGAGGCGTCCGAGGCGGCTGCGGGTGATGTTGACGGACGCCTCGTCGGTGGGCATGCCGAGGAGCTCGTGCAGCTCGCGTGCCCGGAATGCCTGGTCGGGGTGCTGGTTGAAGGCGTTCACGATGGCCTGGTAGGTGGTGTTCGTCCCGGGTGGTTCGGATTCGGGTCCTGCCGGCGTGACCTCCGCGATGATCTTTCGGGCGGTGGCCAGGTCCGTGAGCCGCGCTTCGGTCTCGGTCAGGGCTGCGGCGAGCTCTTCGATCCGGGCGCGTAGTTCTGCGGCGCGGGCGGTGGCCTCATCCTGCCGGGCCTGGAGGTCTGCCAGAAGTTCGGTGACGTTCACGCGGCCAGTCCGAGGGTGTCGCGCCAGGCCGGGGCCGGTGTGGTGAGGCGGCGGGTCATGTTCGCGGTGGAGGCCCAGTAGACGCGTGAGGCGGAGGTGTCGGGCCGGTGGTCGTACTCACGGACGAGGCGCCGGTGTAGCAGCAAGGTGCCGTTCGTCTGCTCCACCACCCACCGTTTCGGCTGCGGGACGAAGCCCTTGCCCTGGTCGGCCGGGTTGCGGCGGACGACCTCGACGTCGATGTCCAGCAGAGCGCCGTGGATGATCACCTCGTCCTTGAAGCCCTGGTCCACCAGTGCCTTCTCCAGACGCATCCCGCACCGCTCGGCGACCTGGTCGAGCAGGGCGGTGCCGGCGGCGTTGTCGTGGGCGGAGGCGGCCAGGACAACAACGCCGATGATCAGCCCCATGACGTCCACGGCCAATCCCCGCTTGCGCCCCGACACCTTCTTGTTCGCGTCCAGCCCCGTCGTGGTCTTCGGGACACCGGCGGCCGCACGCACGGACTGGGTGTCGATGACCACGAGGGACGGGTCCTCTAATCGGCGGGCCCGCTCCCGGACCTGGCAGCGCAGAAGTTCCTGGATCCGCTGGTCCAGCCCGTCCTGGCGCCACAGCGTGAAGTAGTAGAACACCGCCGACCAGGCCGGCAGATCATGGGGCAGGTAGCGCCACTGACAGCCCGTCCGGTTCTGGTAGAAGATCGCATTCACGATCTCCCGCAGATCACAGCCCCCCGGATCCCCGGTCGCCGATCGCGCCACCCGGTCCTGCTTCCAGGCCGTGATCATCGGCTCGATCAACGCCCACTGCTCGTCCGATAAGTCGCTCGGATACGCCCGTCTGTCCATGCGCAGCAGAACATCACCCGAACCCCGACTGGCACACCAGTACGGCTGACGTTCACACGAACGAGCGACCACGAGCCGAGAGAAAAGGGACTTAACGTCCACTCAGGACACCGACCGCTGGAAGCAGGTGACGCACCGACACCGGCGTCGTCAACGACAAGCTCCGAGATCGGGAGGACTACTACAACTTCCACCGCCCGACCACGTCCATCTGGTCCTCCGGACCCAGAACCCCGTGGTCGGCCTCTACACGTGACGGCCGGGGAGGGAGATCCTTCACAACAGCGGCCCGGAAGAGCCCACAGCAGCTGGAACCCGATGCCGACGGGCGGACCTGACCTGTCCTGCCCTGACGCCCCGCCGGCCTCCTCTCGGCGGACTCCGCCTCCCGAAGCCACAACCTGCCTGACCGCCTGGACCACGAACTCGTACATCAAGGACGAGTTGGCGTGAAGGCAGACGCGAGCGTCTGGAAGGTGCCCGAGCAGTCCGTCATTCCCAGGAACGCCAAAGCTGGCGAAGACGTGCTGGTCCTGACCGAGGACTCCGCTGGGGAGATCGGTCTGGCTGCGGTCACCGACGGTGCAACCGACAAGAGCGGCCGCGACTACGGCGGCATGAGCGGCGGCGCGCTCGCCGCAGCCACCGTGGCCGAGGTCCTGTCCGGGCTCGGCCCGGCAGCCGGTGCGGGTCGGCGGTGCGCGCCGTGCGCGAGGCGCTGAGCGCGCTGCGGGTGTCCGGGTTCTCCAGCGCGTCCATGAGGCAGTGCCGGCCGGAGCGGCCCACACGCCGCCACACCGGCTCGAGAGGCCCGTGCTCCGCCAGCAGCTCCAGGATGGCGGCGATGACCGGCACCACGTCGTCGTACTCACGCCACCTGTCGCCGTTGTAGCCGCAGACCGCCCTGCACCAACGCCGGACCCCTCACGCCGGCCAACCGGCAGCCGCCCGCGTCGCACCCCTGACCTGCACTCCCGTGGCCGCGCGAGCAGTCGCTGTCGGTGCCAGGCTGGGACATGCGAGGAAGACCTACCTCCGGAGGAGCTGCAGATGAGCACGCGGATGCGTGACCTGCTGGCCGAAGGCCTGGGCGAGCTCCGGCACGAGCCGATCGGCAAGCACATCCGGGCGGTCCTGGACGGGCGCACGGTCGTGGACACCACGAGGGCCGTGCTGGTCTGGGAACCGCGTCGGATCGTGCCGTCCTACGCCGTGCCGGTCAGCGACATGTCAGCAGAGCTGTCGCCGACCGGCACGGCGGCGACGGACGCCGCGGACGGTGCCGGGGTGCACCTGCTCGACCTGTCTGCGAGGCCGGTGCTCGACCCGTCGGTTCCCTTCACCGTGCACACCGCCAAGGGCCGCGTGGCTGACGTGAGAACCGACGGGCAGCAACTACTTGGAGCCGGGTTCCAGCCCGCCGACCCTGCCCTGGACGGGTTCGTCGTCCTGGACTTCCGGGCCTTCGACGCCTGGTACGAGGAGGACGAACGCAACGTCGCTCACCCCAGGGACCCGTTCCACCGCATCGACGTGCTGGCGTCCTCGCGCCATGTCCGGGTCGAGTTGGACGGCGAGGTACTGGCCGAGTCATCCCGGCCAACCCTGCTGTTCGAGACCCTGCTGCCGACGCGCTACTACCTGCCTCCCGAGGATGTCCGCGCGAAGCTCACCCCCAGCAGCACCCGCACGTGGTGCGCATACAAGGGACGAGCGTCCTACTGGTCCGCCACGTCCGGTGACCACGCCCTGCCCGACATCGCCTGGACCTACCAGCAGCCCCTCCACGAAGCCGAGCACATCCGGGGCCTCGTCGCGTTCTTCAACGAGCGACTCAACCTTGTCGTGGACGGCGAACGCGCCAGCCGGCCCTGCACCCCCTGGTCTTCCCACCCCGACACCTAGGGAGCGTACTTGGTCGTGATCAAGGGACGGCCTTGGCAAGGCCCCTGATCCAGATCATCGAGGCACGGAGGTGAAGACCACCGAGGTAGCTCTCGGGTGTCCTGTCGAACCGGGTGGCGATGCCCCGGCGGCCGCCGTCACGCGCAGCTGTCGCGCCCGGCCTCGCACGAGGGGAAGCGGCTATTCCCACAGGTCACAGAGCACGGGACCACCACACACGACAGCGGGTCGCGACAGGGGTCGCAACAGCCTGACGGTGGTCGGCACCTAGCGGCGCGGTCCTTCACCGGGTGGACCTTGGCGTGCAGCACCCTGGCCTCCCACCACCGGTCGGCTGGCTTCGCAACCAGGGCGGCCATAGCTCCCGCTCGGTCGGAGCTGGCTGCACCAGCGGGCCCGGTTCCTGCTCCCCCGGCCGCTGACGCACTGCGGGCATTCCAGCCGGTCGGGGCCGGCCTTCTCCCGTAGCTCCGGCTTCGAGCCCGTCATCCGGCAGAGCGGGCCCCGGCACGTCCAGCACGGGCGCAGCGCGGCGTTGGCCGTGCGGGCGGGCTCCAGTTGTTCTTTCGGCTTCCCGTTCCAGGCGCTCGGTGTGTTCCTGGTGGCAGAGCCAGCAGCGGCCGCCGGGGCGGCGGGTCCACTCGATCTGTCCCTGTCGGCCGTACTCCCAGGTGCGGGTGTGTCCAGCGACTGGTGTATCTCGTGTTGTGTGAGTTACCGGCGGCCGACGGAGAGGCGACCGTCGAAGGCGATGTCGAAGGCCTGGAGA
>NZ_JBEOWY010000106.1:0-8064 GCF_040296285.1 Kitasatospora sp. NPDC002227
CCAGGAGCGGAGCCGAGGTGCGGCAGCAGCGAACGCCAGGCGCTCGGCGGGCCGCAGAAGCTCACCACCGCGTGGTCGGCCAGCACCCCGGTCAGACCCCGGCCAGCCCCCGCCGCTCCAGCAGCGGCTCCGTGCGCGGGTCACGGCCGACCACCGCGCGGAAGCAGTCCAGCGCGGCGACGCTGCCGCCCCGGGAGAGCAGCTCGGCCCGGAAGGTGCCGCCGCTCTCCCGGACGGAGCGGCCGTTGCTGCCGAACCACTCGACGGTGTCCGCGTCCAGCACCTCGGACCAGATGTAGGCGTAGTACCCGGCGGCGTAGTAGTCGCCGGAGAAGATGTGCCCGAAGTAGGTGGTCCGGTAGCGCGGCGGGACGGCCGGCACGGCCAGCCCGGCGGCCTTCAGCGCGGCGGCCTCGAACACCTCGGCGTCGGCGATCTCGGTGCCCACCGGCACCGAGTGCCAGGCCCAGTCGAGCAGTGCGGCGGCCAGGTACTCGACCGTGCGGAAGCCCTGGCCGAAGTTCTCGGCAGCCGTCATCCTCCCGATCAGCTCGGCGGGCAGCGGCTCGCCGGTCTCGTGGTGGCGGGCGTAGTTGGCCAGCACCTCGGGCCGGGTCATCCACATCTCGTTGACCTGCGAGGGGAACTCCACGAAGTCGCGCGGCACCTCGGTGCCGGCGAACAGCGGGTAGCGGACGGCCGAGAACAGGCCGTGCAGCGCGTGGCCGAACTCGTGGAAGAGGGTGCGCACCTCGTCCCAGGTCAGCAGCACCGGCTCGCCGGGCGCGGCCTTGGCGACGTTGAGGTTGTTCACCACCACCGGGCGGCGGCCGAACAGCTCGGACTGCTGCACCAGCTCGTTCATCCAGGCGCCGCCGCTCTTGGACTCGCGGGCGTGGAAGTCCCCGAGGAAGAGGCCGATCGGGGAACCGTCCTCCTCGGTCACCTCCCAGACCCGGACCTCCGGGTGGTAGCCCGTCAGGTCCGCGCGCTCGGCGAACTTGATCCCGTAGGCCAGGCCCGCCGCGAAGAACACGCCGTCCCGCAGCACCCGCTCCAGCTCGAAGTACGGGCGCAGCGCCGCCGCGTCCACCTGGTAGGCGGACTGGCGCACCTTCTCCGAGTAGTACGCCCAGTCGTGCGCGGCGAGCTCGGTGATGCCGTCGGCCGCGGCGGCCTCGGCCAGCTGGGCGGCCTCCCGCTCGGCGTTGGCCACGGCGGGGGCGACCAGGCGGGCGAACAGCGTGTCCACGGCCTCGACCGAACCGGAGGTCTCGTCGGCCACCACGTAGGCGGCGTAGCTCGGGTGGCCGAGCAGCGCGGCCTTCTCGGCGCGCAGCGTGGCGAGCTTGATCGCCAGCGGGCCGTTGGTCTCCGCCGCGCGGCCGAGCGAGGCCTCGAGCAGGCGGGCGCGCAGGGCGCGGTCGGTGAGCTCGGCCAGCTCGGTCTGGTTGGAGAAGTTCTTCAGGCTGAGCACGTACTTGCCGTCCTGGCCGAGTGCCTTGCCGTTCTCGGCGGCCGCGGCCACCGCGTCGGCGGAGAGGCCGTCCAGCTCCTCGGCGGTGTCCAGCACCACCGCGCGGGCCCGGGTGTCGGTGAAGACGTTCTGCCGGAAGGCAGTGCCGAGCGAGGCCAGTTCGGCGTTCAGCTCACGCAGCCGCGCCTGCTCCTGCTCGGAGAGCCTGGCCCCGGCCCGGACGAAGCGCACATGGTGGCGCTCCAGCAGGCGCAGGTCCTGGGCGTCCAGGCCGAGCGTCTCCCGCTGTGCGTGCACCGCGTCCAGGCGGGCGAACAGGCCCTGGTCGAGCAGGATCGCGTCGGCGTGCGCGGCCAGCCGGGGGCTCAGCTGCGCCTCCAGCTCCTGCAGGCCCGGGGTGGTGTCGGCGCCGGACTGGTTCTCCAGGGCCCGCTGGGCCCGCACCAGCAGCTGACCGGTCCGTTCCAGGGCGACGACGGTGTTCTCGAAGGTCGGCTCCGCCTGGTCCGCCACGATGGCGGCGACCTCGGCGAGTTGCTCGGCCATACCGCGCTCGAACGCGGGCAGGTAGTGCTCCTCGCGGATCTCGGCGAAGGGCGGCAGCGCGAAGTCCAGGGTGCTGGGCGCGAAGAAGGGATTCTCAGTCACGCAGCCGACCTTAGGCCCTGCCGAGGCAGCGGTACCACGCCCTTTCGCCCGCCTTGCCCGGGCCCGTCCCACCCTGCGGCCGATTGTCGCCCGCACACTCGCCCTCCCGGTCTGACCAGGTGATTTCCACCGGGCGCTGCGCCCGGTCGTCAGTGCCACCCGCTACCGTCGGGACGCACGTCCGAACCGATCGCGAGAGGAGGCCCGTCGTGGCACCACGGATGGCGCTCGTCCCCGACCAGCACGGCTCCGGCGGCCGGCTGCAGCCCCTCGCGGAGGACGGCACCCCGCTCGGCCCGCCCCGGCCGGAGCCGCGGCTGGCCCAGGCGGTGGCCCGGGTGGAGGCCGAGCAGGCGCCGCGCTGGGTCTGGGCCACGGCCGAGAGCGCGTACCAGCCGCTGATGCCGCTGCGGCTGGCCCGCTGTCACGACCTGCGGCTCACCGAGACACTGTTGCTCGGCCATGAGGACCACTGGGGCGCGCCCCGCTCGCTGGGCGCCGCCTGGGCGCGCCTGCGCGGCCTGCCGGTGCCGGCCGACCTTCCCGAGGCCGCCGCCGCCGAGGCCCAGGACAGCCTCTTCGCCCCCGACCGGCTCCAACTCCCGCCCGGCACCGACGCGCTGGCCGCCGTGGTCGCCGTCCACGCCGAGCAGCAGCGCCGCCTGGCAGCCGTCACCGACCAGGCCGCCCGGGCCCGGCTGCGCCTGCTGGTGGCCGCCGAGTCGGCCGGCGGCCTGCTCGCCACCGAGATCGCCGACGACGGCCTGCCCTGGCGCGCCGACGTGCACGACCGGCTGCTCACCGAGCTGCTCGGCCCGCGCCCGCGCACCCCGGGCGCCCAGCCCAAGCTGCTGGCCGAGCTCTCCGCCGAGCTCCAGCACTCCCTCGGCGCCCGGTTCAACCCCGACTCGCACACCCAGGTGCTGCGCGCCTTCGGCGATCGCGGCATCCACCTCAGCTCCACCCGCTCCTGGGAGCTGGCCCAGGTCGACCACCCGGCCGCCCGCCTGCTGGTCCGCTACAAGGAGCTCTCCCGGATCCACGCCGCCCACGGCTGGGCCTGGCAGGACGCCTGGGTGCACGGCGGCCGGTTCCGCCCCGAGTACGTGGTCGGCGGCGTGGTCTCCGGCCGCTGGGCCAGCCGCGGCGGCGGCGCCCTGCAGATCCCCCGCATCCTGCGCGGCGCCGTGGTGGCCGACCCGGGCTGGGCCCTGGTGGTGGCCGACGCCGCCCAGCTGGAGCCCCGCGTGCTCGCCGCCCTCTCCGAGGACGCCGGCCTGGCCCGCAGCGCCGCCGAGGGCGACCTCTACGCGGCGCTCGCCGCCCAGGCCTTCCAGGGGGACCGCGAGAAGGCCAAGCTCGGCCTGCTCGGCGCCATGTACGGCCAGACCAGCGGGGACATCGGCCCGCTGCTCGCCACCCTGCGCCGCCGCTACCCGGCCGCGATGGGGTACGTGGAGGCGGCGGCCCGCACCGGTGAGGAGGGCGGCGTCGTCCGCTCCCGGCTGGGCCGGGCCTGCCCGCCGCCCTCCGCCGACTGGTTCGACCTGACGGAGACCCAGGAGGCCGAGGCCGGCGCCCGCTCGGCCCGGGCCCGCGGCCGCTTCACCCGCAACTTCGTCATCCAGGCCTCCGGCGCCGACTGGGCCCTCGCCCTGCTGGCCGGCCTGCGCCGGCGCCTCGCCGCCCTCAGCTCCGGCGCCGACCGCCCCCACCTGGTCTTCTTCCAGCACGACGAGGTGATGGTGCACACCCCCCTCGACCTCGCCGACGCCGTCACCACCGCCGTCACCGAAGCCGCCGAGGAGGCCCGCACCCTGGTCTTCGGGCCCACCCCGGTCCGCTTCCCGCTCAGCACCGCGGTGGTGGAGACGTACGCCGACGCGAAGTGACACCAGGGGCGCGGGGAACCGCGCGCAGCGGTGGGCCGTAGGCCCTGCATGGCCGCTCGCGCCGTTCCCCGCGCCCCTGGTCGTTTCCTACCGCCCGGGCAGCGACTGCGTCCCCTCCTCGCGGACGGCGTCCAGCGCCCGCGGGTCGAGCCCCAGGAACTTCAGGATCGTCGGCGCCACCTGCGTGGTCTCCACCCGCCCGGTGACCGTCCGCCCGGCGCCGCCCGGCCCGGCGACCAGCAGGGCCACGTGCGTGTCGTCCGCCGTGAACCCGCCGTGCTCGGCGACCTTCGTCGCGGTCGGCTTCGCGTACACCGTCCCCGCCTTGGGCAGCACGATCACATCCGGCGTCCGCGCGTCCTTCGCCGGGTTCCCGAACTGCCGCACCAGCTCCGGCCCCACCAGCACCCGGTCGATGTCCAGCTCCGCCGCGTGCGCCCGCAGCGCCGCCGCCACGGCCTGCGCCTGCTGCCCGTCCGTCAGCCACAGCAGCGCCACGTCGTCCGCCGTCGCCTGCGCCAGCAGGCCCGGCCGCACCCCGTTGACGACCGACCCCAGCAGCTTCTTGTCCACGATCTTCAGCTTCGAGCGGTCGACGGGCGACTGCCCGTGCTTGGCGGTGAGCACGATCTCGGTGCGCCGCTCAAGGCCCTTGGCCTTCAGCTCGGCCGTCAGCCGGCCGATCGCCGCGTCCGTCGCCGTCAGCGCCGCCGCGATCTCGGGCGAGAAGGCCCCCTTCGCCGCGTACCCCGCGGTCTTCTGCGCGACGCTGACGGCCTGGAAGTTGAGACCGAAGACGGCGGGCACCGGCTGGGCCTTGCTGCCGGTGTGGTCCCGGCCGTCGATCTGGTTCCTCACCCCGGCGACCTTGACCGCGTCGTAGGCGATCGTGCCGGCCACGGTGCCGTCGGTCGAGGCGATCTCCGGATCGAAGGCGTCCTCCACGCCCTGCCCGGACGGGCCGTTGAGCAGGTCGTACGCGGGGTGCTTGTCAGCCCAGGCGGTGGTCAGGCCGGCCGAGCGGGCCACCTCGAAGACGGTGTTGGTACGCAGGAAGGAGTGCGGGTAGACCGGCGTGCAGCCCTTCTTCGGGTCGAGCGGCAGCTTGGCCGGGTCGATCCCGCCGCCCGCGTCCAGCCTGCTCGCGTCGCGGTCCACTGCCTCGTCGAAGACCACCTCGGTGCCGACCGTCCGGCAGCCCGAGCCCGCCGGGGAGAGCGTGCGGTCGTAGGAGTCGTCGTAGTAGACGCCGGTGGACTTCGGGCTGCCGCCGGTGGTGAGCGCGAGGATGCCGGGGAAGGAGTCGGAGGGCTCGGAGCCCCGGGCGTCGGCGTAGGTGGTGCCCCGGTGGGCGAGCCGGGCCAGCGCCGAGCCGGGGTGCTGGGCCGTCCAGGCGCTCAGGTCGGCCGCGTGCAGGCCGTCGATGCTGATCAGCAGCACGTGCCGGCCACGGTGCGCGTCCGCGCCGAGCTCGGCGGCCCCGGCCGGGGCGGCGGCCGCGGCCACCAGGGCCGCGGCGGCGGCGAACAGGGCGGACTTCGAGGTGGTGCGCATCGTCACGGTGGAACTCCCCGGTCTCGGAAGGCTGCTGCGGTGCGAGAGGCACCCCACCAGCCACCGGTGAACAACCACCGGCCCGCCGGGCGGCCACCGGGTGTACGCGAGCCGCCCTGCGCGCTTTTTACCGCCGCCTGGGCAGCGCTTGACCCGCCGCTCTCACAACTTCCGGAAGTCCCGGGCGCCTTCCGCCGCGCTGACCACCTCGGCGAGCGAGGCCCCGGCCGAGGCGGTGACCACGGCCGCCACCGCCCCCTCCACGAACGGCGCGTCCACCAGCGCCACCAGGCAGCTCGGGTGGTCCTCCAGCGCGGTACGCGCGGTCAGCACCGAGCTGCCCAGATCGGGCAGCACGACCACCCCGGCGCCCGCGTCCGCCGCCGCCACGGCCCGCACGATCAGGTCGTAGCTGGTGCCGAGACCGCCGTCCTCGGTGCCGCCGGCCAGCTCCACCGGCACGGCGCCGGAGCCGAGTTCGAGCAGCAGCTCGCGCAGCCCGGCGGCCATCAGCGCACTGTGGGAGACGAGGACGATGCCGACATGAGTGTCCATGCCCACGACCCTAGCCGGGGCGGGCCTCCCGTACTCGGTGATCAAGTGAAGCCCGGACGGCCTTTCCGGCGTGAGAACGCGGGACCTGGTGTGCGAGATGCCGACCGGAGCGGGCCGAGCTGGCGTAACGTCACCAACGGCCCTCACCTTACTCGTTGGTACCACCAGCCGAAGGAGCCCGCCCGTGAAGAAGTTGATCAACAGCCCGGACACCGTGCTCACCGACGCCCTGGCCGGCTTCGCCGCCGCACACCCGGAGCTGACGGTGGACCTCGGCCAGCGGGTGATCAGTCGGCGGGCCCGGCCCGCCGCGCCCAAGGTCGCGGTGGTCTCCGGCGGCGGCTCCGGCCACGAGCCGCTGCACGGCGGCTTCGTCGGCCCCGGCATGCTGGACGCGGCCTGCCCCGGCGAGGTGTTCACCTCACCCGTTCCGGACCAGGTGCTGGCCGCCGCCCAGGTCGCGCACAGCGGCGCCGGGGTGCTGCTCGTGGTCAAGAACTACACCGGCGACGTGCTCAACTTCCGCCTGGCCGCCGAGCTGGCCGAGGAGGAGGGCATCGAGGTCCGCACCGTACTGGTGGACGACGATGTGGCCGTCCAGGACTCCACCTTCACCGCCGGCCGGCGCGGCACCGGCGCCACCGTCGTGGTCGAGAAGGCCGTCGGCGCGCTCGCCGAGCGCAGCGCCCCGCTGGCCGAGGTCGCCGCCCTCGGCGAGCGGGTCAACGCCGCCTCCCGCTCCTTCGCGATCGCCCTCACCGCGGCGACCGTCCCGGCCGCGGGCAAGCCCGGATTCGATCTCCCGGACGACGAGATCGAGGTCGGCGTCGGCATCCACGGCGAGCCCGGGCGGCGCCGCGAGCGGCTGCGCCCGGCCCGCGAACTGGCCGCCGAGGTGGTCGACACCGTCCTGGCCGACCACGAGCTCGCCGCCGGTGACGAGGTGATCGCCCTGGTCAACGGCCTCGGCGGCACCCCGCTGATCGAGCTGTACGTGGTCTACGGCGAGGTCGCCGCCCGGCTCGCCGAGCGCGGCATCACCATCGCCCGCAACCTGGTCGGCAACTACGTCACCAGCCTCGACATGGCCGGCTTCTCCCTCACCCTCACCAAGGCCGACCCCCACCTGCTCGACCTCTGGGACGCACCGGTGGCCACCCCCGCCCTCCGCTGGTCCTGAGCCCCTGAAAGCCCCCTCGATCGGAGCTCCCCTTGGACATCCCCCTCGCCCTGGCCTGGATCCGCGAGATCGCCGCCGCCGTCGAACGCGAGCAGGCCCGCCTCACCGAGCTGGACTCCGCGATCGGCGACGGCGACCACGGCAGCAACCTCAGCCGTGGCTTCACCGCCGTGCTGCCCGCGCTCGACGCCCTCGCCCCGGCCTCGGTCGGCGCCGTCCTGACGAAGGTCGGCACCACCCTGATCTCCCGGGTCGGCGGCGCCTCCGGGCCGCTCTACGGCTCCGCCTTCCGCGCGATGGGCAAGGAGCTGCCCGGCGAGCGGGCCACCACCGCCGAACTGGGCGAGGCCCTGGCGGCCGGGCTGGCCGCCCTGCGGGAGCTGGGCGGGGCCGCTCCGGGTGACAAGACCATTGTCGACGCCTGGGCCCCCGCGGTCGCCGCCTTCACGGCCGCCGCCGACCACCCGGGCGCCGACCACCCGGCCGCCGACCTGCCCGCCGCCGCGAAGGCCGCCGCCGACGCGGCCGCCCACGGCGCCGAGGCCACCACCGCCCTCCAGGCCCGCAAGGGCCGCGCCTCCTACCTGGGCCCCCGCAGCATCGGCCACCAGGACCCGGGCGCCACCTCCACCGCCCTGGTCTTCCAGGCCCTCGCCACCGTCACCGCCTAATGGGACTTGCTGAGTCGTAGAGACTCGGTGCCGTAGCCGCCAGCAGGTGAGCACTCTCTCCGCCGGAACCACTGCGAGTTCTGGGGT
>NZ_JBEOWY010000107.1:0-6842 GCF_040296285.1 Kitasatospora sp. NPDC002227
GGCCGGACCGGGTTCCTGTTCTCCGGCCAGGGGAGTCAGCGGGCGGGGATGGGGCGTGAACTGTACGGGGCGTTCCCGGTGTTCGCGGATGCGCTGGATGCGGTGTGTGCGCAGTTCGACGCCGAGTTGGAGCGGCCGCTGCGTGAGGTGATGTTCGACGCCTCGACGGATCTGCTGGACCGGACCGTGTGGACGCAGGCTGGACTGTTCGCCTTCGAGGTGGCGCTGTTCCGGCTGGTGGAGTCGTGGGGTGTGACGCCCGACTTGGTGGCGGGGCATTCGATCGGTGAGCTGGCGGCGGCGTATGTGGCCGGTGTCTGGTCGTTGGAGGACGCGTGCCGTCTGGTGGCCGCTCGGGGTCGGCTGATGCAGGCGCTGCCGAGTGGTGGTGCGATGCTCGCCGTGCAGGCGACGGAGGCCGAGGTCCGGGCCGTGCTGGCCGGCGCGGTGGATGTTGCGGCGGTTAATGGGCCTTCGTCCGTGGTGGTTTCCGGTGCTGAGGCGGATGTCGCGGCGCTGGAGGCGGTCTGGCGGGAGGAGGGGCGGAAGGTCAAGCGGCTCACCGTGAGCCACGCGTTCCACTCCTCGCTGATGGACCCGATGCTCGCCGACTTCCGCGCAGTCGCGGAGTCGCTCACATACTCCGCGCCCCGCATCCCGGTGGTGTCCAACCTGGCGGACGCCGAGCTCACCAGCCCTGAGCACTGGGTGCGCCACGTTCGCGAGACCGTCCGCTTCGCCGACGGCGTCGCGGCGCTGGAGAGTGAGGGCGTCCGGACCTTCCTCGAGCTCGGCCCCGACGGCGTGCTCGCCGCGATGGCCGCCGAGACCGGCTGCCTCGCCACCCAGCGCGCCGGCCGCCCCGAGGCGGCCAGTCTGTTGACCGCGCTGGCAGGCGCCTACGTCCGCGGCACAGCTGTCGACTGGTCCGCCCTGTTCACCGGCGCGGCCCACCTCGACCTGCCCACCTACGCCTTCCAGCACGAGCACTTCTGGCCCACCATGGCCTGCCCCGCCGGCGACGCCTCCGGCCTCGGCCTGAGCGCCGCCGAGCACCCGCTGCTCGGCGCGGCCGTCCGCCTGGTCGACACCGACGGCTACCTGCTGACCGGTTCGCTCTCGTTCAAGACCCACCCGTGGCTGGCCGAGCACCGGATCATGGACCACGTCCTGCTCCCCGGCACCGCCTTCGTCGAGCTCGCCATGCGCGCCGCCGACCAGATCGGCTGTGACCGGGTGGACGAACTCACCCTGCACGCCCCGCTCGTGCTCCCCGCGCATGGCGCCGTCCGGGTGCAGGTCTGGGTCGGCGCCCCCGACGAGACCGGATTGCGCCCGGTGAGCGTGCACTCGCAGTCCGACGAGGCCACGGGCCTCTGGGTGCGCCACGCCAGCGGTGTCCTCTCGGCGGGCCTCAGCGGCTCGGCTGCCAAGGCCGCGCTGACCGAGTGGCCGCCGCCGGGCGCGGTCGCCCTCGGGGTCGAGGCGCTGTACGAAGGCCTGGCCGAGGGCGGCTTCGCCTACGGCCCGTCGTTCCAGGGCCTGCGAGCCGCCTGGCGGGTCGGCTCCGACGTCTACGCCGAGGTCGCGCTGCCGGCGGATGCCGGTGCCGAGGGCTTCGGCCTGCACCCGGCACTGCTGGACGCCGCCCTGCACGCCATCTCGATCGGCGAGCTGCTGCCGGCGGATGAGGCCGGGAGCGGCCGACTGCCGTTCGCGTGGTCGGGCGTGTCGCTCTACGCCTCGGGGGCGGCCGCGCTGCGCGTGCGCCTGTCGCGGACGGGCACCGACGGCGTCGCGCTGCTGGTCGCCGACCAGGCGGGTGCCCCAGTGGCGACGGTGGACTCGCTGGTCCTGCGGCCGGTCACGGCCGCGCAGCTGAAGCCCGCGGCTGGGATCGGCGCCGAGGACCAGTACGCCGTCGAGTGGGTCGCTGCAGAGGCGGATGCGGCCGCGACGACGGAGGGCTGGGCGCTGCTGGGCGAGGACTCCCTGGGCAGTGGGCTGCCGGTGGGTGACGCCGAGTCGGCGTCGGTGCTGGTGGTGTGCGGCGGGTCGGCCGAGGGTGTGCTCTCCGCTCTGCAGGGCTCGGGTTCGCGGCTGGTGGTGCTGACCCGTGGCGCCGTGGCGGTGACGTCGGGCGAGGGTGTGGCTGATCTGGAGGGTGCGGCGGTCTGGGGTCTGGTGCGTTCTGCTCAGTCGGAGCAGCCGGGTCGGGTTGTGTTGGTGGATGTGGACGGCTCTGCGGAGTCGTGGGCTGTGGTGGCCGGGGCTGTTGCTTCGGGTGAGTCGCAGGTGGCTGTTCGGGCCGGTGGGGTGTTGGCGCCGCGGTTGTTGCGGGCTGATTCGGCTGGGGAGTTGGTGGCGCCGGGGGGTGTTGCGTGGCGGCTGGACAGTCGTGAGCGGGGCACGCTGGAGGCGTTGGAGCTTGTCGAGGCGGCGGTGGAGCCGTTGGCCGAGGGTCAGGTGCGGATCGCGGTGCGGGCCGGGGGTGTGAACTTCCGGGACGTGCTGAATGCTTTGGGGATGTATCCGGTGGTGGCGCCGCTGGGTATCGAGGGTGCGGGTGTGGTGGCCGAGGTCGGTCCGGGCGTGGCTGGGCTGGCTGTGGGTGACCGGGTGCTGGGGATGTTCGGTGGTGGGTTCGGGCCGTTCGCGGTCACCGACTACCGGATGGTGGCGCCGGTTCCGGTGGGGTGGTCGTTCGCGCGGGCGGCGTCGGTGCCGATCGTGTTCCTGACCGCGCTGTACGCGTGGACGGATCTCGGTTCGGTGCGGGCCGGTGAGCGGGTGCTGGTGCACGCGGGTGCCGGTGGTGTCGGTATGGCGGCGATCCAGCTGGCCCGGTACCTGGGTGCGGAGGTGTTCGCGACCGCGAGCCCCGGCAAGTGGGACACCTTGCGCTCGCTGGGCCTGGACGATGACCACATCGCGTCCTCGCGTGACCTGGCTTTCGCGGAGAAGTTCCTCGCGGTGACGGGCGGGGAGGGCGTGGACGTCGTCCTCAACGCCCTGGCGGGTGAGTTCGTGGATGCTTCGCTGGAGCTGCTTCCGCGCGATGGCCGCTTCCTGGAGATGGGTAAGACGGACATCCGCACGACGGTGCCCGAGGGTGTGAAGTACCAGGCGTTCGACTTGGTCGAGGCCGGCCCGGCGCGGATCGGCGAGCTCCTCGCCGAGCTGCTCGACCTGTTCGCGTCGGGCGTCATCGAGACACTCCCGGTGCGCAGTTGGGATGTCCGGCAGGCCCGGGAGGCGTTCCGTTTCGTCAGCCAGGCCAAGCATGTCGGCAAGGTCGTTCTCACGGTCCCGCAGCAGCTCGACCCGGCGCGTGAGGTGCTGATCACCGGTGGTACCGGTTCGCTGGGCGGGCTGGTGGCCCGGCACCTGGTCACCGAGCACGGGGCGCGCAAGCTCCTACTGCTCTCCCGCCGTGGCCTCGAGGCTGCTGGTGCGGCCGAACTGGTCTCCGAGCTTGGCGAGTTGGGTGCCACGGCGGAGGTGGTGGCCTGTGACGTCGCCGACCGCGACGCGCTGGCCGCCGTTCTGGCCGGCCGTGAGCTGACCGCCGTGGTGCACACGGCGGGTGTGCTGGACGACGGCCTGGTTGCTGGCATGACCCCCGAGCGGCTCGCCGCTGTCCGTGGCCCCAAGGCCGACGCCGCCCGGCACCTGCACGAGCTCACGCTCACCCAGGACCTCGCCGCGTTCGTCCTCTTCTCCTCGATCGCGGGCGTCCTCGGCAGCGCCGGCCAGTCCAACTACGCTGCCGCCAACGCCTACCTTGACGCCCTCGCCGGTCACCGCCGCACCCTCGGCCTGCCCGCCGCCTCCCTCGCCTGGGGCCCGTGGCAGCAGTCCGGCGGCGGCATGACCGGCGAGGTGACCGAGGCCGACCTGCAGCGGATGGCCCGCAGCGGCCTGCTGCCGTTCGACGCCGCGCAGGGCATGGCCGCCTTCGACGCCGGACGCACTGCGGCTCGCGCCGTGACCGTCCCCGTCCGCCTCGACGTGAGCGCTCTGCAGGCCGAGGCCGGTGACGCCGGGGTGCCCAGCCTGCTGCGCGCCCTGGTACGTCCGGCGCGCCGCCGGGTGGCGGAGACGGCGGTACGCGGTCGCGGCCAGTCCTCGCTGCTCCAGCAGCTCGCACCGCTCTCCGGCGCGGACCGCGCCCGCGCTCTGCTCGACCTCGTGCAGGCGCAGGTGGTGGCCGTGCTCGGCCACTCCACCGCCACGGCCGTGGAGCCGGACCGGGCGTTCAAGGAGCTCGGCTTCGACTCGCTCACCTCGGTCGAGCTGCGCAACCGCCTCAACACCGCGACCGGTCTGCGCCTGCCCGCCACCCTGGTCTTCGACCACCCGACAGCCGCCTCGCTCGCCGCCTTCCTGGAGGCCGAGCTGCTCGGCGGCGTCGAGGCCGCCCGGCCGGTGGCGGGCGCGGCCTCGGTGCGTACGGCCGAGGACGATCCGATCGTGATCGTCGGCATGGCCTGCCGCTACCCCGGCGCGGTGGACTCGCCCGAGGCGCTCTGGCAGTTGGTGGCCGAGGGCCGGGACGCCGTGGACGAGTTCCCGGCCAACCGTGGCTGGGACCTCGAGAACCTCTACGACCCCGACCCTGAGCGTTCCGGCACCAGCTACACCCGCCACGGTGGCTTCCTGTACGACGCCGACCGCTTTGACGCCGGATTCTTCGGCATCGCCCCGCGCGAGGCGCTCGCCATGGACCCGCAGCAGCGCCTGCTCCTCGAGACCGGCTGGGAGGTGTTCGAGCGGGCCGGTATCAGCCCGGCGACCGTGCGCGGCAGTCGGACCGGTGTCTTCATCGGTGCCGCCTTCCAGGGCTACGGCCCGCTGGTCGGCCAGGCTCCCGAGGAGATCGAGGCCCACCTGCTCACCGGCAACGCGAGCAGTGTGGTCTCCGGCCGTCTCTCCTACACCTTCGGGCTCGAAGGCCCGTCGATGACGGTCGACACCGCCTGCTCCTCCTCGCTGGTCGCCCTGCACCTCGCGGTCCAGGCCCTGCACCAGGACGAGTGCAGCATGGCCCTGGTCGGAGGCGCGGCGATCCTCGCCTCGCCGAACATGTTCGTCCAGTTCAGCCGCCAGCAGGGCCTGGCGGCCGACGGCCGCTGCAAGTCCTTCGCCGACGCGGCCGACGGCACCGGCTGGGCCGAGGGCGTCGGCATGCTGCTGGTCGAGCGGCTCAGTGACGCCGAGCGGCTCGGCCACAACGTCCTCGCTGTGGTGCGTGGTTCGGCCGTCAACCAGGACGGTGCCTCCAATGGTCTGACCGCCCCGAACGGCCCCGCTCAGCAGCGGGTGATCCGCGCCGCGCTGGCCAACGCCGGTCTCTCGCCCGCCGAGGTCGACGTGGTCGAGGCGCACGGCACCGGCACCAAGCTGGGCGACCCGATCGAGGCCCAGGCCCTGTTCGCCACCTACGGCCGCGACCGCGACGCGGACAGCCCGCTGCTGCTCGGCTCGCTCAAGTCGAACATCGGCCACGCCCAGGCGGCGGCCGGTGTCGGCGGCATCATCAAGATGGTGATGGCCATGCGGCACGAACTCCTGCCGCAGACTCTGCACGTGGACGAGCCCAGCCACCAGGTCGACTGGTCGGCGGGCACCATCAGCCTGCTCACCGAGCCCACTGCCTGGCCGGCGGACGGGCGGGTGCGCCGGGCCGGTGTCTCCTCCTTCGGCATCAGCGGCACCAACGCCCACGTGATCATCGAGGAGCCGCCGGTCGCGGCCGCCGCCACCGAGGCTGTGCCCGCCGAGACCCCGGACGGCTCTCGCCAACTGCCGTGGGTGCTCTCCGGCAAGGACGCGGCTGGCCTGGCCGCCCAGGCGGAGCGCCTGGCGCACTACCTGCGGGACAGCGAGGCCTCGGCGCTCGACACCGCCTACTCGCTGGCCACCGGCCGCCAGGCACTCGAGCACCGAGCCGTCCTGCTCGGCCGGGACCGCGCCGAACTCCTGGCCGCCACCGAGGCGTTCGCCCGCGAGCCGGAGACCTCCACGGCCGTCCGGGGCGTGGCTGCGCCTGGTTCGGTGGGGAAGACGGCGTTCCTGTTCTCCGGCCAGGGGAGTCAGCGGGCGGGGATGGGGCGGGAGCTGTATGAGGCGTTCCCGGTGTTCGCGGCGGTGCTGGACGAGGTGTGCGCGCAGTTCGATCTCGGCCGTCCGCTGCGTGAGGTGATGTTCGACGCCGCTACCGATCTGCTCGACCAGACCGTCTGGACCCAGGCAGGGCTGTTCGCCTTCGAGGTGGCGCTGTACCGGCTGGTGGAGTCCTGGGGCGTCCGTCCGGACTTCCTGGCCGGGCACTCGATCGGTGAGATCGCGGCTGCGCATGTGGCTGGTGTGCTGTCGCTGGCGGATGCGTGCACGTTGGTGGCGGCGCGTGGGCGTCTGATGCAGGCGCTGCCGGCCGGTGGTGCGATGCTCGCGGTGCAGGCCTCGGAGGGGGAGGTTCGGGCCGCGCTGGTCGACGGTGTCGACATCGCGGCGGTCAACTCTGCTGACTCCGTGGTGGTTTCGGGTGTCGAGGGCGCTGTCGCCGAGCTGGAGGCCGCCTGGCGGGCGGAGGGACGGCGGGTCAAGCGGCTCACCGTCAGCCATGCGTTCCACTCGGCGCTGATGGAGCCGATGCTGGACGAGTTCCGGGCCATCGTGGAGGCGTTGGCCTTCGCGCAGCCGCGAATCACGGTGGTGGCCACCAGCGTTGGTGACTTCGCCACGGCCGAGTACTGGGTGCGGCACGTCCGCGAGGCGGTGCGCTTCGCGGATGCGGTCACCAGCCTGCGTGAGCAGGGTGTCCGCAGTTTCCTGGAGAT
>NZ_JBEOWY010000108.1:0-5159 GCF_040296285.1 Kitasatospora sp. NPDC002227
AGCCGCCCGCGACGACGATCTTCGCGGAGGTGGTGGCGCGGCTGGGGGCGGCCGCGTTAGAGCTTGCGAAGTCCACTGAGGACCCTTTCGAGCAGGGTGACGTCGGGCTGGTTGCCGGATTCGCCGCCGGCGGCGGGCTGGTGGATCGCGACGAGACCGGCCTCCGCGAGGTCGGCGACGAGGATCCGGGCCACTCCCAGAGGGATGTTCAGCAGGGCCGAGACCTCCGCGACGGACTTCACCTCGGTGCAGAGGGTGCAGATCCGCTGGTGCTCGGGCAGCAGGGTGGCGAGCCGGTCCGGGGCGACGCTCGCCGAGACCAGGGCCTCCAGGGCGAGTTCGTACCGGGGGCGGGTGCGGCCGCCGGTCATCGCGAACGGGCGGATCAGCGGCCCGGAGTCCTCTTCCTCGTCGTACTCCTCGACGCCGCCCGGCTCGGCGGGCGGGGCCTGTTCAGGGAAGTACTCGGGGCCGCGCCGGCCCTGGCCGGGCGCGAAGCCCGGCGCCGGGGGAGCGAAGCTCTGGTCCCCGTACGGGGAGAACTGCTGCTGGCCGTACGGCGCCTGCGGCTGACCGTAGCCGTGCGGAGCGTACGGCTGCTCGTACTGCTGACCGTGGCCGACGCCGGGGGCTCCGAAGGCGTCAAGGCCGGTGCCAGGGTACGGAACGCCGTACTGGCCGCTGCGGTCGTCGGGCGGGGTCACGGTTCCTCTCCTCACATGGTGCGGCGGTGCGGTGCGAGCTCAGGTCCGAAGGCCTGGGCCGGTGGTGCGAAAGCCGTACAACGCTCTTCCCGAGCCCGCGGGGGCGGGCCCGGGAAGAGCAATGAGGTCTTTCGAATACCAGGACGGTATCCGACGAACCGTCAGTGCAGCAGGCTGCCCTGGAGTTCCGCGCGTAGAGCAGGGGTGAGGACGGCGCCGGCGCGGTCGACGAGGAGGGCCATCTCGTAGCCGACCAGACCGATGTCCGAGTCCGGGGAGGCCAGTACGGCCAGCGAGGAGCCGTCGCTGATGGCCATCAGGAAGAGGAAGCCGCGCTCCATCTCGACGACGGTCTGGTTGACCTCGCCGCCCTCGAAGATCCGGCTGGCGCCGGAGGTGAGGGAGGTGAGGCCGGAGGCGACGGCGGCGAGCTGGTCGGCGCGGTCGCGGGGGAAGCCCTCGGACATGGCGAGCAGGAGCCCGTCGGCGGAGACCACCACCGTGTGCGACACCCCGGGGGTGTTGTCCACGAAATTGGTGATCAGCCAGTTCAGGTTCTGTGCGGCCTGGCTCATCTGACTCAACTCAACGCTCCTGGTGGTTCGAGCCGCCGAAGAGATCGGTGCGGTTCTGCTGTCCGTTGCCGGAGGGCCCCTGGTCGGGGTCGATCCGGAAGCTTCCGGTGTTGCCGGAATCGCCGCTCGCGTTGCGGCCCTGCTCGACGCCGCGGCGCAGGTTGGTCAGCCGGCCGCGCACCTCCTCGGGGCTGCGGGAGACCTGCGGCCCGTCCTGCGGAGTGGGCTTCGCGTTGCCCGCGACAAGGTTCTGCTTCGGCACCCGGCGGGGCAGCCCGGAGGCGGTGGTGCCGGCCGAGGACGGCTCGCGCAGTGCCTCCGCGCGCTGCCAGTCACCGTCGTTGGCCGACTGCCACTCGCGCGAGGTGGACGGGCCGGTCGGGCCGTAGCCACCCAGCGCCGACACCTCGTGGCTCTGCGGCTCGGCCGAGCCGCCGGAGGTGTCCTTGGCCCCGGTGAACCAGTTCGGCGTCTCGGCGCCGCCCTGCTCCTCGAAGCGACCGCCGCCGAAGCCGCCACCGGCCAGCTGCTGGCCCGGGCGCCGCTGCGGCAGGCCCGAGTCCAGGGTGTCCGACCCGGCCGGCAGCTCCGGCGGGTACGGGTGGCCGGCCGGCTCGTCGGCCCCGGTGCCGTACGGCTCCTGCGGGTAGTCCTGGTAGCCGTAGCCCTGCTGGGCGTACCCGGAGTCCTGGTAGCCGTACTCGGCCGCCTGCTGGCGCCCGTACGGGTCCTGCTGGGGCTCCTCGGCGTAGCCGTACTCCTGGTAGCCCTGCTGCTGGCCCCAGGCGTCCTGCTGGTAGCCCTGGTAGTCGTCCTGGCCGTAGGGCTGCTGGGCGTACTGCCCGTCGGCGTACTGGGCCTGTCCGTACTGGTCCGCGGCGTACTGCTCCTCGGTCTCCTCCACGACCTCGGCCACGGCCTCGTGGGTGGGCGCGAAGACGTCGGACTCGTACTCGGCGTAGTCGCCGTAGCCCTCGGCCTGCTCGGCGCCCGGGCCGGCCTCCAGGGCGGCGCGGCGGCGCTGGTCGAGACGCTGCGAGCGCTGCATCGACTCCAGCGCGGGGCTGAAGCCGCTGCTGCCGGTGCCGGTGAGGTGCTCGTCGAAGCCGAGCTCGGCCGCGCTGCGGGCCTGCTGGCCCCAGGCGTCCTGCTGCTGCGGCTCCTGGTCGAAGATCCGGGAGACCGTGAACTCCTCCTCCGGCTCGGGCATCGCCCGGAGCTGGGTGAGGGGCTGCGGGAGCATGACCAGCGAGGTCGTACCGGCCGACTCGCCCGAGGGGCGGAGCTGGACGCGGATGTCGTGCCGCTGGGAGAGGCGGCCGACCACGAAGAGGCCCATGCGGCGGGAGACCGTGACGTCGACCGTCGGCGGCTCGGCCAGCTTCTCGTTGATCTCGGCGAAGTCCTCGGCGGTGAGGCCGATGCCCTTGTCGTGGATCTCGACCAGCACGCGGCCGTCCGGCAGGCGGGTGGCGTTGACCAGCACCCGGGTCTGCGGGCTGGAGAAGGTGGTGGCGTTCTCCAGCAGCTCGGCGAGCAGGTGGACGAGGTCGGTCACGGCGGCGCCGACGACCTCGGCCTCGGGAATGCCGGCCAGCTCGACACGCTCGTACTGCTCCACCTCGGAGGCGGCGGCGCGGAGCACGTCGACCAGCGGCACCGGGGTGTTCCAGCGACGGCCGGCCTCCTCGCCCGCGAGGACGAGCAGGTTCTCACCGTTGCGGCGCATACGGGTGGCCAGGTGGTCCAGCTTGAAGAGGTTCTCCAGCTGGTCCGGGTCGGCCTCGTTGTTCTCCAGCTCGGTGATCAGCGCCAGCTGGCGCTGGATCAGGCCCTGGCTGCGGCGGGAGAGGTTGGTGAAGATCGCGTTGACGTTGCCTCGCAGCAGCGCCTGCTCGGCGGCGAGCGAGACCGCCTGCTGGTGGACCTGGTCGAAGGCTCGGGCGACCTCGCCGATCTCGTCCTTGCCCCACAGCGGGATCTGCTCGACCTTGGTGTCCACCCGCTCCGGGTCGGTCTTGGAGAGCTTGTCGACCAGGTCGGGCAGACGGTGGTTGGCGATCTCCAGCGCGGCGGTGTTGAGCACGCGCATGCCGAGGATCATCGAGCGGGCGATGAAGCCGGTGAGCAGACCGGCCAGCGCCAGCGCGGCGATCACGATCGCCGAGTTGAGGATGGCGTCGGTCTGGGCGTTGTCCCGGATGTCGGCGGCGTCGGAGACGACCTGGTCGAGCAGGGTCGACTCGGTGGTGCGCAGCGCGTTGATGTGGCTCGCGGTGGCCTGGATCCAGTTCTCCGGTCGCAGACCGGAGTCGCTGGCGTCCTTGGCGGCGATGGCGGCCGCCTCCGGGCCGTTCAGCATGCCGTCGGAGGCGGCCTGCTGGTAGGCGAGGCCGATGTTCATCAGGCCCTGCATGGTCGGCACGGTGTGGCCGTCGGGCATCCGCAGCGGGGCGCGGGCGTCGGACTGGGCCTCGGCGACCAGCGAGTTGGCGTAGACGCCGATGTCCTCGGCGGTCGAGCCGGTGTTGAACTCGTTGAGCGAGACCTGCTCCAGCTTGGCGGAGACCAGCAGCGACTGGATGAGGTCGACGTTCTCGTGCCGGGTGGTGGCGTTCTGGCCGATACCGACCAGCAGGCTGAGCATCAGCGCGCGCTGGGTCGAGGCGGAGGCCTTGGCGAGCGACATCGCGTAGATGGCGCGGCCGCGGCTGGTGACCGAGGTGGAGCCGAAGCCGACCGAGTTGTCGTACGCCATCAGCGGGGCGATCAGCGCCGAG
Organism: Kitasatospora sp. NPDC002227; assembly: GCF_040296285.1. NCBI lineage: Bacteria > Bacillati > Actinomycetota > Actinomycetes > Kitasatosporales > Streptomycetaceae > Kitasatospora > Kitasatospora sp. NPDC002227. The sequence continues at coordinate 4,060 of NZ_JBEOWY010000108.1, forward strand.
TACGCGGCCTGGGTCGCGGTGGCGAAGAGCTCCTTGTTGTAGGCGTTGGCCCGCAGGTGGGGGAGCGCGACGACCATCTGCTGGAAGGAGTCGTTGCGGCGCTGCAGGGCCGCGTCGTCGGAGACCTTCGCGAAGGCGTCCTTGTACGCGGCGAGCGCCTCGTCGCTCTTGGCCCGGAGCTTGGGCACCAGACCCTGGGGGTCCTGGCCGCTCAGCAGGGGGAGTGCGGAGAGGTCGCGCTCGCTCTCGTAGGCGTCGGCGAGCTGGGTCGCGGCGCGGGCGAGGCGGGCGGTCTTCTCGGCGTGGTCGGCGGTCGTGTACTCGTCGAAGGACGAGTTGACGCGCAGACCGCCGAAGACCAGGCCGATGACGACCGGGATCAGCAGGATCGCGACGAGTCGGGTCGGTACGCGCCAGTTGCGCGGGGCCAGGAACTCGTAGCGGCTCTCGGCCGTTCCACTGTTCTCGGCGCGCTTGGCGGCACCGCCGGGCGGCGCGGTGGGCGCCTGCGGTCCGGCTCCGACGGCCGTCCGGTCCTCGACCGGGCTGAACGCGGAGAAGCCTTCGGTGCCCGGACCGGGCCCGCCCGGTGCTTGCTGGCGGGGCTCGGAGCGCCGCTGCGGGGTGTCTGGCTGCTTACGCCTCACTCGACAACAACCTCTCGGCCGCAGGGCGGCCATGGATCAATCCAGCGGCTGTCCCCCGCTTGCCGCAGCCCGCTGCTGGGTGGAACTGCCTACGAAGACGACGGGGTAGCTGGAATTTCAACACGTGTGCGGATGGGGGACAAACAGCCGCCTCGCGGCCGAACCGGCCGGTGCAAAACGGACATTAGGGGGCAGGCCCGGCAAAATTCGGGCCACTCCGTGCGGAGCGGTGAGCCGTTGTCACGCTGCGTTAGTTTCGATCTTTAAATGCCTACCGAACTGTTATCGGTCTCTCACACCTGGGGCGTGCGACCGTCGGTCGCACGCCCCACAGGCACGTGGCACGGCTCCGTCTCAGCGCAGTCGGGCGAGGAGTGCGTGTTCGACGAGGGTGATGAGGGCGCTCTTGGCGCTGTCGCGTCGGCGGGCGTCGAGGGTGATGACGGGGGTGTC
>NZ_JBEOWY010000109.1:0-4885 GCF_040296285.1 Kitasatospora sp. NPDC002227
TTCGACCGTGGTCCGCGTCGGGATGACCGTCCGTCGGGTGGCGGCTTCAACCGTGACCGTGACGACCGTGGTGGCCGCTCCTACGGTGACCGTCCGTCCGGCGGCGGTTTCCGCCGCGACGACCGTGGTGACCGTCCCTCGGGCGGTGGCTTCGACCGTGGCCCGCGCCGTGACGACCGTCCGGCCGGTGGTGGCTTCCGTCGTGACGACCGTGGTGATCGTCCCACCGGTGGTGGCTTCCGCCGCGACGACCGTGGTGACCGTCCGTCGGGTGGTTACGGTCGTGACCGTGACGACCGGGGCGGCTTCGACCGTGGCCCGCGTCGCGACGACCGTCCGGCCGGTGGTGGCTTCCGTCGTGACGACCGTGGTGATCGTCCCACCGGTGGTGGCTTCCGCCGCGACGACCGTGGCGACCGCCCCTCTGGCGGCGGTTACGACCGCGGCCCCCGTCGTGACGACCGGGGCGGCTTCGACCGTGGCCCGCGCCGTGACGACCGCCCCTCTGGCGGCGGTTACGACCGTGGTCCGCGTCGGGACGACCGGCCGTCCGGCGGTTTCCGCCGCGACGACCGGGGCGACCGGGGTGACCGTGGCGGTTACGACCGCGGCCCGCGCCGTGACGACCGGGGCGGCTACGACCGTGGCCCGCGTCGTGAGGAGCGCTCGGACTACGACGACCGTCGTGGGAACTACGAGCCGGTCAACCGGCTGCCGATCCCCGAGGACGTCACGGGCTTCGAGATCGACGCGGATGTCCGTCAGGACCTGAAGAGCCTGCCGAAGACCCTCGCCGACGACGTGGCGCGCAACCTGGTGATGGTCGCGCGGCTGATCGACAGCGAGCCGGAGGAGGCGTACAAGTACTCCCGCGTCGCGCTGCGGCTGGCCTCGCGCGTGGCCTCCGTCCGTGAGGCGGCGGGCTTCGCCTCGTACGCCACCCAGCGGTACGCCGAGGCGCTGACCGAGTTCCGCGCCGCGCGCCGGATGACCGGCCGGGTGGACCTGTGGCCGGTCATGGCGGACTGCGAGCGCGGTCTGGGCCGGCCGGAGAAGGCGCTGGCGATGGCCGGTGAGCCCGAGGTCAAGCAGCTGGACAAGGCCGGCCAGGTCGAGATGCGCCTGGTCGCCTCCGGCGCCCGCGCCGATCTGGGCCAGCTGGACGCGGCCCTGGTGACCCTGCAGAGCCCCGAGCTCGGCTCCAGCGCGGTGCACCCGTGGACGGCGCGCCTGCGCTATGCCTACGCCGAGGCGCTGATCGCGGTCGGCCGCGAGGAGGAGGCCCGCGACTGGTTCGCCAAGGCCGCCGAGGCCGACACCGACGGTTCGACCAACGCCCACGAGCGGCTGGCCGAGATCGACGGCCTGGAGTTCGTGGACGCTCTCGACCCCGAGCTGGGCGAGGACGAGGAGGGCGAGGAGCCCGTCCGCGAGGAGGCCCCGCGCCGCAAGGTCGCCGTGGACGACGCCGGTGAGGACCGCGACATCTACGAGGACGAGGAAGACGTCGAGGAGTACTACGACGAGGATGACCTGGAGATCGACGAGGTCGACGTCCGGGACGACAAGCGGTAAGTAGCACCAAGAGCGAAGGCCCGGCAGGAAGCATCCTGCCGGGCCTTCGTCGTACCGGGGCCAGCCCGGCCCGGTCAGCCCAGCCTGGTCAGCAGATCTCGAGGCTGCGCAGGACCAGGCCGGTGGCGGGCTTGGGGCCGAAGGAGGTGGACTTGCGGGGCATCGTGACGCCCTGCTCGGCCAGCCGGCGGACCACGCTCTCCTTGACCGGGCTGAGCAGTACGGCCGTGCCGCCGGTGCGGGCGGCCTCGCGCTCGGCGGCGACGGCGGTGTGCAGGTAGCCGATGTCGTCCGGGCCGTCGGGCACGTGCCAGGTGTGGTCGAGCAGCGTGGCGTGCAGCACGGTGGCGTCCAGACGGCGCCACTCCTCGGGCTTGCCGGGCGGCACGGTGGCGGCCAGCAGGGCCTCGTCCGGGTCGCTGAGCAGCCGGAAGGTGCCGTCGCCGTCGGTGAGCAGGAAGGCGTTGCCGCCGTGCCGCTTGGCCTCGGCGAGGGCTTGCAGGGCCGTGTCCAGCGGGCCGGGCACCTCCTTGACCCGCCAGTGGTCGCCGAGCGCCGCGAGGGCGTCCTCGAGCGGGAGGCGGTAGAGCACCCGGTGGATGGCGCGCACCCGCAGCGGGTAGCGGGCGGTGTCCACGAGCAGGACCAGGCCCCGGTCCCACGGGCTGCGCGGGAGGTGGCGGTGTTCGCGCTGCAGGCGCAGGTACATCTCCCAGCGGTGGTGGCCGTCGGCGATCAGGGCGCGGCAGGTGGCCAGGTCGCGGGAGACCTCGGCCAGCTCGGCCGGGTCGGTGACGGCCCACAGGCGGTGGTGGGTGCCGTCGCTGGTGGTCGTGGTGAGCAGCGGCTCGCCCGCCACGGCGCGCTCGATCACGGCGGCCGCGCCGCCGTGGCCCCGGTAGGTGAGCAGCAGCGGTTCGAGGTTGGCCTTGGTGGTGCGCATCAGGCCGACCCGGTCGGCCACCGGCCGGGGCATGACGTCCTCGTGGGGGAGGACGATGCCCGCCTCCTTGCCGCTGACGGCCAGGGCGCCGATCAGGCCGCGCTGGAGCAGCTCGCCGCCGGGGGAGTCGGGGCTGGTGCGCTGCTCGTAGACGTAGAGCGCGGGCTGCTCGTCGGCCGCCAGCACGCCCTCGCGCCGCCACTGGGTGAGCAGGCGGGCGGCGTGCCGGTAGCGGGTGTCGCGGTCGGGGCGGTGGCCGCTGTCCTCCGGCTCGGGCCGGGGCAGGATCAGTCGGACGATGTTGTGCGGGTCCGCCGTCTCCAGGTCGAGCCGCCGGCCCGGGTCCACGACGTCGTACGGGGGCGAAGTGACCGCAGCCAGCGTGCCGACCCGGTCGGGGACGTACCGCAGGCCTCGGAAGGGGGACAGGGACAGCCCTGCGGTGGCGACGTGCCCGGGATCGCCGGGGCCGCCTGCCGGAGACTCCGCTCCGGTATCTGCACTGGGTGCACTCATCAGGGCATGGTAATCGGGTATGGGGTGTTGAGAGGGCCAGGAGCCTGGAGAAGTGTCAGGTGACGGGCGTGGGCCAGGGGAGTGGAGGGCGGGATGGAGCAGAGCGGGGAGCGGACTTCAGGGGTGCCTGAGGGGGATGTCTACGACTGGTTCCGGCGGGGCGCGCAGCTGCTGGAGCAGGGGCACCCGGCGGCCGCCGAGCAGTTGCTGGCGCGGGCGGCGGCGGCCGAGCCGCATTCGCGGAGCATCCGGGAGACGCTGGCGCGGTCCCAGTTCGACGCCGGGCTGTTCGGGCCGGCGCTGGAGAACTTCAAGGCGGTGGCGCTGGCCGATCCGGCGGACGACTACGCTCAGTTCGGGTGGGGCATGGCCGCGGCCAGGCTGGGGGACTTCGAGGCCTCGGTCGAGCACCTGGCGCTCGCGGTCGCGATGCGGCCGGAGGCCGAGCACTACCGGGCGGCGCTGCGGCAGACCAGGGCGACGCTGGCGGCGCGCGCCGGGGCGTACGGGCCGTTGCTGCCGGGGGCGCCCGGCCCGAGGCAACCGCGCGGCCAGGAGCTGCCCGGGGACGACTGATCTTTCGAGAGGTGGAGCAGCATGACGGAGACGGCCACGGCCATCGGGCAGCACCGGACCGCGCCCGGGGGGTGCGACCGTCCGCTGACGGAGGCGTACGACACCGCGCTGCTCGACCTGGACGGGGTGGTGTACGCCGGTCCGGACGCGATCGAGCACGCGGTGGAGTCGCTGGCCGTGGCGCGGGAGGCCGGGATGCGGCTGGCGTACGTGACCAACAACGCCTCGCGGCCGCCGCGGGTGGTGGCCGGGCACCTGAGTGAGCTGGGAGTGCCGGCCGCCGCCGAGGACGTGATCAACTCGGCGCAGGCGGCGGCGCGGCTGGTGGCCGCCAAGGTGCCGGCCGGGTCGAAGGTGCTGGTGGTCGGCGGGGCCGGGTTGGTGGAGGCGCTCGCGGAGCACGGCCTGGAGGCGGTGCGGAAGCTGGCCGACGGGCCGGTGGCCGTGGTGCAGGGGTACGACCCCTCGGTGGGCTGGGCCGATCTGGCGGAGGCTTCGTACGCGGTGGCGGCGGGGCTGCCGTGGGTGGCTTCGAACACGGATCTGACCGTGCCGACGGCGCGGGGGATCGCGCCGGGCAACGGGACGCTGGTGGCGGCCGTCCGGACGGCGACCGGGGTCGAGCCGGAGGTGGCGGGCAAGCCGCTGCCGCCGATGCACCGGGAGACGGTCATCCGGACGGGGGCGCGGCGGCCGCTGGTGGTGGGGGACCGGTTGGACACCGACATCGAGGGGGCGTTCAACGGCGGGGTGGACTCGCTGCTGGTGTTCACGGGGGTGACGACCCCGGCGCAGGTGCTGGCTGCTCCGGTGGAGCACCGGCCGACGTACCTGGCGGCGGATCTGCGGGGGATGCTCGTCGCTGCTCCCGAGGTCGTCGAGCTCGGGGACTGGGCCTTCGGTTGCGGCGGGTACCGGGCCTGGGCGGAGGACGGGGAGCTGCGGGTCGCGGGCGAGGGGGACGTCTACGACGGGCTGCGGGCGCTGTGCGGGGTGGCCTGGCAGGGCGCGGCTCTCGACGGGACGAAGGCGCTGCTGGAGTTGGGGCTGTAGAGCGGCTGCGGCGGGGAGGTCGGCTTGTCGCGCAGTTCCTCGCGCCCCCGGATAGTGCAACTTGGGGCGGAGGGACTGCTGCGGCCGGAGGGTGGTTGGCCGCGCGGTTCCTCGCACCCCTGGGTTTAGCTTGACTCTGTCGGGGATCTTGGACGATCGGGTTCAAGTGCCAAGAGTTCGCCAGGACTTCGGCCGGGGGATGTCGCGCTGGTCCAGGTAGGT
>NZ_JBEOWY010000110.1:0-4606 GCF_040296285.1 Kitasatospora sp. NPDC002227
CGCCCGCCGGGACGCCCTGCGGGCCAAGGGCCGCAGCGCCCTGGTGCTCGCCATGATCGCCCTGCCCGTGCTCGGCGTCACCGGCGCCGACATCACCTACCGCAGCGCCCAGTTGACCCCGCTGGAGCAGGCCACCCGGCAGCTCGGCACCGCCGATCTGCTGGTGCGCAGTCTCGCCCCCGGCGAGTCGGTGCTGCAGGCTCCCGACGCCGAGGACGGCATCACGGTCAGCGGCCACGGCAGGACGCCGACGGCGGAGCAGCAGCGCAGTCTGGCCACCGATCCGGCCGCCCTGATCCGCCAACTTCTGCCATCAGGCGCCACGTTTACGCCCGTCGAGACCGGCCCGACGGTCGGCGCCAAGTCCCACGAGGGCCTGCTGCGGACGGAGACCACCGAGGCGGACCTGGCCGACCCCGTCTGGCGGGGCAGGCTCGACCTGACCGAGGGCAAGGCCCCCGCCGCCAAGGACGAGGTGGCCGTCACCCGGGCCTTCCTCGACCAGTCGGGGCTGCGCCTGGGCGACACCACCACCGTCCAGGGCGCCGACCGGTCCCTTCGGATCACCGGCGTGGTCGAGCACCCCGGCGCGCTCGGCAAGGTCGAACTGGTCGCCCGCCCGGGCGAGTTGCTCGACACCTTGAAGCCACCGACGCCGCAGGACAACACCCCGAAGCCGGGTGGCAGTTGGCTGGTCCGGCTACCCGCCGGCCAGCCGAACGCGGCCGGCTGGGCCAAGGTCCAGGAGCTCAACAGGTACGGCTTCACGGCCACTTCACGCGAAGTAGCCCTGCACCGGCCGGCCCGCGCGGACGTGCCGTACTACGCCGCGCGCAGCAGCTTCACCATCGCCTCCGACCACCTCAGCGCCCTGGTGGTGGCGGTCGTGGTCGGCATGGCGCTGCTCGAGGTGGTGCTGCTCGCCGGCCCGGCCTTCGCGGTCGGTGCGCGGCGCTCGCAGCGCCAGCTCGGCCTGCTGGCCGCCACCGGCGGGGAGCGCGGCCAAGTCCGGGCCGTGGTGCTCGGCGGCGGCATCGTGCTCGGGGCCGCCGGAGCAGTGCTCGGGGTGGCGGCCGGGATCGCGGCAGTCGCGCTGGTCCGCCCCTGGGCGGAGGTGCACGCGGGCAGCCGCTTCGGCCACTTCGACCTCCGGCCCGCCGATCTGCTCGGCATCGCGCTGCTGGGCGTGGTGACCGGTCTGCTCGCCGCCGTCGCCCCCGCCGTCCAGGCCGCCCGGCAGGACGTGGTGGCGGCGCTGCGCTCGCGCCGGACGCTCCGGCCCGCCAGCCGCCGGATCGCGCTGCTCGGCGTGCTGATGCTGCTCGGCGGCGCGGTGCTCGCGCTGTACGGGGCGGTCGGCGGCAGCGGCCGGGGCCTGGTGGTGGCGGCCGGGATGGACCGGCCGATGCTGGCCGTGGTCGGCGGCGCCGTGCTCTCCGAGCTGGGTGTGGTGACGCTGACGCCCTTTCTGGTCGGCCTCTGCGGCCGGCTCGGCCGCCGTCTCCCGCTCGGCCCCCGGCTCGCGCTGCGCGACGCCGTCCGCCACCGCGCCCGGACGGCGCCCGCCGTCGCGGCGGTGCTGGCCGCCGTCGCGGGGTCGGTCTCGGTCGGGATCTACACCGCGAGCAGCGACGCCCAGGCCCGGGCCGAGTACCGGGCGGCGATGCCGCGCGGAGCGGTCGCCCTCCAGCTGTACGGTGAGAGCGCGAAGCTGTCGCAGGCGCGGGCGGCCGTGGCCGGGGTGATGCCCGGTCTGGGCGAGCGGGCCGACGTGGCGCAGGCGGCGTACGTGTTCTGCCCGGGCTGCAGCAGCCTGCCCGAGCTGGTCCGGCCCGGGGGCGGTGCCCAGGCCGGTCGGAGCGCCGCCCTGTTCGGCGGGGTGCCGGTGGGTGACGCGGCCGTCCTGCACAACCTGTTCGGGGTGCGCGACCAGGCGGCCGAGGCGGCGCTGGCGGGTGGCAAGGCCGTGGTCTTCGACCCGTCGTACCTGAAGGACGGCCGGGTGACCCTGCACCTGCGGGGCGGCGCGGGCGGGCCGGTGCAGCCGGGGCAGACTCCGAAGCCGGCCGAGTTCGACGTCCAGGTGCCCGCCGTCCTGCTCGACCGTCCGGTCGCGGCCGGGTACGGGCCGGTGCTGCTCGGCGACCGGGCGGCCCGGCAGGCCGGGCTGACGCCGCAGGACGCCGGATCGGTCTGGCTGCCCGCCGAGGTGCCGGGCGCCAAGGAGGAGCAGCGCGGCGCCGGGGCGGTGGACAGGCTGGGGCTGCGCGGCCAGGTCACCGTGGAGCGCGGCTTCCGGCCGAGCTTCGACCTGGTGCCGGTGGCGCTGACCGCCTTCGCCGCGCTGGTCGCGCTCGGCGCGGCGGGCATCGCCACCGGGCTGGCCGCCGCCGACTCCCAGCGGGACTTGGGCACCCTGACCGCCGTCGGCGCCGGCCCGGCGATCCGGCGCCGGCTCAGCGGGCTGCAGGCCGGGGTGATCGCGGGCATCGGTACGGTGCTCGGGGTGGTGAGCGGCTTCGTCCCGGCGGTGGCGCTGCGCAGGCTGCGGGACGGCGCGCTGAGCGTCCCCGGCGTCCCGCACGCCCCGACGGTCACGGTGCCGTGGGCCGAGCTCGCGGTGACGCTGGTGGGCATCCCGCTCACCGCCGCCGTGCTGGCCGCCCTGCTCACCCGGGCGCGCGTCCCGCTGACCCGCCGGGCGGAGTGACGAGCGCGGGCGGGGCGCCCGACTGGGTACGCTGACCATCTGTCACCTGCGCACCACCGGCCACCGGTTCGGTGCGCAGGGCGGATGATCGGATCAGAAGCTCTTGGGCCTCACCTTACGGACCCTCCGCCCTCAGACCGTCTGGCTGACACCGGCGCTGGCCGCCGGTCTGCTCGGGGCGTACCGGATCACCACCCCCGAGCTCTGGCGGGACGAGATCTCCAGCTGGAGCGCGGCCGGCCGGCCGCTGGCGAAGCTGTTCGCGATACTGGGCAACGTGGACGCCAGCAACGGCGCCTACTACGTGGTGCTGCACCTGTGGACGGCGGTGTTCGGGGAGTCCGTCCTCGCGCTGCGGCTGCTCTCGGCGCTCGCGATGGCCGGGGCGGCGGCCTTCACCGCACTCGGCGCCCGCCGCTGGTACGGCAGCGCCCCGGCCGGACTGGCCGCCGGACTGCTGCTGGCGGCCGTCCCGGCCGTCTCGGCCTACGCCCAGGAGGCCCGCTCCTACGCGCTGGTGACCTGCGCCGTCGCCGCCGCGACCTGGTGCCTGCTCCGGGCGCTCGAGCGGCCGAGCTTCGCCCGCTGGGGCTGGTACGGCGCCTGCACCACCCTCGCCGGGGCGCTGCACCTGGTCTCGCTCAGCGCCCTGGCCGGGCAGGCCGTACTGGTCCTGCTGGTGACCGGCCTCAAGGGGTGGCGGACGGCGCTGCAGTGGGCGGTGACGGCGGTGGTCGCGGGGCTGCCGCTGCTGCCGCTGGTGCTGGTCGGGCAGCGGCAGACGGGCCGGCAGCTGGTCTGGATCCCGACCCCGACGGCCCACGCGCTGCGCGGCTTCGGGCCGTTCCTGTTCGCCTCGGTGAACGTCTGGCACGCCTTCGAGGTGCTGACGCTGCTCGCCCTGCTGCTGGTGCACCGCCGGGCGCTCGGGCCGCTGGCGATGGCGGTGCTGCCCGTCCTCGCGGTCTGGGTGGTCTCCCAGGGCGAGACCTCCTACTTCCTCGACCGGTACCTGCTCTTCACCGTCCCCGCCTGGGCCGTGCTGGCGGCGGGCTTCCTGGCCACCCGGCGCGGGCCGAACACGGCCCTGCGGGTGCTGCTGGCCGTGGCGGCCGGGGTGTCCGTCCTGCTGCTCGGGCTGCCCGAGCAGCGGCTGCTGCGGGGGGTCACGGCCCACTCCGAGAGCGACTTCCGGGGCGCCGCCGAGCTGGTCGCCGCCGGGTACCGGCCGGGGGACGGCATCGTCGCCCTGGCCGGGTGGGACGCCTGGCGGATGATCGGCCCGGGCGTCGACTACTACCTGCCGCCCGGAGTGCGGCCGCGCCCCTTCCTGATCGCCGAGACGGCGGTGCAGGCGGACGACCTCTTCCCCGTCAGCTGCCCGGCCCCGGCCGCCTGCATCGGCTCCGAGCCCCGCACCTGGGTGGTTACCATCGGGCCCAGCGAGGACCCGTTCGCGCAGCTGCCGGCCGATCAGACGGCGGCGCTGCGGGCGGTGTTCACCCCCGCCGAGACCCGGCACGTGCGGATGCTGACCGTCTCGCTGCTGCGGCGCACCCACCCGTGACCTCCCCCGTGAACAACCGAAAGGCTCAGCCGTGACTGCCCCTGAGGAGACCACCTTCGCCGATCTCGGCAAGGTGCTGGTGATCATCCCGACCTACAACGAGGCGGAGAACGTCGAGCGGATCGTCTCCCGGGTCCGTGCCGCCGTCCCCGAGGTCCACGTCCTGGTCGCCGACGACAACAGCCCCGACGGCACCGGCGAGATCGCCGACAAGCTCGCCGCCACCGACACCTGCGTCCAGGTCATGCACCGCAAGGGCAAGGAAGGCCTCGGCGCCGCCTACCTGGCCGGCTTCCGCTGGGGCATCGACCACGGCTTCGACGTCCTCG
>NZ_JBEOWY010000111.1:0-4558 GCF_040296285.1 Kitasatospora sp. NPDC002227
CTGCCTGTTGACCGAACTAACTACGTCGTTTTCGCAGGTCAGTGACCTTATGAGGGCTCCTCCGTTAGCCCGTTCGTGAACTCATCTGAAGCGCTCCGCAGAGACCTCGCGAACCTGACCGTGCCGCAGACCGGCCGCCTGGCGGAGACGGGCAAGGCCGAGGAGCCGTACAGGCTGCTTGACCCTGCTGGCGTCGTCGTGGAGCCGGTGGCCGACTGGTTTGCTGAACTGCAGGCATGCTCCAAGCCGCCGGGCACGATCCGGTCGTACGGCATGGACCTCCTGCGGTGGCACAGGTTCCTGTGGAAGCTGGAGATCCCGTGGGACAAGGCGACTCGGGCTGATGCCCGGGACTTCTCCCGCTGGCTCCAACTCGCAGACAAGCCAGTGCGGTTGCACTGGCGCTACGAGAAGTTCGGGTTGCCGCCCGGCGGGATCCCGAAGCAGAGCCGGCCGGACCGCGGCACCCCGAACCCGGTGACGGGCAAGGCCGGTCCGGGCGAGAAGTACGCGCCGACGACCAGGGCCCACAGCGAGACGGCCATCCGGCTGTTCTACGACTTCCACTGCGAAGAGGGCGCCGGGCCGCTGCTCAACCCGTTCCCGCTCGACCGCTCCCGCCGCTCCCGCCGGGCCCAGGCGGCGGCACGGCCGAACGCCCACCACAACCCCATGGAGGTCTTCCTCAACGAGCGGACTGGCCGCTACCGCCCGACCGTGCCCAAGCGGATCCCGAAGCGGATCCCCGACGAGCTGTTCAACGCCCTGTTCGCCGCGCTGAACCACAACCGGGACCGGGCCCTGCTGGCCTTCTGGGTCTCCACCGGAGTCCGGGCCGAGGAACTGCTCGGCAGCAAGACCAAGGACGCGCATCCGGGCCAGCAGCTGATCGGCGTGATCCGCAAGGGCAGCCGCGAGTATCAGGAGGTCCCCGCCTCCACGGACGCGTTCGTCTGGCTTCGCCTGGCCCAGGAAGAGGCCCGGCGGGCCGGGGTGCCCCAGGGGCGCCACCAGACCCTCTGGTGGACGCTGAGGCGGCCCTGGCGCCCGTTGAACTACGACGCAGCCAGGGCCATGTTCAACCGGGCCAACGAGCTCCTCGGGTCGAACTGGACCCTTCACGACCTGCGGCACACCGCCGCCTACCGCATGGCCCGCGACCCCGAGCTGTCGCTCACCGACGTCCAGTGGGTCCTCAACCACGCTCACCTGTCCACCACGGAGATCTACCTCGCGGCCAGCCAGGACGAGATCGTCGAGCAGTTGCTCGCACACCACGCCCGCCAGGCCGCCGGGAAGCTCCCTGCGCCGAGGCCTCCGGCCCCGGGCTACAACGCGGCGAGCCTGGACGTCCTGTTCGGCCGGTCATGACGAGCACGACGCTGCTGGCTAAAGTGCCAGCTCAAGGCCCTGTTCTCGCGCTCCACGGATCGCACTACAAGGCCCTGCAGAAGGCCTACCCGCCTCGGCCCGTCCCGGAGACCTGGTCGGAGACCACGGCCGACAGCGACACCGTTCTCGACCGGCTGAACGAGCTGTTCAAGGACACCGCGAAAAACACGCGCTACACCCGTTGGCGCGGGGCCTGCCACGTGATGCGGTGGCTTGAGCAGTTCGACGGCGAGAACTGGCAACAGCGTTGGCGCAACAGCCCGTTGGACAAGAACTTCGCCGCCGGCCTGCCCGACCTCGAAGCCTGGGTCCGACAGCACCTGGCCCCAGTCCCCGACGGCGTCCTGCGAGCCGGAATCCTCGGGCTGGCCTGCGCGGACGTGATCCGGCCCGACGCGGCCTGGCTGCTGACCCGCCGCTCGCGGCACATGCGCCAGATCGTGGCCGAGCACCGCGACCCGGACGGCTTCGCCGCCCTGGAAGCACAGGCCGCCCCGGGCATCTGGGACGCCAAGCTCGGCCTGCAAGCCCGCAACCAGATCGCCACGATCATCCTGGCCAAGGGCGGCAAGGTCCGCGACATCACCGTCGGTGACTGCCTTGAACTGCGCGGCATCGAGACAGAGGTCATGGCCTCCGGCGCCGGCCGGTCGCTGTTCTACCTCTGGCTCAAGGAACTGGAGGTCCTCCCGCCGGATGCACCGGCCACCCTCCGCGACTTCAAGCGGCGGGCCGGCCAGGTCAGCGTCGAAGAGCTGGTGGACCGCTACAACCTGCAGTGCCGCCCGGTCCGCGACGTGATCGTGGATTACCTCACCGAACGCCAAGCGGCCCTGGACTACACGTCCCTGGAGGGCCTGTCGCGCAACCTCGCCCAGCTGTTCTGGGCCGACCTTGAACGTCACCACCCAGGGATCGACTCCCTACGACTTCCGAAGAACATCGCGACCGCCTGGAAGGAGCGCATCCGCACCAAGACACGCCGCAAGCGGCAGCCCGACGGCAGCTTCATCGAGATCACCACCGAACGGCAGAGCGCCATCGCGGTGCTGAACCTCGTCCGCGCGTTCTACCTCGACATCTCGCAGTGGGCGGCCGAGGAACCGGGACGGTGGGGGCCCTGGGTGGCACCCAACCCGATCAAGGAATCGGAGCTGGCCCACAAGAAGCACGCCAAGCGGCAGAAGGCGAAGGCCGACCAGCGAACCCGGGAACGGCTTCCGGTCCTGCCCACCCTGGTCCAGGCCGCGGACCAGCAACGCAAGGAGGCCAGGACACGGCACCTGGCGGCTCTTGAGGTCGCGCCCGGAGCCACGTTCACGGTCCTCGGCAAGACCTACACCCGCGTCAAGCACCCCCGCTGGTCCGATGGCGTCGCCGCCAACACCGTCTACAACCAGGAAGGACGTCGGTGCACGTTCGGCTATGCCGAGCACCGGGCCTTCTGGGCCTGGGCGACGGTGGAGTTCCTCCGCCACACCGGCGTCCGGATCGAGGAGATGCTGGAGGTGAGCCACCACAGCATCACCCAGTACACGCTCCCCACCACCGGGGAGCTCGTTCCTCTCCTGCAGATCGCCCCCTCGAAGACCGACCAGGAGCGACTCCTGCTCGTCAGCCCCGAGCTGGCCGACGTGCTCAGCGCCATCGTCTGCCGAATCCGCGACGCCTCCGGGACCGTCCCGCTCGTCCGCTCCTACGACCATGCCGAGAGGGTCTGGAACCCGCCCATGCCGCTGCTGTTCCAGTGGCGCACGGGCGGCCAGGACAGGTCCATCTCCCAGACCACGATCCGCCGGGCCCTCAACGAGACCCTCGACTTCGCCGGCCTGACCGACAACACCGGCCAGCCGCTCAACTACCAGCCCCACGACTTCCGAAGGATCTTCATCACCGACGCCATCATGAACGGCCTGCCGCCCCACATCGCACAGGTCATCGCCGGCCACGACGACATCTCGACCACCATGCGCTACAAGGCGATCTACCCCACGGAGGCCATCGAGGCCCATCGCGCGTTCATCGCTCGGCGCCGGTCGACCCGTCCCAGCGAGGAGTACCGCAGGCCGACGGACGCCGAATGGAACGACTTCCTGGGGCACTTCGAGCTCCGCAAGCTCTCCATCGGCGCCTGCGGACGATCATTCGGAACAGCATGCATCCATGAGCACGCCTGCATCCGCTGCCCGATGCTCCGACCCGACCCGGGCGAACGACGGCGACTGGTCGAGATCAGGGACAACCTCGTCGACCGCATCGCCGAGGCCCAGCGAGAAGGCTGGCTCGGCGACGTGAAGGGCCTGGAGGTCAGCCTGGAAGGGGCCAAGGACAAGCTCGCCCAGATGGATGCGCAGACGGCAAGGGCAAGGCAGTCGATCTACCTAGGAATGCCATCGTTCGGCGAGATCGCTGCACGAGCCACCTGATCCCGGCTCCGCCAGGCGACTGGCGGAGCCCCTCAGGGCTGACGACGCGCGAGGATGATCCCTCCCAGCTTGCTCTCGGCAGAGGTGAGAGTCTTGTGCGTCTCGACGACGAAGCCGGCTTCGTTGAGCCACTCGATCGTCTGGTCATGCTGCCGACGATGGACATAGACCTTCATCGGGTGCCCGCCATAGCCCTCAGTCTTCAACCGCGACTCGTCACCGATATGGAAGCTGAGCAGCAACGGCCCACCGGGCCGGAGCACTCGGTGGAAATGCCCAAGGACCGAGCTGATTTCGACGTCAGGAACGTGGATCAGTGAGTACCAGGCGATCAGGCCAGCCACCGAGGCGTCGCCCAGGGTGAGATCGGTCATGGAGCCGAGAACGAACCGCACACCAGGGTGATCACGACGGGCCACCTCGATCATTCCAGGTGACAGATCGATGCCGAACGCATCCAGGTCCAGCTTCCGCAGGTGGCCTGTGATCCTGCCGGTCCCGCACCCCACGTCCGCGACCGGGCCGCCACCATGGGCATGCACGAGGTCGGCAAACAGGGCCAAGACCGCGCGCTCTTCGGGTGTTTCGTCCAAGAGGTGACGTGTCAGCTCTGCGTAACTTGCAGCCACAGTGTCATAAGACGTCCGCGTATCTGCCAGCCAGTCATCTGCATTCAGTCCCGTCGCCACTGACCGCACGCTACCCGAGTCATCAAGCAGCGTGACGGCTAGTTCGGAGAA
>NZ_JBEOWY010000112.1:0-4364 GCF_040296285.1 Kitasatospora sp. NPDC002227
CAAGGAGACCCTCCTCGGCCTCGGCATGGACGAGGTCGCCTCCGCCGGATACTGCTTCCAGGTCGACCTCGCCTGGCGCACCGTCAAGGCCGGCTACAAGGTCGTCGAGGTGCCCATCACCTTCATCGAGCGCGAGTTCGGCGCCTCCAAGATGAGCCGCAACATCCTCATCGAGGCCCTCTTCCGCGTTACCGGCTGGGGCATCACCAGCCGCGTCCAGAAGCTCACCGGCAAGAAGTGACCCTCCGGGCCCGGTGGGCGCGGCTGCGGGCGGTGCCCGATCGGGTGCCCCTGGTCGGGCGGGCCGTGGGGCAACTCGTTCGGGTGAACCTGCTGGACTGCGCGACCAGGCTCGCCGCCCAGGCCTTCCTCAGCGCGCTGCCCGCGCTGCTGGTGCTCGCCGTCTTCGCGCCCGCCTCGGTGCGCAGCGGGGTGGTCAGCTCGCTGCGCAGCCAGCTCGGGCTGGCGGGTGCGGCCCAGGAGCAGGTGCAGCAGCTGATGGCGGCCGGGCACGACGACGTGACGGAGAGCTTCGGCGCCCTCGGCGTGCTGGTCACGCTGCTCTCCGCGACGGCGCTCAGCCGGGCCATGCAGCGGGTCTGCGAACGCTGCTGGGAGCTGCCCAAGGCGGGGGCCCGGCTGGCGGCCTGGCGCTGGCTGGCCTGGCTGGCGGTGTGGCTGGGCTACCTGGTGGCCCAGGGCCCGCTGCGGGACGGCTTCGGGGCGGGCGAGGGGCTGGGGCTGGTGCTCTCGGCGCTGGCCGCCGCGGTGGTGTGGTGGTGGACCCAGCACCTGCTGCTCGGCGGGCGGGTGGGGTGGCTCCCGCTGCTGCCCGGGGCCGTGCTGTGCGGGCTGGCGCTCACCGGGGTCGGCATCGCCGGGCGGGTCTACCTGCCGCGGGCGATGACCCGGAGCGTGCTCAAGTTCGGCCCGTACGGGGTGGTGTTCACCTCGCTGAGCTGGCTGATCGTGATCTTCGCGGCCGTCACCCTGGCCATCGCCTTCGGGCGGGTGGTGGCGGAGGAACCGGCGGTGGCCCGGCTGCTGGGGAGCAGCCGGGCCACCGGGGGAGCCTGAGGCTCAGAACAGGCGCAGCAGGCGGGACATGATGGACGGCGGCGCGAGGTCGCCCTGCAGGGTGACCGGCACCTCGGCCTTGCCGTCGCCCTCGCCGGCCGAGACGGTGCCGACCTGGGTGCCGGACTTGACCGTGTGGCCGAGCTTGGTGCCGTCCAGGGTCACCTTGGCGGTGACGCCGGACCAGCCCGCGACGGTCAGGTCCTTGGCCGCGACCACCGGGACCTTGCCGCCGAGACCGTTGTCCACGTAGCCGACGACCTGGCCCTGCTTGGCCAGGGTCTGACCGGTGAGGCCGTTCTGGGCGGCGGTGATGATCTTCTGGCTGACGGTCTGGGCCGCCTTGAGGATGTTGTCCGTGGTCGTCGCCGGCTGGCCGAGGGTCACGCCGAGGATCATCCGCTTGGTGCCGCCGATGTCCTTGACCGCCGCCCACATCAGGCAGGAGCCGGCCGGGGTGGAGGAGCCGGTCTTGACGCCGATGACGCCGTTCTTCGCCGAGATCAGACCGTTGGTGTTGTAGACCCGCTGGCCGTTGAAGGTGGTGTCGGGGGTGGCGACGACCTGCCGGAAGATCTCGTTCTGCATCGCGAGTTCGGCCAGCTTGAGCTGGTCCTTGGCGGTGCTCTTGGTGTTGTTGTCGTAGCCGGCCGGGTCGGCGTACGTGGTGTTGGCCATGCCCAGCTTGGCGGCCTGGTCGTTCATCTTCTTCACGAAGGCCTGCTCGCTGCCCGCGTCCCAACGGGCCAGCAGGCGGGCCACGTTGTTGGCGGAGGGGAGCATCAGCATCTCCAGCGCCTCGTACTCGGTGAGCTGCTGGCCCTCGGTGAGGGTGACCCGGGACTCGTCGGCGTTGCTGGACTCCTGGGCGGCCTGCCTGTCCACGGTGATCTTCGGGCCGCTCTCCCCCTTCTTGAGGGGGTGGTCCTGCAGCACGATCACGGCGTTCATGACCTTGGTGACGCTGGCGATCGGCGACGGGGTCTCGGCGCCGGAGCTGCCCAGGCTGCCCACCCCGACCACCTCGGCGACGGCCTGGCCCTTGCCCGGCCAGGGCAGGGCGAGCTGGTCGCCGGCGAAGGTGAAGGACTTGTCGAGCGAGAGCTTGGTCTTCGGGGCCGGCAGGGGGCGGAGCAGCTGGCCCGCGACCACCAGGCCGAGGACGAGGCCGAGGAAGACCGTCCAGATGGTGAGACGCTTCAGCGCTCGGCGCAGCGGGGAGACCGGCCTGGCACTGAGGGCCGCGAGCACCTCCATCGCCTCGGAGGTGGTCTCCGGAGCGGGGAGCGGAGCAGGCGCGGGCAGCGGGGACGGATCCGGCACCGGAAGCGGCTTCGGCGCAGGCAGCGGCTCGGGAGCCGGTACGGGCGTGGGCACGGGCACGGGCTGAGGTTCCGGCTCGGGCGCGGGCTCGGGCTCGACGGGGGGCACCGTCCCGGCCTCGGAAGTCTTGGGCACATCCTTGACCAGCGCCCCGGCCCCCTCCCGGCCGTCCCGTATGGCGAGACGCGGATCCACCCCACCGGGCTTCTCCGCCACCCGCAGCACAGTCGTCTCCCCGCCACGCGGCCCCGCAGCGTCCTGAGCCAACGCAGCCGCCTCGGCGAGCAACTCGTCCGCCCCGTCCAACCTCGGCCGCCGCACACTCGCCTTCCCGGAGCCGGAGCCGGAGCCGGCGTCCGCAGCGACGGGCTCCGCGGGGAGGCGGAGGGTCGTAGTGGTGTTGTCCGTCGGCAGGCGCAGCATCCTCGTCTCGGCCCCGTCCTCGCCCCGCCCGGCGGACTCCACAGCCGCCACAGCCGTGGGCTCCGCCCCGCCCTCGCCCCGCTCGGACGGCTTCTCAGCCTCCGGCTTCGCCGAGCCTGCGGGAGCAGCCTTCCCGGCCTCGCTGCGCTCGGCGGGCTTCGCGGCGGCCTTCGGGGTCTCGGCCGGGTCCGCGGGGAGGCGGAGGGCCGTGGTGGTGTTGTCCGTCGGGAGGCGGAGGGTGGTGGTCCGGGTGTCGACCTCGCGGGCTCGCAGGGTGACCGTGGAGGCGGCGCGTCCCTCTTCGGGCGCGGATCGCTCAGCCGGCGCGGTCGGCACCACCGCCTCCGCTTCCCCGTCGCGCCGCACAGTGTCGGGGGACTCGCCCACGTAAATCCATCCTCGTCTGGCTCAGGGGCCCTGCCGGGCCGAGATCGTTTCGGACGGCTTCCCGCCGCACCGCTCTAGCTGTACAGTCTCCGCCACCGACGGCCGTAACGGCCGTCACACCCCGCCCGACCGGCCGTTATTCTTCACCGCCGGCCCAGCGCGGTCCGCTCCCCGGGAGGGACGCAGGGCCCGGCGGGCGCGGTTCCGCGCGGCTGCGCCAAGGTCACGATTCGGAGGCGTACTCGACAAGCCGCTGTGAGAGGCGTCACTCTGTCTTCCATCCACGCGGGGAGGCTTGGATGGGCAAGAGCCGCAGAACCATTCCCGAGGAACTCCTGCTGCTCGCTCTGGACCCGACGACGGGTACCACAGCGCAGCCGCAGACCCTCGACCTCGGACTCGCCGGGGCACAGCTCGTCGAGCTGTCCCTGGCCGGACGTATCGTCCCGGACGGGGACCGGATCGCCGTGGTGATGCCACGGCCGACCGGTGATCCGACCCTGGACCACGCACTGGAACTGCTGCGCCGACGCGGCAGCCCGGTGCGGGCCGCACACTGGATCGGCGGGCCCCGGCTGGGGCTCCGGCAGACCTACCTGGCGCACCTCGAGCGGTGCGGCATGGTGACCGCCGTACCGGGCCAGGTCTGCGGCGTGCTGCCGACGACGCGCTACCAGGCGTCGGACGACTGCACCAACGCCGCGATCAAACAGCGGCTGGACACCGCCATCCGGACCGGCGTGCCGCCGGACCCCCGGACGGCCGCGCTGGCCGCGCTGGCCCACTCGGTCGGCCTCGGGAAGCACCTCTACCCGGGTAACGAGGGACGGTCCTCGCGGTCACGGCTGCGCGACCTGATCCGTTACGACCCGCTGGGCGGCATGGTCGCGCACGCCGTGATGGACGTGCAGAACGGCCTGCCGGCCCAGCAGGGCCGGGCCACCGGCGGCGGCCGACCGGTCGCCGCGCGGGCGGTCACGGGCGGCCGAGGCGTGGCCACCCAGGTCGGCGCGCGGTGAGCGCAGGGGGCCAGGCCCCACAGCACTGAGCACCTCGGGGCGGTCCGCCCGGCAGCAGTCTGCCGCACCTCACTGATGGAGCGGCGCACCTTGTCCACGTCCAGACGCCCGGCCACCCCGCCGACGTGCGGCAGG
>NZ_JBEOWY010000113.1:0-4185 GCF_040296285.1 Kitasatospora sp. NPDC002227
ATCGCGTAGTCACCGCAGCCCGGACACCACCGGACTTCCTGGTCCGTCTTGAAGTCCCGTGCGCTCAACGGCGAGTCGGACTTCGGCACCAGCTTGAGCGAACGGTACGGGGTCTCAGGCATGGTCGGGGGCTCCGTCCGTCAGGGCGGCCTTGAGGGCACCGGCGAGCTGCTCGGCCTTGAAGGGTAGGCCGGTCACCTGGGTGAAGGACTCCACGTCCACCAGGTACTCGGCGCGCAGCAGCATCGCGAGCTGGCCGAGGTTCATCTCGGGCACGATCACCCGGTCATAACCGCGCAGCACCGCACCGAGGTTGGCGGGGAAGGGGTTGACGTTGCGCAGGTGGGTCTGGGCGATCCGGCCGCCCTCGCGGCGGACCCGGCGGACGGCGGCCGTGATCGGCCCGTAGGTCGAGCCCCAGCCGAGCACCAGGACACGGGCATCCCCGGTCGGGTCGTCCACCTCGACCGGACGGACGGCGATCCCGTCCACCTTGGCCCGCCGGGTGCGCACCATGTGCTGGTGGTTGGCGGGGTCGTAGGAGATGTTGCCGGTGCCGTCCTGCTTCTCGATGCCGCCGATCCGGTGCTCGAGCCCGGCCGTGCCGGGGATCGCCCAGGGGCGGGCGAGCGTCCGCGGGTCGCGCTTGTACGGCCAGAACGTCGGCGTGCCGTCCTCGGTGAGGTGGTTCGGCTCGGTCGCGAAGTTCGGCTCGATCACCGGGAGTTCGGCGACGCTCGGGATCTTCCAGGGCTCGGAGCCGTTGGCGAGGTAGCCGTCCGAGAGCAGGAACACGGGCGTGCGGTAGGTGATCGCGATCCGCGCCGCCTCCAGCGCCGCGTCGAAGCACTCGGCCGCCGTGGCCGGGGCCACGATCGGCACCGGCGCCTCGCCGTTGCGGCCGAACATGGCCTGCAGCAGGTCGGCCTGCTCGGTCTTGGTCGGCAGGCCGGTGGACGGGCCGCCGCGCTGGATGTCGACCACGAGCAGCGGGAGTTCGAGCGAGACGGCGAGGCCGATGGCCTCGGACTTCAGCGCCACACCGGGGCCGGAGGTGGTGGTCACGCCCAGTGCGCCGCCGAAGGCCGCGCCGAGCGCGGCGCCGATGCCGGCGATCTCGTCCTCGGCCTGGAACGTCCGGATGCCGAAGTTCTTGTGCTTGGACAGCTCGTGCAGGATGTCGGAGGCCGGGGTGATCGGGTAGGAGCCGAGGAACAGCGGCAGGCCGCTGCGCTGCCCGGCCGCGATCAGGCCGTAGGCCAGCGCCAGGTTGCCCGAGATGTTGCGGTAGGTACCGGCGGGGAAGGTGCTGGGGGCCACCTCGTAGGAGACCGCGAAGTCCTCGGTCGTCTCGCCGAAGTTCCAACCGGCCCGGTACGCCGTGATGTTGGCCTCGGCGATCAGGGGCTTCTTGGCGAACTTCTGGCGCAGGAACGTCTCGGTGCTCTGCGTCGGCCGGTGGTACATCCAGGAGAGCAGGCCCAGCGCGAACATGTTCTTCGCCCGCTCGGCGTCCTTGCGGGCCAGCCCGCTGTCCTTGAGTGCCTCGACGGTGAGCGAGGTGAGCGGGACGACGTGCAGGCGGTAGGCGTCGAGGGAGCCGTCGGTCAGCGGGTCGCTGGTGTAGCCGACCTTGGTCAGTGCGCGCTTGGTGAACTCGTCGGTGTTGACGATGAGTTCGGCGCCGCGCGGGAGATCGCCGATGTTCGCCTTGAGGGCGGCCGGGTTCATCGCGACCAGCACGCTCGGGGCGTCGCCGGGGGTCAGGATGTCGTGATCGGCGAAGTGCAGCTGGAAGCTGGAGACACCCGGCAGAGTCCCGGCAGGGGCCCGGATCTCGGCGGGAAAGTTCGGCAGCGTGGAGAGGTCGTTGCCGAACGACGCCGTCTCCGAGGTGAACCTGTCACCCGTGAGCTGCATACCGTCACCGGAGTCCCCGGCGAATCGGATGATCACCCGATCGACCTGTAGGACGACCTTCTCCGCCTTCTCCTGGGCAGGAGCTTCTGCCTCGACTGTCACTGGAGTCGGACCCCTCTCGGATGCGGAACACCGGACGGACGTGCTGCGCTTCCTCCGCACTCTCCAGCCTCGGGCTTGCGGAGCTCTTAAGCGGAACCGGCCCCGGGACCGGTTGGTTAAGCCCCTTAAGACGCTCGCAAGCAACCAGCGCCACGCTCGTTCAGTAATTCGGATCGACGCGTGTAGGAGGCATCGTGGTGACCAATGCGGGCCGGGCGACCGGGGCGTCCAAGCCGACGGCGGTGAACGAGATCCGTCGGCGGACCCGCGTCGTCCACGGCTACCGCCGGGCCTTCCGGATGGCGGGCAAGGGCAGTGCGGTGCTGCTGGTGCACGGGATCGGTGACTCCTCCGACACCTGGGCCGAGGTGATGCCCGGCCTGGCGCAGCGCTACCGGGTGATCGCGCCGGACCTGCTCGGGCACGGCGCCTCCGACAAGCCGCGCGCGGACTACTCCATCGGCGGCTACGCCAACGGCATGCGCGACCTGCTCTCGGTGCTGGGCATCGAGCGGGTGACGCTGGTCGGGCACTCGCTCGGCGGCGCGGTGGCGATGCAGTTCGCGTACCAGTTCCCGGAGCGGACCGAGCGGTTGGTGCTGGTCGGCACCGGCGGGGTCGGCCGGCAGGTGACCCCGGTGCTCAAGGCCGCCACCCTGCCGGGGGCGAACCTGGTGCTGAGCGCACTTCGGCTGCCGACCATGCGGACCCAGATCGGCCTGGCCGTGAAGGTGATGCAACTCCTCGACACCGGGCTCGGGTCGGACGCGCCGGACCTGCTCCGGGTGGTGGACGCACTGCCGGACGCCACCTCGCGCAACGCCTTCATCCGCACCCTGCGGGCGGTGGTCGACTGGCGCGGGCAGGTCGGCACCATGCTCGACCGCTGTTACCTGACCCAGGGCATGCCGACCATGCTCATCTGGGGCGAGCGCGACCAGGTGGTGCCCCCGGTGCACGCCGGCATCGCGCACGTGGCGATGCCCGGCAGCCGGCTCGAACTCTTCCCCGAGGCAGGGCACTTCCCGTTCCGCTCGGACCCGCAGCGGTTCATCTCCGTGCTGCGAGACTTCATCGAGAGCACCGAGCCCGCGCACTTCAGCCCGGAGGAGTGGCGCTCGATGCTGCGCGGCCAGAGCCCCCAGCTGCGCCGCGCGGTGGCCGCCCGGCTGGCCGCCACCGCGGCGGACGGGCCCGGGGACAGGACGGACCGGCCGGGGGCGGCCGAGCTGAAGGAGAGGGAGACGGCATGACGCGGTATCTGTCGGCGGGGGGCGGGCACGAGAGATCGCCCGACGCGCTCAGAGTGTTCTGCTTCCCGTACGCGGGCGGGGCGGCGTCCACGTACGCCCGGTGGCAGCGGCTGCTCGGCCCCGGGGTCGAGGTGCTGCCCGTCCAGCTGCCCGGCCGGGAGGGCCGGATGGCGGAGAAACGATTCACCAATCTGCCGGCCCTGGTGGACGAGCTCGACGCGGAGCTCGGGCCCGAGCTGGAGCATCCGCACGTGCTGTTCGGCCACAGCATGGGCGCGCTGATCGCCTTCGCACTGGCCGAGCGGCGGCTGCTGCGGGGCGCTCGGCCGGCCCAGGCGCTGCTGCTGAGCGCCTACCGGGCGCCGCACCTGCCGCCGCCGGAGTTCGCGGCGCCGGATGCCACCGAGCACGAGCTGGTCGAGAGCCTGGTCCGGCTCGGCGGCATCCCGCAGGTGCTGCTCGACCACCCGGACTGGCTCTCGGCGCTGCTGCCCATCGCCCGCGACGACCTCAAGATGTGCAGCGGACCCGGGCCCAGCGGCACCGTGCCGCTGCCGATGCCGCTGCACACCTTCGCGGGTACGGATGACCTGCTGGTCACTCCGGACGAAGTCCGGCAGTGGGAGCGGTACGCGGCGGGCCCGTTCGAGCTGCGGTCCGTGTCCGGGGGGCACTTCTTCATCCGGGAGAGCGAGGCGGAGTTCCTGGGCGAACTGCGGGACATCCTGGGATCAGTGGCAACATCCAGGGGCGCGGGGAACGGCGCGCTGCGGTAGGAAGCAGGGCTCGACTCTGCTGCTGCATGGATCACTTGCACTATCGAGGGGCGCGAGGAACTGCGCGGGTCCGGAAGGCGCACCGGCACCGGGGTCGCGCCCGCGACCTGGGTGATGATCGGGTAGGCCTCGAA
>NZ_JBEOWY010000114.1:0-4046 GCF_040296285.1 Kitasatospora sp. NPDC002227
GTTTATCTGGACAGCTTCGAGCTGTGCGGCGGTGGGTTCCCCCGATCAGGGGTCACCCTTCCGAGGACGGCCTCGTCACTTCTTTGTCACGGGATGCTCGGCGCTCTCATCAGCGAAGGCACAGAGCCGGCTGACCACCTCGCGGTAGGTGTCCGGCGTGCCGCTGTGGTTCTTGCGGGGAGGTCCATCGATCCACTGCTGCCAGAGACCGTCGGGAGCCAAGAAACGGGCTGTTCGATCGGCGCCGAGCTTGGCGTCGAGGTGCAGGAGCGCACCTATGGCGGTGGTCTGGTCGTAATAGAGGTCGGGACGTCGGAGGTAGCGGTCGAGGTAGGCGGCCAGCATGTCCGCGTCGGCAGGGGTGCCGAAGGTGGCGAAGGTAACGCAGTAGGCCGATCCCGCGTAGCAGACCTCGCTGGCAAGCAGCAGTTCGCCGAGGCGCTCGCGGAACTCGGTCCTGCGAGCGACGGCAATGAGCCAGGCTGCGGTCTTACGCTCTCGCCACCCACCTTCGAGCAGGATGGCCAGTTCACGGGGCGTGATGTCGCTGGCGGCCTTGCCGAGCTCCCGCGTGAACTCGTTGCGTTCGCTCCCGGTCATGCGCGCGAGGCTGCCGCCGAGCCTGAGGTAGCGCCGATCGGGTGTGACATAGCGGCGGATCAGATCGGCCAGCTCGGGGTCCTCGTGGGCGAATCGCATAGCCGAATCCTGTCCTGGGCGAAGCCGTACCACCAGTGCATTTCTCGGCTGCACTCGTCAGGCAGCGGGTTGATCATGAGGTTCGCCAAGGTCGTCGAGAAGACTGGTGATGCGGTCAGCGACTCGCTGGTGGCGGTCGATCTCCCGCTCCCAGCCCCGCTCCCGCGCGTCGGTGATCAGTTGCCGCTCGACACAGAGGCGTTCACGCAACCGGGGCGCGTACTGGGGCGTGGTGACGAACTTCGCGCAGGTGAGGTAGAGATCGCACTCGCAGGGGCCCTCCTGAGGCAGGCGAAGGCAGCGGCCGAGTTCGAGTTCGGTCTTGTAGAAGTTGGTCTTGAGCCAGTCCAGGGCGTCCTGGTCGAGCTGTCCGGAGCGCAGGGTGTCGGCGAGTGGGCCGGCGATGACCGCGCCGGGCGTCAGGACGGCTTGGTAGTCGGCCAGGACCGTGGGATCGGAGATGTGGGTGTAGGTCATCGACATACCGGGGCTCTTGTGGCCGAGAACCTTCATGATGGTCTGCACGCGGGCGCCTCTCTCGGCGAGTTGGGTGCCCAGGGTGTGTCGGAAGCGGTGGGGGTGGATCGCGGGCTTGCCGACACTGTTGAGGATGCCGAGCTCCTGGCAGATCTCGCGCAGTGGGTTGGCGAAGAGGTAGTCGGGGCCAGCCAGGCCGCCGTTGCGCAAGAACAGGTAGCGCACGGGGCGTCCGAGATCGGGGTCGTAGATGCCTCGGTCGTGTTGGGCTTGCCGCAATGCGACCAGTGCGCGGATCGCCTCGGCGGCCTCATCGTGCAGTGGGACGGTGCGTTCCTTGAGGGCTTTGCCCGCCGCGAGCCGCAGCCGTGGGGTGCCGTCTGGGTAGGTGTCGAGGCAGTCGAGGTGGAGCTTGCGGATCTCCGTTCGGCGGGCTCCGCTCCATCGAGCGACCAGCAGCGCGCACCGCTGCAACGCGCAGTCGACCTGGCGGACCCGGTTCATGATGGGTTCGAGCTGGTCCTGGGGAATGAACCGGGGGACGCGTTCGATAACGCGGGGCATGTCGGCGTGTGTGATCAGAGGGCGAGCCGGGACATCGTCCCACTCGGCGACGGCGGCATGGCGGAAGAGCACGGCGACGGTCGAGATGATGCCTGCCCGGTAGGCCCGGCTGAGCGGCTCGTCGGGCTGCTTGATCTTGTGCAGCCGATGCACCGACTCCATGAATGCAACCAGGTCGGCGCGGTTGAGCTGATCGAGGCTGTCGATGTGCGGGCGCTCGGTGTCGAGCCACAGTCCGAAGCGGCGAAGCCCGCCTCGGATGCTGGACATACTCTCGGGCCGCAGGACCAGGGCGCGTTCGGCAAGGAAGCGTTCGAAGATCGCGTCGACGCGTGGCTTCGAGGACAACCGCGGGGACGGTGTCGCCTCCTCGCGGGAGGGCGGCCGGTCGGTGATGCCAGCGTGGAACAGCGCCAGGCCAGTGCGGAAGGCGTTGGTCGACCAGGCCAACTTCAGGGTGGGGCAGTGCTCCTCGCCGACGACCTGGAGAAGGCCCGGGATGCGCTCGCAGTGGCGGATGGCGTGCCGCAGTTCCTCAACGTCGTCACCTCTGATGGTGCTCACCTCCGGGTCACCGCGGTGCATGGCCAGCCGGATGAGACCCCAGGGAATCCGGAAGGCCTGGTCATCGCGGATCTGCCCAAGCGTCACGAGGTGGTCGCGCAAAGTCTCGGTGTGTTCCCGCAGCGGCAGACCGAGCTGGTCGGCTACATGAAACGGCTTGAGTACCCCGATCCCCAGCAGCCACCCCCAGTCCATGCGCAAGCGGCCGGTGAGGGCGAGGTAGGTCAGGTAGTGGCGGGAGTTGAAGTTGATCCACGCTGCGGTCGCGTCGAAGCCGGGCTCGGGGGCTTGGCGCCTGTTCTGTCCCTCTCCGTTGCGCCAGCCCAGCCGGTCACGCAGCGGTTGAGCGAACCAGGTCTGCAGGTCCGGGTAGGTGCGCCGAAAACGCAGATGGAACTGGAGATGCTTGCGGCGCCAACGATCGCTGCTGGAAAGGGAGTTGACGAAAGATGCATATTCGGCCTCCGGGCAGTGCCGAGGGGCCCAGCACGATGGGGTGCCCGGTGATGTTGCCGCTCGCACGGATGCGTTCGCGTTCACGCGTCCTGTTCTCCGATCGCCCGGCGGTAGTCCTTGACGACCTCGGTATCGCTCACCCTGGTATAGACCTTCATCGAGTCGGGCGTTGCGTGCCCGAGCCGGGTCATCAGCGTCAGCTCCCGCATGCCGCCCTCGAACATCCGCGTCGCGTGGGTGTGCCGCAGGCTGTGCGGAGTCAGCCACGCGTCCCGCACCTCAGCCCGCTCGGCAGCGCGGGCGAACATCCGGACCAAGGCGTCGTAGCCCAACGGCTCGCCCCGACGCTTGCCCCGGCCACCGACCAGGAACACCCACGGCGTGTCCACATCGGTTGGACGCTCGCGCATCACGTAGGCGTTCAGTGCCGCCAGGGCCCGCCCTTCCCACAGATCGACCACCCGGTCGCGGCGCGATTTCTGCCGTACCCCGCGCGGATGATCGTCCCGTTTGCGGACCGTCACCCGGCGCTGTCCATAGGAGATGTCCTCCAGTTGCAGCCCCAGCACTTCACCCGGACGCAGCCCGCCCTCCCACATCACCTCCAGCAGTGCCAGGTCTCGACGAGTCCGCAGCTCGTCGACGAGCGCCCGGTAGACGCCGGCTGGCATCGGGCGCGGAACCGGTTCCACCGTCTTGACCCGCAGCACTCGGCGCACCGGCTGCTGCCGGCGAGCATTCGCCAAAGGCGGCCGGTACCGGTCCGGCACTCGTGCCGCGGCCTGATCGACCTTCTTGACGATCGGGTTGTCCCGGCCGGTGTACCGCTCGCTGGCGATGAGGAACTCGTAGAACGACGACACCGCGGCGAGTACCCGGTTGCACGTCTTCGGCGACAGCAGTCGGCCCCCGCTCATCGCGACGCCAAGCTCCAAACGCTGCGCGCGTCGAGACGACGACACCAGTCGCAGCCACTCCAGAAACTCCATCGCCCGCACGGGTGTGAACTCGGCTGCTGTGATGCCGCGTTCTTCGCAGAACAGGTACAGCTTCAGGAGGTCGTACGCGTAGGCGCGGACCGTGTTCGTCGAGTACGCCCGCACGGTCAACAACCGCAGGAAGTCATCGACTTCGACCACCGGCTCACCAGCTGTGTCCATCAGCCGCACCTGCGGCTGACCAGCCGCAGCGTCGGGCACCTTCATCACTCGCACGGCCGGAACCATACGCACCCCGTGCGACCGACACAGTCGCTGAATCAGGTGATCTGTCCAGATAACTTCGTC
>NZ_JBEOWY010000115.1:0-3731 GCF_040296285.1 Kitasatospora sp. NPDC002227
ACCCACACACCAGCGAGCACCAACCACCCCGAAGACGCAGCAGCCACCCACACAGCCCTCCACCGCCCACCACGACCCCAACAGCCGGCCCACCCACCACAGCCCGCCGCCAGGCGACCCGGCCCGCCCCGGCCCGAGGGGATAAGAAGAAAAAGCACAGCGCAGCGTCACCAAGGCGACGTGCGCACCCGCTCCCCAACCCAACCATCATCACTCTCAACAGGAAGGGGGCGCACAGAGGTAAGTCGGAGTCTGGTGAGGCCAACTAACCGAGCCTGAGCTGTACAGATGCCGCGCGAGGGTCATCGGGGAGTGTCTCTAGTCGAAACCAGAGACGAAACTACCGGCGAAACCAGGTACGAAACCAGAGGGGAAACCAGAGACGAAACCGGCCGGAGAGATCGGGGCGTGGATCTTGGCAACAGTGACTAGATACGCTATAGTTATTCATGTCGGCAGGGGGTGGCACCCCGACCGACTCAACCCGAACCGCCCGTCGAAGGGAACACCGTGGAGTTTGAGCCCGAGCTGCTGATCGAAGCCCTGGAATCGGATGCCCATGTGCAGAGCCTCAAGGCCGAGCTGGCCCGCGCGCTGAGTCTCCGTGACGCCAAGCTGTACGGCCTGTGGCGGGCCGCCAAGGACCCCGCAATCGTCGCCGCCCACATGGGCCGGTCGGTCACCTCCCGCACGGTGCGCAGCGCGGTGCTGAAGCTCGCCCCGCGCGAGGACTTCGTTCAGCCCCAGCTGTTCGAGACGGTGTCGCAGTCGCCGAAGGTCGAACTCGCGGCGTAGCGGTCGCGCTGTAGTCGTCGCCCGGCGGGCGGCGCGGTTGGCCGCCCGCCGGTATTTGTCCAGGGTTCTTTTAGCAGTAGGGGTATCTCAGTGCGGGACGATCACGCTTTCGAGGAATTCAGCTTTCTTCTCCCCGGCACCTTGAAGATTGTCGGAAGGGCCATTGAGAGTATTCGGAAGGGTTCTTCCGAGCGGCTTTCGGAAGTTGGCGGAGAATTTGTTTCCGGTGATTTCTCACTGATCGAGTTTCGGTCCTTTGCTGGTGAGCTGTACGGGCGGGTTTCCCGGGGTGGGTACGACCGGGCGCGGTTCCGGGCACGGGGTGCGCTGCGGTCGCTCGCGTCGGCGGTGGAGTACGCGGGTTGGGGGATGATGGCGGACGCCGTGGAGTGTGTGCAGGCCGCGCTGCGTGAGGCATCCGCCGCAGTCGCACGTTAGCGATCTTGGTCCCCGGGGCCGGCCCCGATGCTCGGCCCCGGGTCCGACAGGGTGACTTTCCAGGTGAGGGCCGATTTCGGCTCCCCTTGGTGGTTGTCCATGCTATAGTTGTTCATGTCGGAGGGGGTGGCACCCCGACCGGCTCAACCCGAACCAACCGGAAGGACCCCGAGATGAACGCCCAGACCCGCAAGGCCCAGCAGACCCGCCGCGACCGCGCCGCCCAGACCCGCAAGGCTGCCCGCAACGCCCGGGCCCACGCCGCCGTCCTCTCCGGTCGTGCTCTCCCCGTCGCCGTGGTGATGGCCGGTGCCGGGTACGACGCCGCCGACATCAGCCGCAACACCTCCGCGATCTCCAAGAAGCTCGGTGCCGCCGACGCGATGGGCAAGCACCGCAAGCGCCTCACCACCAAGAGCCCGAGCCGGGTCAACAAGGGCGGGCGCAACCGCCGCATGCGGACCTTCCCGGTCAAGCACTACAGCGCCGCCCGGGTGCTCGGTCTGCTCCAGACCCACCGCCCGAAGGACAAGGCGGTTGCCGCCCGCTTCGAGCAGGTAGCCACCAGCCCCAAGTTCCGCGCCCTGGCGCTCGCCCTGGCCGCCTGAGCCAGCCGCCCCGGCGGGGGCGGCCACCCGGCCGCCCCCGCCCCGAGTCGCTGCGCCCCGTCAGCCCCCGAAGGGATGGGGTTCCACACTCGCAAATGGTATCTAGATACGCTATAATTATTCATGTCGGCAGGGGGTGGCACCCCGACCGGCTCAACCCGAACACCCCGAGCAAGGAGCAGACCACCGTGCAGGACCAGATGACGTTCGACATCGCGGACAGCGCCGAGCTCGACCACCAGGGAGCGGGCGAGGCCGCCGACGAGGTGCAGGCGCAGCTGCGTGCCGGGGTGGAGGCTTGGCGCCTGCCGGTGGACGCCACGGGCCGCACGGTCAGGCCGGACCACCTGGCAGTGCAGGACTTCTACGAGCAGACTCACGCCCGCCGGGTGAAGCGGGTGTTCGAGCAGGGAAGCTGGCTGGCCGAGATGGTGAGCGAGGTCGACGGCTCCACCTTCACCGAGGGCTGCAACCGACTGCGCATCGTCACCCAGGAGGCCATTGACGCGCTCGTCCGGGTGGCGGTCGAGGCGAACGGCCACCACGGCCAGGTGATCGAGTCCATCGCGGGCGGGAGGGCCGGGCAGTTCCGGGTCCGGTGCTCCTGCGAAGACGGGTTCGAGCTGGTGGAGACGGGGCACAGCCGGGCGATTGCCTGGCGCGGGTCGGAGGCCGAGGCCCGCGCCCTGTTCGCCGAGCACGCTTCGGCCGCCGGGGCCCCGGCGGCCGAAGCCACCCCGGCCCAGGAGGGCGGCGCGGTGTCGGACGACCAGGAGCCGGCCGAGGCGTTCGCCATGGTCCTGGAGTCGGCGCCGGTGCTGTCGGTCCCGGTGCAGCGTGCGGCGAGCGGCGGGGGCGCGACGACGTGGGCGGGCATCCGGCCGGAGGCGTTCGGGAAGGTGAGGGCCGTTCAGCCGGTCCTGTTCGCTCCGTCCGCCGATGCGGTCGGCACAGGTTCGCTGTTCGGGGACGGCTGAGCTGCGCCCTGGTGCGGCCCCCGCCAGGAGGCCGCACCAGGCCCCGACTAGCAAAGGGTGGTTATAGCTGCTATAGTTGTTTATGTCGGAGGGGGTGGCACCCCGACCGGCTCGACCCGAACGACCCAGGAGGAACACGATGGCCGCGAACACCCTGACCGTCCGAGGACTGACCGCCAGCCAGCGGGACGAGGCCGGCCATCTGACCATCACCTCGCTCGGCGACATCACCGTGTCACTGCAGGGCATGCCCGCGGCCGAGCTGGCGGAATGGCAGTGGCTGACCAACACGCTCAACCCCGGTCTCGACGAGGAGACCCACCGGCTGACCGTCACCGGGTGGAAGGTCACGCACCCGGCGGCGGGAACCATCGGCCTCCTGTTCCAGGGATACGGCACCCGGTTCCACATCGAGTGGTTCAATCCCGAGATCGACGACTTCTGCTCGGCCGGTCAGCAGGCACGGCTGCGCCACGGTGTCGCGCAGATCCTGAACGCGCGGCAGCACCACGGCCACCCCGTCCCCGTCGACCCGCAGCCCGAGGCCGCCGAGCCCGCCCCCGCCGAAGCGCCGCCGACGCGGCTCCCGGGCGGCACGCTGATCCGGTACAGCGGCTCCCTCCAGGATTTGCACGGCGAGACGTTCCTCGCGTACGCCTGCGACGGCGGAGACGAGGACTTCTGCGACTGTGGCAAGTACGAGCTGTACGACCCGGTGCTCGGCGTACTGAGGGCCGCTCACGTCTCCCACCGATCCGTCGCGGCCGTCCAGCCCGACCCCGCCCGGCTCCACCGGGAGCCCGTCGGCTGACCACCGAGGCCAAGCCGCGCACCCCCGTCCAGCCACGCCGGGAGGGGCGTCACCGGGCCCGCGTCCACGCCGAACTGCTCGCCCGTCGAGTGCTGTCCGGCC
>NZ_JBEOWY010000116.1:0-3695 GCF_040296285.1 Kitasatospora sp. NPDC002227
CTCCAGGCCTTCGACATCGCCTTCGACGGTCGCCTCTCCGTCGGCCGCCGGTAACTCACACAACACGAGATACACCAGTCGCTGGACACACCCGAATTCCCTGCTCGACAACGGCCGTAGTCGCGCCATCCGGCCTCGAACGCCCGAGAGGGTCAGACCTTGATCACCTCGACTGCGGGGCCGCAGAGCAGCACCAGGTCTTCGGGGTCGGAGGTGAGGACGGTGACCGGCGGGGGCGCTGTGCGGGCGACGGCCGCGAGGACGGCGTCGATGGCGTACTTGTGCCCGTGGAGGTGGTGGGTGCGGAGCAGGGTGGCGGCGTGGTCGGCGGTCTCCCGGGTGACGTCGTGGACGTCGATGCGGGAGAGGACCCAGGCGATCCGGGCGTGGTGGCCACCCGGACGCCTTCCTCGGCGGCGGCCTGGACCAGGGCTATGACGGTGCGGTCCTTGAGGTAGAGCTTCGAGAGGCCTTCGCTGTCCAGGAGCAGGGTGCCGGGCATCAGGCGGCCGCACCGCCGGTCTGGCGGTGGTCGTGGCGCAGCAGGGCCCGGGCCGCTTCGATCTCGGCGCGGGTGAGTTCGTCGTTGTCGGTCTCGAAGTCGGTGACGATCTCGTGGAGCTTGTCCATGGCGACGCGCTGCTCGAGGGCTTCGGCGATGTAGGCGGAGAAGCCGCCAGGGCCGACGTGGGCCCGGACGGTCTCGGCGAGCTCCTCGGGCAGGCTGATCGAGTACTTCTTGCTACCGCTCATGGTGCCTATCCTACTGGTGGTGGCAATGGCGGCTATGTTCTGAACAGGGCGGTTTGGCCGCCGGCAGTGACGTGGCTGGTGCCGATGATCCGGCCGGGCGAGATGTCGACCTCCTGGTCCTCGCGCATGCGCTTGAGGAGCGGTATGACCTGGGTCGGGCGGTAGACGGTCTCCAGCAGGGTGTACTGCTTGAGGTGGTCGACTGTTCTGCCGGACGAGGCGGTTCGCAGGTGGTCGAGCAGGATGCGGCGAAGAGGGCTGGTGTCGGGTTCGAGCTTGAGGTCGAGGGCCTGCTGGTTGGGGTCCTTGGGGTCGCGGTAGCGGACGCCGGAGGTGGTGTCGACGACCCACATGGCTTCTTTCATTTTCTCGACGCCTCGCGGGTGCCGGGTGCCGAAGATCAGGTAGAGCAGGTGGTTCGATTCGTCGAGCATCTCGAAGACGAGTGTGTGCTGGAACCCGGCGCGGTGGAGGGCGTCGCGGTAGCGGTCGCGCAGATATGCGCCTTTGGCACTGGATGGCTGCTCGAAGACGCCGTGCCAATCCGTTCCACCGAAGAACGCGTCCCCGGTCGCACGATGCCGCTCGTCACCTTCGGTGAACCGCCAGAGGAAGGCAGGTCCGAACGTGACCATCACCTCGTTCTTGGGGTGCGCGGACGCGATCTGTCGGAGGAGGCTGAACGGGACCTTGGGGCCGCCGAATCCGTCCAGCAGTACGAACGCGGGATGGCGGAGGCTTCCAGTGCGGGCGAGTTCCTGCAAGAGGTCCGGATGGCAGCTGCCTTGAGTGATCTGGATGTCCAGTCGGCCGTCAGGGGATGGTGTTGAGCTTTCCGCTGCTGCGATCCGCTGTTCCAGTTCGGCCTTGCATCGCGGATCTTTCTCGACGAGCACCATCTTGACTCGGCCCGAGCTCCGCCGGAGGGTACCGGCGAGCACTTGGTAGGCGATGACGGGTGAGCCGGGTTCGCCGCCGTTGTAGATCCCGGGCCCGGCGAAGCCCTCGGCGTAAGTGACAACGTTGTTGCGGCTCAGGAGGATCGGGGCCCATGCCTGGAGGTAGCGTCGGAGCAGGGCGTGCTTGGCCGCGGTGTGCGGATCACGGTCCCAGGTGACTCTCGTTGCCGTGGCCATGTGTCTCCCCGATGCGGTGAGCCGTCGCTGCCGAACGGAAGGATCACATAATCATCACGCGTGGGCCAGGGGGCGCGCACGGCTCATGGGATCACTGTGGTGAGCTCGCGGCGCTTAGGCATCTCGTCCCAGGTCTGGCCGTGGAGGTCACGGCCGCCAGACTTGGGATTGCGCCCGCCCCACTGCTTGAAGAAGAACGGAACACCCGCTGCGGCACAAGCGTCCCGGATCTCGACCACCCAGTCCGGGTCAATCCGCCGATGCCCGGCCCCGGACTCACCGCCGGCGATCACCCAGCCGATTCCGTCCAGCTCCAGACCTGGCAGCGGTCCGAGCAGAGGCTCAAGGGACAGGAACCGCACAACTGCAGGGACGCCTCGCAGATCGTCGACCCGAGCAAGATGTGCGGTGTTCTCGACGGACACACCCATCCAGAGGTTGTCCGGCCAGTCCAGCCGGTCAGCGACGCGCCGCAACCGCACCGACCGCTTGGTCAGCATCTGGTAGGTGTGCTGCGGCGTCTCGGCGATCACCTGGAACACATCCCGCACGAAGGACAGTGGCACCCGGGCGTGGAACAGATCGCTCATGGAGTTCACGAACACCATCCGCGGACTCCGCCACCGCCGGGGCACGTCCAGGGCTTCCGGGTGCACCGTCAGGCCGAACCCGGGGCCGGACGTCCGGGGATCACCGTCCGCCTGGTATTTCGCCGCGCCCATGGCCTTCAACCGCTTCGCCAGAACGAGCGCATAGCAGTTGTCGCAACCAGCGGAAACGCGGTCACAGCCTGTGGTGGGGTTCCAGGTCGCCTCAGTCCATTCGATGGCGCTTCGATCGCTCACCGGTGACCTCCTGCCGGGCCACCATCGCGGATCGCGGCCCTTCGACTTCTTCCTCTCAACCTAGCCGAACCGAAGCTGACTTGATGGGACGGTCTCGGCGTTCCCGCCCGTGCTTGCGTGAGGGGACAGTCTGCCGAACGCCGGGGGGTGGCCTCGGGGCTCGGGTACAGGGGCCGCCAGCAACACCTGGTCCAGGCTGCCGGCAGTACCGGCGGAACCATCCGTGGGTTCACCTACCTCACCACCCGTCCGGGGAGCGTTCGAAGCGCGCCCACCAGCGGAACTCCGACGTCACCGCGCACAACGCGCGGTGCGCTCATCCACCTCGGAGCTCTCCGCATACCCGACCACCAAGTCACCGCCATTCCACAAGACCTCCTCTGCGAACTCACGATCACCGAGAGCAGGGTCGTGGCCCTCGACAGCCATGACTCCGGACCCGCCTCCCAGCTGCGTTGGTCGACGGAGATATCTACGCTCACGACTGTAAGACGCCACCCCGACGCACGGATTCGGGCAAGCTCACACCATAGTCGCGAGCCCCTGAACTCCGGATTCCTCGGAGGGGCCCGAGAGGCACTGGCCGCGTACGGCGAGCACGATGACCGGATCAAGTCCTATGCCGCCCGCGATTGTTGCTGATCTGACCCCAGTCGGTCACTCTCTGTCAATGGTCAATAGGTGTCGTGCCATGACGAAGGACGGAACGCTCTGCAAGAACCGGGTGAGGCAGGCCAACATTCGCTGCCACCAGCATCAAGGTCTTCCGGCAGGGCGGCGTCCGCCTGAGTTTTCACCCCGGCGGACGAGAAGCACACCACGAGTCAGCCCGACCGTGTCACGGCCCCGCCGCTCCACGGCGCCTCGATGGCGTCCCGTGGAGTGGTGTAGCAGGGATCTTGGTGCAACCCCTGGTCATGAAGCAGCCATCGCGTAACTCTCCGAGTAGGCATGCTCGTTG
>NZ_JBEOWY010000117.1:0-3660 GCF_040296285.1 Kitasatospora sp. NPDC002227
CCGCGACGGTCGCGCGGGCCGGCTTCGCACTCACCGCCGCCCCGTCCGTGGTGCGAGGGGGCGGCGGTGAGTATGCAGTGGGATCTCGATCAGGCTGGCCAGGTCGGCATTCTGCGCCTGTCCGGCTTCCTGAGCGAACGGACCACCCACCGACTCCACGGAGCGGTCGAATGGGCCCACGCCAGATGCCCGGACGGGGTCGTCGTCGACCTGTCCGCCCTCACCGGCTGGAACCAGCACGGCGAAGCGGGCATCGTGGCCGCAGCCGAGCGGCCCGGCCCGGGCCCCACCCCCCTGGTGGTGTGCGGGCTGGGCGGCAGGCCCGCTCCCGCGCTGCTCGCCGCCCACGCGTCCGGCGTCCTTCTCGTCCGACCGGACCTTGACACCGCGCTCCGCGCACTCGGAAGCCCCTGACCGACGCTCCTCGAACGGACATGTGAATTGCTAAGGTCGGCAGCTGATGAGGTTCCGCGGTTCGAGGGCAGGATCAGGAGGGTGACGATGTGAACGCTGATGCCCGGCAGTCGCCTCCTGTGGTGGGCGTGCCGCTGTACCAGTTGAAGGCCGAGTTCTTCAAAGCCCTCAGCCACCCCGTCCGTATCCGCGTCCTGGAACTGCTCAGCGAGCGCCCGCACGCCGTCGCCGAGATGCTCCCGGAGGTCGGCGTCGAACCCGCCCACCTCTCCCAGCAACTCGCCATCCTGCGCCGGACCCGCCTGGTGGTCAGCCATCGAGAAGGCGGTGCCACCTACTACCGCATCGCCAGCCCCGAGATCGCCGACCTGCTGGCCGTCGCCCGCTCGATCCTCGGCGACCTCCTGACCGGCCAGGCCGAACTCCTCGACGACCTGCGCGGCCCCCGGTGACGCCTCCGTCCCTGCCCCGCCGCCTGGCGACTTCGTCCCCGCCCTGGAGCAGTTCATCGGCGGCACCGCCGGCCTCTCCCCGGCCACCGTCACCCGGCTGACAAAGCAGTGGAGCGAGGACCACGCCGCCTTCCAGGACCGGAACCTGTCCGACCGCGATCCTCCGGAATCGTTCGGCGGCCTCGGCCCGCACGTCGCGAGGGGCCGCCGAGCGGGCCGGCGACCGCCGGCCCGGGAGCGTCGTCAGGAACTGACATGGTTGTCGGGACGTTCGACGCCCCGGTGTCTATCAGGAGTTGGCACCGGGGCGTCGAGCGCGTCGGCCGGGCTGACTGCCAGATTCAGGCCCGCACGGAACTGATCTTGTCGTTCCAGTCGAAGCCCACCTCGGGTCCGTACCGCTCGCTACTGGTGTGGGACGGCGCCGGTCGCAGCGTGCGGAAGTGGCTGCGGACCGTTGCGATTCGGTGCTCGTGACCGCGGTAGTCCGCGTCCTCATAGATCCGCATGGACCTGCCGGTGTTGTTGACCAGGGACGAGGCCCGATCGTTCATGCCCTGTCCGAGGTTGGCAACCGCCACCCGAGTAGCGAACATGCTGCCGCCCGTCGGCTTCTCATATCCGCCCCACTCGTTCGTCGTGTAGTTGAAGTCGGGGTCGGCATACAGGCAGAAGTAGCCCTGCGGGCATGCATCGGGGCCTGCGGCCTCCGCACCGTTCTTCCAGAAGAGGTCGGGCAACCGGTGCCCCTCCGCAGCACTTGCGTGGCCTGCGGGTGCCAGCGCAAGCAGCACCCCGACCGCCACCACGACCCGACTCAGGCGCCTCAGCAACGTGTGATCCTTCCTTCTGCCATTGAGATCCTCCTCGGTCCCAACGCCCAGGCTGACGAACGGTCACGGCGCATAGGTCACCGAAGAGGACATGCTTATTGCCAGACCGCAGAAAGGTGCGATGACCTGCGAGCTCAGGTTGACAACCCTGGATAGCAACCGCTCGCTCTTGACGGCTCGTCACTCTGGGAGGAGCGTCGTGCAAAACTGCGCAACCGACTTGGCGCGGGAGGCCGTCATGACGCTACGGTTCGCCGGGGTGGACCCCAACACCGGCAAGGACGAGAGCCCGATGGCGTGGGTGGACGACGAGCAGAAGGAACTGGTCGTCCAGGGATACAAGCCCGGCGACGAGCTCCTCGCGGAGATCGGCACGACCGAGTGGGTGCCCGGTCATACGGTCGGCACCCCCGACCACGAGAACGTGACCCGCATCCCGCTGCGCATGGCGCACATCATCAGGAAGGCACTCGACGATGCCGAACGTGACGGCCTTCTCTGACATGCTGGCCGCAGCCCGGCACTGCGCGGTGCACCTGGAGATGCGCGACTCCTACGGCATCGCCGCAGAAGCCGCGGAGTTCGAGCAGTTCCAGACCACCGGTGTCCACCCGGACCTCGATCCTGAAGGCATGGGATGGTCGGGCTGGGTGTCGATGGTCCGGGCCGCCGTCGCCCGCGGCGTGGTGGTGCGCCGGGCCCGGATCGTCTCCGAGCCGGTCACCGACTACATCCGCTACGAGCACGCCGGGACCGTGGTCAACCTCGCCGCTGGCGAGCAGGTCCGCTGGCTCCCACGGCGCCGGGCCTCCGACCTGGCCCTGCCCGGCAACGACTTCTGGCTGTTCGACAACACGATCGTGCGCTTCAACCACTTCACCGGCGACGGCGCCTCCGCCGGCCCGGAGATGTGCGGGGACCCCGCCGTGGCGAAGCTCTGCGAGACCGCGTTCGAGGCCGTCTGGGAGCGCGCTGTCCCGCACGAGCAGTACACCGTCTGACCCCGGACGCCCAGCACCCGTGCCCGCCTCTCCGTCCTCCAGCGCCCAGGAAGCCCGCCTGGCTGTTGCCGCGCGGCTGCGCGAGATCATGCAGGACGCTGGCCTGACAGGGCAGGAGCTGGCCGCCCGGTGCGGCTGGAACGGTGCCAAGACCTCCCGCATCATCCACGCCAAGACCGCGCCGTCGGACGCCGACATCCGCACCTGGTGCCGGGCCTGCGGTGCCGACGACCAGGCCGAGGACCTGATCGCTGCCAACCGGGCCGTGGACTCCATGTACGTCGAGTGGCGCCGCCTCACCCGCACTGGCCTGCGCCGACTCCAGGAATCCGCGACGCCCCTGTACGAGCGCACCCGGCACTTCCGCTCCTACTCCTCCCGCGTCGTGCCCGGTGTTCTGCAGACCGAGGCGTACGCCACCGCGCTGCTCGCCACGGTGGCCGACTTCCGCCGCACCCCCAACGACGTCGCCGAAGCAGTGAAGGCACGCCTGGCCCGCTCCCGGGTCATCCGCACCGGCCACCACCGCTTCGCGATCCTCGTGGAGGAGTCCGTCCTCTACTACCGCCTGGGCACCGTCGACACGATGGCCGAGCAGTTGGAGCACCTGCTGACCGCGATGGCACTGCCGGCCGTCTCGCTCGGCGTCATCCCCTTCACCGCGACCCGCACCATGTGGCCGGTGGAGACGTTCAACATCTTCGACGACGCCGAAGCCGGAGTGGAGCTGCTGTCCGCCCAGGTGACCGTCACCACGCCCAGCGAACTCGCGCTCTACGCGAGCGCGTTCGACCGGCTCAAGGACTTCGCCGTCCACGGCGCCAAGGCGCGGGCCCTGATCTCCAGGGCCGCCGACTCCCTGGGCTGCGGACGGCCCCGAGCTCCAGCACCCGCGCCTCCGCCGCGTCCAGGTCGTCCACCTCCAGGTCGAGGTGGAGCTGCTGCGGGTGCGCCGGGTCG
>NZ_JBEOWY010000118.1:0-3546 GCF_040296285.1 Kitasatospora sp. NPDC002227
ATATCTGGCGTTGACTTTTGGCACGCTGTTGAGTTCTCAAGGAACGGATGCTTCCTTCGAGCGGCCTTCCGACCAACCCTCCGGGCTTCGTTCTTCGTGCTTCCAGCTTAGCAGATGATTTCCGCTTCGCTTTCCACTCGGTTTTCCCTGCCGGTCTGCGACCTGACGGCCCGTCCGACGTCTCAAACCTTAGCCGATCCCCGCTCCGAAAAGCGAATCCGACCCCAATCCGATAAACGCACACGACAATTCAGGCCAAGCCGCACAGAGACGCGACTCCGCCAGGAGAGTTGTGGTGTTTCAAGGGATTGGCCGCCCCGGGACTGTCCGCGCCGAAGCGTGTCCAGTGCTCCCTGCCGAGCGACTAGTGAACGATACGCGCTATCTGGCTTTGAGGCAAACGGCTCCGACCGACCGCCCAGCTGCACCACTCGGTCGCGGTGGCTGTCGGAGCTGCCGCGCCACAGAGCAGTGGACTCGTGCGGCTTCACCGTGCGCCACCTGACCGCCGACGACCAGGCCGATGACTCCACGAACTGGTCTCCGATCGCCACCAGCAGCCGGCTGGCTCGTCCGCGCGCCAAGGGGTCAGCAAGGGAGCCACTTGGCCAAGCCATGCTCCGACGAGTCCCGGGACATAGGCCGGCGTCATCAGTGCCAAGCGCGCACTCCCCTCCATGAAGGGCTGGAAGAACGCCACAGCACCTGGGTCCACTGCTGGCTGCCAGTACGTGGACGGGTCAGGCACGCCAGCGCGAGCGAAATCAGCGATGCCGGGTATCACCATGTGCGACACGGCCAGTCAGGGCAGCGGTGGTCACCTTCCCGGCCCACGTCCACCGCCGAGCTCGACTCCCTCACTGGACTCCAGCCCGCGGATGCGACCGCCCTCGGTCAATCCGGCGAGCAGGTACTGCTCGCGGGCCTGCAGGGGCTTGACCCGGCCATGCTCAAGCAGCCGGAAGGTGAGGTCCTGGACCTCGACCAGGTCACCGTGCAGGGTCGGCAGCGCCAGCTTCGGGTAGGCGGCGGTCAGCCGCCGTACCTCATCGTGGATCTGTCCCAGAGTCTCCGGGCCGATGCAGCTGCCCTCCGCCATTGCAGTGAACCGAAGTGCACGACGAGCCGCCATCGCGACTTGCCTCTCCAATTCCGTGGTGCCCGCGTCGAAGCGGGTCTCGCTGTTGGAGGGGCCACCAGCAGGCGGTACCGCTGCCTGTTCGGAGGAGAGCAGGACAGGGGCCGGCAGTAGCGGCGGGACGACGAACGAGGCGGTTGTGGGCGTAGGCAGCGAAGCGGCCGGTGCAGGCTCGAGGAGCTGCACGACGCTGACACCGAACATGGCCTCCAGCACTCGGCACTGATCCGGGTAGGGACGGGTCGTCACCGCGCAGCCGTACCAGCGCTCGAACTGCCGCATGGAGACCGACAAGGCACCATCCACCTTGACGGCTTCCTGCCCGCCGCATTCCCGGACGGGCTGGTGTCGGTGTTCGCCGATGCCGGGATCCAGCTCGACCCGCTGGACGGCGGCACGGGCGTCAGCGCCCCGGCCGGGCCTCGGCCGGTGCAGATGGCCACCGGCCCGCACCCAGGGTTCCCGACCGACGTGCAGTATCAGCTGACCGCGTTCCCCACCCAGGCCGGGGGTACCTCCCGCGTCGAGGAGCGGATCTACATCCAGCTCGACACCCACCTGCCAGCCTTGGCAGCGTTCGGCGCGACCGTCAACGCGACGGGCCCGGTGATCACCAGTCGTCGCCCCCGAGTGCGGCGACGCTCGGCCCGGACCTGACACCGTGTACGACGTGGCCTAGCTGACCAAGGTGCTCGCCACCTGGCCGCTGGTCGGCACCTCTCTCATGGACGGCTTCACCCTGGACACCCCGATCCGCGACCTGCTGGCCGACATCCCGACCGAAGCGCCCGGCGGCGGGGTGACGGTTCGCCAGGTCCTGGCCCACAGCTCCGGCCTGCGGGCGACACCCGCCTCGACCAGTACCGGCACCGCACCGAGCCGCTGGCAGAACTGATCTGCGCAGAGCCGCTGATCGCCGACCCCGGAGCCGGTCACCGCTACATCAACCGCGGCTTCATCCTCCTCGGCCTCGCTCTGGCCCACTACCGCTGCCAACGCCTGGACGAGCTGGCAACCGGACTCTGGCAGCACCTCGGCATGACCAGCACGACCTACGGACCGGTGCCCCGCTCCGCTCAGGTCGCCCCGACCGAGCAGCGGCTGACCGGCGGGCCCCGGCTGTGGGGGATGCCGCACGACGACAACGCCGCCCTGCTCGGCGGAGTCGCCGGCCACGCCGGGGTTTTCACCACCCCGGCCGACCTCGCCGCCTTCGCCACCTACCTGCTGACCTCGCACGCCACCGGCGGGCCCCTGGGCCGCTGGCTCGCCGCCAGCATGCAGCCGCAGGCCGAGATCGAGCCGGGCCTCGACCGGGGCCTGGCCTGGATCCTCGCCGACCAGGGCCAGGTCGCCTACCACCACGGCTTCACCGGCAGCAGCCTCTACCTCGCCCCGGCCAGCGGCCGCTACCTGGCCATCTGCGCCAACGCCGTCTACCACCACCAGGACAACCGCACCCGCCTCGCCCCGCTGCGGGCCCTCGCCCTGGAGGCGATCACCGACGAACCCTAGGAAGGGGCCCCGTGCCCAGCACCACGCTCGCGTCCCTCAGCACCCTGCGGCTCGGTGGCCCGACCAGCGAGGTCCTGCTCGTCGCCAACCCCGAGGACTGGTTCGAACTGGTCCGTACGATCGGCGACCGACAGGAGGACCCGCCCCTCACCCACGGCCACGGCCACGGCCACGGCCACGGCAGCAACGTCATCGCCTCCGACACCGGCCACGTGGGCACCGTCGCGTGATGAACACCCCGGGGCATCCCCCTGAAGCAGGTGGACGACAGCACGGTGGCCGCGACTGTCCAGGCCGGCCAGCCGCTGGCCGACCTCGTCCAGTGGGCCGCAGCCGAACGCCTCGCCGGAATCGAGTGCCTGGCCGGCATACCCGACGCCCTCGACCACCTCACGGCCTGGGACTGGGCCCTGGGCCGCCTGCGTACCCTGCCCGCCCAGGCATGCCGCCTCCGCCACCGCGACAGCCGCTTCAAGAACGACCCCGGCCGCTGGATTCTTCTTACCGCGACGTTCCACCTCACCCGGTCACCAGCCGCGCCGATCACTCACCGGCCGCTCGCCGACGAACTCGGCGTCCGTATCGGCGCCCGACCGCCCGTGGCCGAGGTTGCCACCGCCGTCCTAACCAACCGTCACCGCCGTGGACTCCTCACCGCCCACGACGGAGCGACCGCAACGGGCTTCTCCCAGGCCCTCACCGAACTCTCGACCCAGGTCGAGATCGCAACCGGGATCAAGCTCCGGCCCGAGCCGACGTTGGTCGGCACTCGGGCACAAGGAGTCCCGTGAGAGCCCGCTCCGGAAATGCGAAAAGCCCCGACCGGTTTCCCGGTCGGGGCTTCTCTGAAAAATTGTTCGGCGGCGTCCTACTCTCCCACAGGGTCCCCCCTG
>NZ_JBEOWY010000119.1:0-3221 GCF_040296285.1 Kitasatospora sp. NPDC002227
GCCAACTCGTAGGTGGGCCGCACCAGTCGGTCGGTCGGCCGCCCGGCCAACCAGTGCAGCTCGGCACAGCCCCCGGCGGCGGCGCCCGCCCATCATCGCGTCGACCCGGCGGTCCCGACAGGGCCGGGAATCGCCGGATTCTGTCCATAACCTGCCGTCAGAAACCCTTCCGGAGAAGGGATTCCGCGTTCACGTAAGCTGTTCTCGCAGGTGGTGGCCCCTGCTCAGGGCTGTCGGCGGGTCAGCCGTCCAGCCGGTCCACGGCCGTGACCCGCAGCACGGCCCGGCCCTCCTCGTTGGAGCCGACCAGGTCGACCTCGGCCGAGATGCCCCAGTCGTGGTCGCCCGCCGGGTCGTCGAAGATCTGCCGGACCCGCCAGGAGTACTCCTCCTCGGCGTCCGAGGTGTCGATCAGGAGCATCTTGGGCCCGCGCGCGTCCGGCCCGGTGCCCAGGTCGTCGTGCTCGTCCCAGTAGGCGTCCATCGCGTCCGCCCAGCGGTCGCCGTCCCAGCCGTACTCGCCGTCCAGCTCGCCCAGCGTGTTGTAGTGCTCCAGCGCCGCGAGCTCCACCCGGCGGAACATCTCGTTGCGCACCAGCACCCGGAAGGCCCGCTCGTTGGCGGTGACCGGCTGCGGGCGCTCGTCCAGCGAGATCTCCGGCGCCTGCTCGTCGGTCGGGTTGGCCAGCTGCTCCCACT
Source organism: Kitasatospora sp. NPDC002227 (assembly GCF_040296285.1). NCBI lineage: Bacteria > Bacillati > Actinomycetota > Actinomycetes > Kitasatosporales > Streptomycetaceae > Kitasatospora > Kitasatospora sp. NPDC002227. The sequence continues at coordinate 700 of NZ_JBEOWY010000119.1, forward strand.
CGTCCAGCAGGCTGGAGTCGACCTGGCGGACCAGCTCGCCGAGCCAGGCGATGACGTCCTTGAGGTCGTCCGTCTTCATGTCCTCCGGGACGGTCTGCTCCAGCGCCTTGTACGCGCCGGCCAGGTAGCGCAGCACGATGCCCTCGGTGCGGGCCAGGTCGTAGTGGCCCACGTAGTCCGAGAAGGTCATCGCCCGCTCGTAGAGGTCGCGGATGACCGACTTGGGCGCCAGCGCGTGGTCGCCGATCCACGGGTGGGCCTGGCGGTAGACCTCGTACGCGTGGTTCAGCAGCTCTTCCAGCGGCTTCGGGTAGGTGATCTCCTGGAGCCGCTCCATCCGCTCCTCGTACTCGATGCCGTCCCGCTTCATCTCGCCGATCGCCTCGCCGCGCGCCTTGTTCTGCTGGGAGGCGAGGATCTGGCGCGGGTCGTCGAGCGTCGCCTCGACCACCGAGACCACGTCCATGGAGTAGGAGGGGGACTCGCGGTCGAGCAGCTCGAAGGCGGCCAGCGCGAAGGTGGAGAGCGGCTGGTTGAGCGCGAAGTTCTCCTGCAGGTCGACGGTCAGGCGGACGATCCGGCCCTCGGCGTCGGGCTCCTCCAGGCGCTCGACCACGCCGCCGGCCAGCAGCGAGCGGTAGATGGCGATCGCGCTGCGGATGTGGCGGCGCTGCGCGTTCTTGTCCTCGTGGTTGTCGGTCAGGAGCTTGCGCATCGCCTCGAAGGCGTTGCCGGGGCGGCCGATGACGGAGAGCAGCATCGCGTGGCTGACCTTGAAGCGGGAGACCAGCGGCTCGGGGTCGGCGGCGATGAGCTTCTCGAAGCCCTCCTCCGTCCAGCCGACGAAACCTTCCGGCGCCTTCTTGCGGACGACCTTGCGCTTCTTCTTCGGGTCGTCACCCGCCTTGGCGACGGCCTTCTCGTTCTCGATCACGTGCTCGGGCGCCTGCGCGACCACCTGGCCGACGGTGTCGAACCCGGCCCGGCCGGCCCGGCCGGCGATCTGGTGGAACTCCCGGGCGCGCAGGGTGCGCACCCGGATGCCGTCGTACTTGGAGAGCGCGGTGAACAGCACGGTGCGGATCGGCACGTTGACGCCCACGCCGAGGGTGTCGGTGCCGCAGATCACCTTGAGCAGGCCGGCCTGGGCCAGGCGCTCGACCAGGCGGCGGTACTTGGGCAGCATGCCCGCGTGGTGCACGCCGATGCCGTGACGGACGTACCGGGAGAGGTTGCGGCCGAACTTGGTGGTGAAGCGGAAGCGGCCGATCAGGTCGGCGATCGCCTCCTTCTCCTCCTTGGAGCACATGTTGATGCTCATCAGCGACTGCGCGCGCTCGACGGCTTCCTTCTGGGTGAAGTGCACGACGTAGACCGGCGCCTGACCGGTCTTCAGCAGCTCCTCCAGGGTGTCGTGCATGGTGGTGCGGCGGTACTCGTAGAACAGCGGCACCGGGCGGGTGGCCGAGCGGACCACGGTGGTCGGGCGGCCGGTGCGGCGGGTCAGGTCCTCCTCGAAGCGGCGGACGTCGCCGAGGGTGGCCGACATCAGCAGGAACTGCACCTGCGGCAGTTCGAGGATCGGGATCTGCCAGGCCCAGCCGCGGTCCGGCTCGGCGTAGAAGTGGAACTCGTCCATCACGACCTGGCCGATGTCGGCCCGGTCGCCGTCGCGCAGCGCGATGTTGGCCAGCACCTCGGCGGTGCAGCAGATGATCGGCGCGGTCGGGTTGACGCTGGCGTCACCCGTCATCATGCCGACCTGCTCGGTGCCGAACATCTTCACCAGGTCGAAGAACTTCTCCGAGACCAGGGCCTTGATGGGCGCGGTGTAGAAGGTGCGCTTGCCCTCGGCCAGCGCCGCGAAGTGCGCACCCGCCGCGACCAGGCTCTTCCCCGAGCCGGTGGGCGTGGCGAGGATGACGTTGTTGCCCGAGACCAGCTCGATCAGCGCCTCCTCCTGGGCGGGGTAGAGGGTGATGCCGCGCTCCGTCGCCCACTCGGCGAAGGTCTCGAACAGCGAGTCGGGCGTGGCGGGCTTCGGCATCAGGTCCAGGAGGGTCACCGGGCTATCTTGCCTGCTCGGCCTCGGTGCGGGCAAAGCTGCGCCGGCGCCCCCGGCCACAGCCGTCGCAGGGCCGCCCCCGGTCCGCTACCGGACCGGCCGCCACCTGCCCGAGGACGCGTCCCACGTGGAGCCGGTCGTGCCGCCTTCGGGGAGTGGCGAGGTGGCGAAGTACCCGATCGTAGTGGGGCCACCGTCGGCCGGCGGCCGAGCGGCGGCCGGTGCCCAGGCACAGGACGGTGGCGAGGAGCGTGAGCACTGCGGTGCTTCGCGACACGGTCGCATCCTCCTTGCCGATCGGAGCGTCCCGACCTGTGTACCAGCTGTCACCGTGGAAATGCCGGAAGGGGCCCGCGCCGCGTGCTTGGGTTCTAGTGGTCGTCGCAACACCCCAGCTCAAGGGGTGCGATGGACTTCGAGATCCGTGAGGACCGGACACCGCAGGGTCCTCGGAAGC
>NZ_JBEOWY010000120.1:0-2677 GCF_040296285.1 Kitasatospora sp. NPDC002227
GGCAGTGCCGGTGGCCTCACCATGATCGATCAGACTCCTTCAAGCAGCAGGACCCGCAACAAACGAGCCCCGCCACAAAGTCTGACGCGCGACACCTCGCCCCAAGCCACAGGAAGCGGCGCCTGTACCAGCGTCGGAGTTTCTGGGCGGCCGTCGGCCTGGCGGTCCTTGGCGGCTCCGTGGCCGTGGTCAGCACGGCCTCGGCGGGAACCGTCGACACCAACGCCTGGTACACGCTGGTCAACCGCGCCACCGGCGAGTCGCTGGACGCCCTCGACCACGCCACGTACGACGGTTCTCCGCTGGGGCAGTGGAGCCGTACCGGCGGGACCAATCAGCAGTGGAAGTTCGTCGACTCCGGTGACGGGAACTACCGGCTGCAGAACCGTAACTCCGGCAAGGTCCTGGACGACTACGGCTGGTCGAACGCCGAAGGCGCCGCGCTGGTGCAGTGGCGCGACCTGAACGGCGCCAACCAGCAGTTCCACCTGGAGAAGTCGTCGGACGGTTACGTCCGTCTGATCAACCGCTTCAACGGCAAGGCCGTCGAGGTCCCGGGCGGCGCCAAGACCGACGGGAGCCACCTCGCCCAGTACCACGACTGGAACGGCCCCCAGCAGCAGTGGCAGCTCGTCCCGGTCGGCGGCAACACGGGCGGCTCCGGCAGCACCGCCACGCCCACCACGCCCACCAAACCGACCGGCAGCGCTCCGGCGAGCCAGGCTCCGAGCACCCGCCCGACCTCCGTGCCGCCGGCGTCCCCGGCCCCCGGCGGCGGCAGCTCGGCGAAGACCCTCATGGGCAGCACAACGATGCTCATCGGCGGCGCGATGGACGACTCCTCGGCGAACGCCGCGCCGTTCGACGTGCGGTACAACTACGTGCACAGCCAGCCCGCGCCCTCGTCGGACTACTACACGGCGGCCCGCTGCCAGGACGGGTGGGGGGGGCTGGTGGGGCTGCTGGACCGGCAGCACCACGGCGCCCGGCACGTTCGTGACCTACCGGGACGCCAATGCGGCCAAGGCGACCTACCAGGGCAAGTCGCGCCCGCAGAAGCAGCTCTGGACCTGGTACTCGCTGCGCGACCTCGGCGACGCGGCGGGCCAGGGCGACGGCCCGGGCGAGGTCCAGGCCATCAACCGGACCGACCTGCTCACCCGCTACCTGAACGACTACCGCTTCTTCCTCCAGAAGATCGGCACCTCGCACGACATGATCGACCTCGAGCCCGACTTCTGGGGCTACGTCCGCTCGCTCGGCAACCCGCACCAGGTCGCCGCGCAGGTAAAGGCCGCGAACCCGACGGACTGCGGCTCGCAGGAGAACAGCGCCTCCGGCCTGGCCCAGTGCCTGATCACGATGGGCCACAAGTACGCGCCCAACACCGGCGTGGGCCTGCACCTGTCCTGCTTCGACTGGCAGCAGAACACCCCGCAGTGCGCCAAGGACTACACGGACCTCGGCGCGAAGAACGCCGACTTCCTGGTCACCGACGTCACCGACCGCGACGCGGGCTGGTACGCACTGCCCGCCCACGGCAGCAAGGACACCTACTGGAACGACCAGAAGGGGTTCGCCGCGCTCGCGTTCTACAAGACGCTGGCCGAGGCCACGGGCAAGTCGGTGGTCCTGTGGCAGGTCCCCCTGGGCAACATGGCCCAGAACAACACCCCCAACCACTACAAGGACGACAAGGTCGACTGGTTCTTCTCGCACCTGGACCAGGCGGCGAACGCACACGTCGGCGGCATCCTGTTCGGCGCCGGCTGGTCGGAGCAGACCACGCCCGAGACCGACGGCGGCAACCTGATCAACAAGACCATCGCCTACCACAACGCGGGCGGCACGCCGCTCAAGTAACCAGCAAGCGCAGTTCGGCCGCTGCCCAGCAGTTCGCTCCGCTGTAGGTCAGGACGGGTGTGAACCCCGGCTGACGGGGTTCGAGAGAGATGGAAAGCGTGTTGGGGGCAACCCCTCACGAGTTCGAATCTCGTATCCTCCGCCGGCCGAAGGCCCGGACCGCGTCACGCGGTCCGGGCCTTCGTCGTTCTCCATCTCCTCCGCGCGGCACTGGACGCCGAGGTCACCCGCTCGGGCGCCTGAGCCCGTCGGCGAGCGGTCATCGGGGCTGCTCGGCCTCGGCCTTCACCGCGCGCAGGAACTGCCCGTGCTGGGCGCGCAGGCGGGCCTCGCTGAAGAACAGTGGGACGAGCGGGGCGGCCATCGATCCCTCCATGCGGTAGAGGGTCGCGCCGTCCCCGGTAGGAGTCAGAACGAGGCGGTCGATCGCCTTGACCCCCATCGCCACACCTGTCCAGGCCAGTTCCCTACCAGGATCGACGACGGCGAAGCGGCCGGTGATCCTGGTCCGCTCGATCGCCCAGACGAACCGGGCATCGACCGCCACTCCTTCGTCCAAGCTCAGCAGCCGGTAGCCCGGGCGCACCCGGCCCCACCCTGCGAAAGAGCCGGTCGATCGGCCTGCCTTCCGATGGCAATCGTCAGACGGCTCTACCTTCTGAGCCGGGTTGATCGAGCCATTCGTAAGGTTGGGTCGCCCAGGGGTGCTGGGTGTGGCCATCAGGCGGCTGCCGTCCGTGGTTCTCATGGCTTCGCCGCCCGGCACCCCACGACGACCCGGCCGCCGATTAGGAAGTGCGAGCAAGTCGCTGAG
>NZ_JBEOWY010000121.1:0-1946 GCF_040296285.1 Kitasatospora sp. NPDC002227
CACACCACCGCCACCGCATCCGGCGTCCGAGCCACCTGCGCCTCGAACACCTCCGCCACCGACAGCACCGGAGCAACAACACCCGTGTCGTTCCAGCCGGTCAGCAGCTGTTCCCGCTCCTCGTCACCGAGGACGCCGACCTCTCCCAGCCGCGTCTGCTCCGGAGCTTCCTCCAGGGCCGCGACCAGATTGGCCAGGCAGGTCTGCAACAGCGATCCCACCTGCTGCGGGTCGATCGAGGCCACCGCGTCGACGGTCAGGCCGAACCTCGTCTGATCGTCGTCGACGGCAATGCTCAGGGGGTAGTTGGTCAGGTCCCGCGTGGAGAGCACGCCGACGCCGTCGAAGCCGTCGTCGAACTTCCGTCCGCCGGCCTGGTTGTGCCGGTAGTTGAAGATCGAGGTGAACAGCGGGCTGCCGCCCGTCATCCCGCTCGCCTGCTGCGCCACCGACAGCGGCGCGTGCTCGTGCACCAGCAGCCCCGCCAACTGGCGCCGCATACCGGACAGTGCCCCGCCCACGCTCTGCCCGTCCAACCGCACGCGCACCGGCAGCGTGTTGAGGAACAGACCCGGCACCCGGTCGGCGCCCGCACCGGAGTTCATCCGGCCGAACAGCACCGTGCCGAACACCACGTCCTCCCGGCCGCTCACCGCGGCCAGCACCCGCGCCCACGCCAGGTGGAGGACGGTGGCCGCACTGACGCCCTCGCGCCGCGCCAACTCACGCACCCGGAGGGCCAGTTCCCCGTCCACCTCGAGACGTGCCTGGCGGGTGGTACTGCCGTCGCCGTACGCGTCCAGCACACCGAAGGGCGCCGTCGGCTCGGTGACGTCGCCGAGCAGCTCGGTGAAGTACCGCTCGTGCTCCTCGCGTGACGTACCCAGGCGGGCCTGGGCGACGAAGTCGCGGAAGGGCAGCGGCTCCGGCAGCGCGTCGCCCCGACCGGACATGATCGCCCGGAGCTCTCCGAGCAGCACGTCCACCGAGGTGTGGTCCTGCACCAGGTGATGGGTCCGCAGCAGTGCCAGCCAGCGGTCACTGCCGGGCTCCGCCGCGATGTGGACCGTCATCAGGGGCGCCCTGGTCAGATCCATCCACGACCCGCCGACGGCCACCAACTGCTCCACCGGGTCAGGGCCCTGCGGGTCCAGCACGACCTCCTGGACCGGCAGCTCCACCCGGCGCGACACCACCTGTACCGGCTCGGCCAGGCCCTCCCACACGAACGCCGTGCGGTAGACGTCATGCCGGTCGATCACCTTCCGCAGCGCGTCCACGAAGGCGTCCACCCGCTCCCGCGAGTCGAATCCCAGCACCGACGGCCGCATGTAGACGTCCGTCTCGGATTCCCGGTCCGCCATCATGTGGTGGAAGAGCATGCCCTCCTGGAGCGGTGCCAGTGGGTAGACGTCGGCCACATTGGCCGCGCCGCCCCCGACCGTGGCCACGACCAGCTCGATCTCCGCCTCGGTGAGCTCCACCAGCGGCAGCATCTGCGGCGTGATCTCCCGCGCGTCGACGGGAATGGCGTTCGCCGGCACCGCGACCCCCTCGGAGGCCTGGGCGACGGCCAGTCCGGCCACCGTCGGGGTCTCGAAGAGCGCCCGCACCGCCACGGACACGCCCCGCACTCGCAGACGTTCCACCAGGGCCACCGCCAGCAGCGAGTGACCGCCCAGCATGAAGAAGTCGTCATCGACCCCGACCGACGGCAGGCCGAGGACCTCGGCGAACGCCTCGCAGAGGATCTCCTCCCGCACACCGGCCGGTGCCCGGCCCCCACCCGTCGCATACTCCGGTGCGGGCAGGGCCTTGCGGTCCAGCTTGCCGTTCACGGTCACCGGCAGCTCGTCCAGCAGCACGACCGCCGACGGCACCATGTAGGACGGCAACCGCTCACCCGCGAACTCCCGCAGCAGGGAGATCAGTTCGTCCGCAGGCGC
>NZ_JBEOWY010000122.1:0-1895 GCF_040296285.1 Kitasatospora sp. NPDC002227
GCGCCTGCGGACGAACTGATCTCCCTGCTGCGGGAGTTCGCGGGTGAGCGGTTGCCGTCCTACATGGTGCCGTCGGCGGTCGTGCTGCTGGACGAACTGCCGGTGACCGTGAACGGCAAGCTGGACCGCAAGGCCCTGCCCGCACCGGAGTATGCGGTGGGTGAGGGCCGGGCACCGGCCGGTGTGCGGGAGGAGTTGCTGTGCCAGGCGTTCGCGCAGGTGCTGGGACTCGACCGGGTCGGTGCGGACGACGACTTCTTCGCACTGGGTGGTAATTCGCTGTCGGCGACGCGGCTGGTGACCCGGGTGCGTGCGGTGCTGGGCATGGAGCTGCCCCTCCGGGTGCTGTTCGAACGCCCGACGCCGGCCGCGGTCGCGGCGTGGCAGGGTGAGGGCGCCGCGGGCCGGGCGGCGTTGGTGCCGGTGGTGCGTCCGGAGCGGGTGCCGCTGTCGTTCGCGCAGCGCCGGCTGTGGTTCCTGGGGCAGTTGGAGGGGCCGAGCCCGGCCTACAACCTTCCGATGGCGATCCGGCTGACCGGGGAGTTGGACCGCGGGGCCATGGCCGAGGCGCTGCGGGACGTGATCGGGCGGCACGAAGTGCTGCGCACGGTCCTGCCGATGGCGGATGGCGGGCCGTTCCAGCGGGTGCTGTCGCTGGAGGAGTGCGGCTTCGAGCTGTCGGTTGTCGAGGTGGCGCCGCAGGAGCAGGATGCGGCGGTTGCGGAGGCGGTCGGGTACGGGTTCGACCTGACGTCGGAGATCCCGTTCCGGGCGACGCTGATCGCGCTCGGCGAGGCCGAGCACGTGCTGGTGGTGGTGGTTCATCACATCGCCGGGGACGGCTGGTCGACGGCGCCGTTGGCGCGGGACGCGTCGGTGGCGTATGCGGCGCGGGTCGCGGGCCGGGCGCCGCAGTGGGAGCCGCTGCCGGTGCAGTACGCGGACTACGCGCTGTGGCAGGGGGAGTTGCTCGGGAGCGAGGACGATCCCGGCAGTGTGCTCTCCAAGCAGGTGGCGTACTGGCGCGAGGCGTTGGCGGGGGTGCCGGAGGAGCTAGAGCTGCCGGTGGACCGCCAGCGCCCGGCGACGGCTTCGCACCGCGGTGAGAGCGTGGAACTGGCCGTCTCCGCGCAGATGCACCAGCGACTGGCGGCGCTGGCCCGGGAGCGGGGCGTGACCCTGTTCATGGTGCTGCAGGCGGCGTTTGCCGTGACGCTGAACCGCCTGGGGGCGGGGGTGGACATCCCGATCGGGTCGCCGGTCGCCGGGCGCACCGACGAGGCGCTCAACGACCTGGTCGGGTTCTTCGTCAACACCCTGGTGATCCGGACCGACCTGTCCGGTGACCCGACCTTCGACCAGGTGCTGGAGCGGGTCCGGGAGACCAGTCTGAGCGCGTTCGAGCATCAGGACGTGCCGCTCCAGAAGCTGGTGGAGGAGCTGTCGCCTGCCCGGTCGACGGCACGCCAGCCGCTGTTCCAGGTCGTGCTCGCCCTGCAGAACAACCAGTCGGCACAGCTGGAGCTGCCCGGTCTGCGCGCCGCAGGGTTGTCGGGCGGTCTGGTGCACAGCAAGTTCGACCTGGACGTGAACCTGAGCGAGGCGTTCGATGCCGACGGTGCGCCGGCCGGCCTGCGGGGTGTGCTCCTGGCGGCGGCGGACTTGTTCGACGCGCAGACCGTACAGCGGATCGCGGGCCGGCTGCTCCAGGTCCTGGAGACGGTGACGGCGCAGCCGGGGACACGGCTGAGCGCCGTGGACGTGGTGGGCGCGGACGAGCGTCGCCTGCTCCTGGAGGAGTGGAACGACACGGGTGTTGTTGCTCCGGTGCTGTCGGTGGCGGAGGTGTTCGAGGCGCAGGTGGCTCGGACGCCGGATGCGGTGGCGGTGGTGTG
>NZ_JBEOWY010000123.1:0-1832 GCF_040296285.1 Kitasatospora sp. NPDC002227
TCAGCTTGACTCTGTCGGGGATCTTGGAGCTTCCCGGTGTGCCCACCTGACCAGTGGGCATGCTCGGGGTGATCAAAGACCGTGTAGTTGTCGAGGTGTCAGTTGTCGCTCCGTCCCCGCTCCGGTGAGCAAGTCCCCTACCTGACCGCGCGGATCGCGCGGGCGAGCAACCCGGGCGGTACGACGGCGATGTGGGTGAGAGACCGGCTGGACGGGCTGTGGCGCGACGAGGACTTCGCAGGCTGGTATCCACGGAACGGACGCTCAGGCATCTCGCCCGCCCAGCTGGCCACCATCAGCGTGCTGCAGTTCCTGCTCGGCCTGTCGGACCGGCAGGCGGCGGAGGCGGTCCGCTGCCGTATCGACTTCAATTACGCCATGGCCATGGAACTGGACGATCCCGGCTTCCACCACAGCGTGCTGGCCGACTTCCGAGAGCGCCTGACCCTGGACGGCCGAGCCGACCGCCTCCTCGATCTGGCACTCGCGCGCCTGAAGGAGGCCGGACTCGTAAGCGAGCGCACCACGCAGCGCACCGACTCCACCCACGTCCTGGCCGCGGTACGCGACCTGACCCGGCTGGAACTGGTCACCGAGGCGGTCCGTGCCGCGCTGGAAGAGGTGGCCCGCACCGCGTCGCACTTGCTGGCCGGCCTGGTCGACGAGGAGTGGGGGCGCCGCTACGGCCGCCCGGTCCGGCTGGGTAAGAACCCTACCCGGCCCAAGAGCAGGATCCTCGCCGCCGGTGACGACGCCTGCCGCCTGCTGGAGCACCTCCACCACCGCGGACCGGGCTACCGGCCCGGCCCGCAGGCCGAGGCCCTGCGGCAGATCCTCGTGCAGCACTACTACCGCGACGCGGCGGGCCGCCTGCGCTGGCGCACCGCCGACGACGGTGGCCTGCCGCCATCGTCCTCGGCGGTCGTCTCCCCCTACGACACCACGGCGCGCTACGTCCGTCACGGGCACATCATCAGCTGGAAGGGGTTCGCCGCGCATGTCACCGAGACATGTGCCTCCGACAGCGTCAACGTGATCACGGACGTGGCTACCACCTCGGCCGCCACGAACGACGGCCAGGCCCTGCCGGGCATCCACACCCGCCTGGCACGCCGCGAACTGCTGCCCGCCGAGCACCTGGTCGACGGCGCCTACACCTCTCTCGTCCACCTCGAACGAGCCGCCCGCGAGCACCAGGTCACCGTCAGCGGGCCTCTGCCGGGCAACCCCACCCGCCAGCACCGCAAGAGCGAAGGGTTCGACCGGGACGACTTCCGCATCGACTTCGACCGCCGCCAGGTCACCTGCCCGAACGGCCAGGTCAGCGCCGGCTGGCACGGCCCCTACCCGACCTCCTCGCCCACCGCGGCGCCTCTGATCGTGGCCCGGTTCACCAGGAGTCAGTGCCAGCCGTGTCCGGACCGCCCCCGGTGCACGAGCTCCAGCGACGCCCGGAACGTGGGCTTTCCCCCACGAGAGCTCCGCGACCTGCAAATCCGCGTCCGCGCCGAGCAGCAGACACCCGATTGGAAGGCCCGCTACGCGGTCCGCTCCGGTATCGAGGGCACCATCAACGAGTTCGCCCACGGACACCGCATGCGCCGCTGCCGCTACCGAGGACAGCCGAAAGCCCACCTGCAACACGTCCTCACAGCCATCGCCGTGAACATCGAACGGCTCAGCGGCCGGCCAGTCACCGAGGAAGCCCCCTCGCCGAGACCACCGACCGCCTTCCAGACCTACCTGGACCAGCGCGACATCCCCCGGCCGAAGTCCTGGCGAACTCTTGGCACTTGAACCCGATCGTCCAAGATCCCCGACAGAGTCAAGCT
>NZ_JBEOWY010000125.1:0-1607 GCF_040296285.1 Kitasatospora sp. NPDC002227
GACCACGGCGACACACCCGCCCGCTCGAACGCCTCCCACGACGTCTCCAACAACAACCGCTGCTGCGGATCCATCGCCAACGCCTCACGCGGCGAGATCCCGAAGAACGCGGGGTCGAAGTCGGCCACACCCTCCAGGAAGGCACCGAGGTTGACGGTCGCGGTACCGGGGTGGTCCGCATCCGGGTGGTAGAGCCGCTCCAAGTCCCAGCCGCGGTCGGTCGGGAACGGGCCGACCGCGTCGGCCTCGCCCATCACCAACTGCCAGAGCCCCTCCGGCGACAGCACCCCACCCGGGAACCGGCACGCCATACCCACGATCGCGATCGGCTCGTCCACCACCACACCAGTAGAGACCGCCGGAAGCCCGATCTCCGGTTCCCCACCCGTGAGTTGCAGAACGAGATGCCGTGCCAGCACCACCGGGGTCGGCTGGTCGAAGATGACGGTCGGGGCCAGCGTGAGGCCGGTGGTGGTGGCCAGACGGTTGCGCAGCTCGACCGCCATCAGCGAGTCGAAGCCCAACTCCTTGAACGCACGGTCCGGTTCGACGGCCGTGGCCGACTCATGGCCGAGCGCGGCGGCCGCGGCGGCACGCACCAGCTCGATCAGCTGACGCTCACGCTCCGCCGGGGTCAACTTCGCCAGTCGGGCGGCGAATTCGGACTGCTGGGCGGCAGTCGTGGCCACGCCCCTCTGCTCGGGCAAGGTCCCCGCCTCGGGGAGCTCAGCGAAGAACTCGCTGCTGCGCAGCGCCGTGAAGGCGGGTGCAAAGCGCTGCCAGTCGACGTCGGCCACCACGGAGGTGGCATCCTCACCCGAGAGTGCCGACTCCAGCGCGAGCAGCGCACTGGCGGGGGCCAGCGCCCCGAGCCCGCGCCGGGCCAGCTCACCGGCGGCAGCACCACGCGCCGCCATGCCGACCTCACCCCACGGGCCCCAGGCCACCGACAGACCGGCCAACCCGCGCCCGCGCCGCGCAGCCACCAGCGCGTCCACGAAGGCGTTACCGGCGGAGTACGCCGCCTGGCCGCCACTGCCCCAGATGCCCGAGATCGAGGAGAAGACCACGAAGGCGTCCAACTCGCGCTCGCCCAGCAGCTCGTCCAGCAGCGCCGCGCCGCACACCTTCGCCCCAACGACGGCGGCGAACTCCTCAGCGGTGAGGTCGGCCAGAGCCTGGCCAGTGTCCAGGCCGGCGGCGTGGACCACCGCGCGCAGCGGCTCCTCCGCCAGGTCGATCTCAGCCAGCAACGCGGCAAGCGCCTGCCGGTCGGCCACGTCGCACGCAGCCACCGTCACCCGCGCACCCAGCCCACGCAACTCCGCCGCCAACTCACCCGCGCCCGGAGCCTCCAGACCCCGCCGGCCGGTCAGCACCACATGCCCTGCCCCACCACGCACCAACCAACGCGCAACCTCACCACCGAGACCACCCGTACCACCGGTCACCAGCGCCGTACCAGACGTACGCCAGCCGTTGCCGGAAGCCACAGCTGTCGCCCGCGCCAACCGCCGGGCGAAAACACCCGAACCACGCACCGCCACCTGGTCCTCACCCGCCTGCGCCAGCACCCCGGCCAACCGCACACCCGCCCGGTCGTCCAG
>NZ_JBEOWY010000126.1:0-1510 GCF_040296285.1 Kitasatospora sp. NPDC002227
AGGATCGACAGCACGATCCGGACCTTCTCCTCCGGCGGCAGTGCCGGTGGCCTCACCATGATCGATCAGACTCCTTCAAGCAGCAGGACCCGCAAGAAACGAGCCCTGCCACAAAGTCTGACGCGCGACAACGCTACACCGCACCAGGTCGAACTGGTGGATGCCTGGACAGCGAGGTTCGAGGAAGGTGAGCGAGGAATGAGGGTACTGCTCGCCGCCCTGGTTGAGCAGGCCCAGTTGCTCCAGGGCGATCCGGCCGGGGGCGAGGAGCTGCTCGCCGCGGCTGAGATGCTGCTGCTCGGCCAGGGCCAGACCAGGACGGACTGATCTGCAGTCAGTCGGTTCCCCGTGCTCAGTATCCAGGCCACACAACCTGAGCCAGACCCTACTTCACCCCGGTATTAACAGAGGGTGCCTCGGCAGGTCAGTCACCGATGTTCAGCAAGGAGGACCTCGCGGAGATCGTCAAGGACGCCTACCGGCCGAGCACACCGAGATCCCGACGGCGGTACTGAGGCGTCGCGAGGGTCGGTCTACGTCTCGGTCCGGACGCGCTCGGGGTCGAGCCGGAGCTCCTGGTAGGTCCAGCAGTCGGCGACCAGGGTGGCTACCTCCGTGCCGCAACTGCAGACGCGGTTGTGGCCGCTCATCCCGTCGGGTCCGCAGCAGCCGGTGCTGCGGACCCGATCCGGGTGCGGGAGCAGGCCGGTCGCGTCCTCGGGGTGGAGCACGAACGTGCCGATCGGCCCGCCGGGAACGCGGACGTTCGCTGGGGCGTCGGGCGCGGGGTTGGTTGGGGCGACGTACGGGGCGCCGAAGGGGTCGGGATCGACGGCGTAGGTGCCGCGGGCCATCGTGACCCCCGACTTGTCGCCCGGGTCCTGGTCGATGTAGCACTGCTCGGGTAGCTCATCGAGAGGCTGCAGCGGCCCGGTCAGGGGCATTCCGCAGGCGCGGCAGACGAAGACGGTCACCGCCCCGCCTCCTTCGACACGCCCGCGGCCCGGAACTCGTGGACGACCTCGATCTCGCCGACGATGTGCCGGTTGAACTCCTCCAGTTCCTCGGCCGGTACCCACAGCTCGAGGATCGTCTTGCCGCCCGCCTGCTGGACGGGGTAGCGGGCGACGAAGTCCGCGTCGACCTGGAAACGCGTCACGTAGCCGACACCGCTGGCGGGCATGTTCCAGTCGCGGGCGATGCGGATCGCGTAGTCCTCGTTGAGGACGGGGTAGAAGATCGGCTGCTCGGGCAGCCTTGGCGGCCACCCACGCCATCCGGAGGCTTGCACGAGGGCCAACTCCTGTGGCCCTGTCGGGCGCCACAGGGTGACGACGGATGCGTCGGCGTGCTCGATCTTCGTCACGGTGGCCCTCCTGCTGCGGTGCTCTGGGAACTCGGTGTCCGCGCCACCTTAGCCTCGATCTTTCGTGACGGTCCGTCGGCTTGTCCGGCGGGCCGTTTCGGTTTGTCAGACGGGTGACGGGCAGGCCGGTGGCCCGGCTGTCGC
>NZ_JBEOWY010000127.1:0-1498 GCF_040296285.1 Kitasatospora sp. NPDC002227
GGGTCAGACACCCCATGACGTTTGAGGTCAAGCGGCATGGAGGTGGGCGTGGTGCGACCAGGCGGTCGCTTCGTCGTATCGGGTGCGGGTCTTGAGGCATCCGTGGAGGATGCCGACGAGCCGGTTGCCGACCTGGCGGAGAGCGGGGTTGTAGCCGGCCTCGCGAGCGCGCTGCTTGTCGTAGTAGCGACGGGCACCAGGCGAGGCGCGCAGGGCGGAGAACGCCTGGCGCTGGAGGGCGTCGGCGAGCCGATTGTTACGGACGTAGCGGGCCTGGACGGTGTGGCTCTTGCCGGAGGCCCGGGTGACCGGACTGGTGCCGGCGTAGTTCTTGCGGGCCTTGGCGGAGGTGTAGCGGGTGGGGTCGTCCCCGAACTCGGCGAGCACCCGGGCGCCGGTGATCTCTCCGATGCCGGGCATGGAGAGGTAGATCTCAGCGTCCGGGTGCGCGAGAAAATGCGCCCTCACCTGCTCTTCCATCGCGGCTATCTGCTCGTTGAGGGCGAGCAGTAGGCGGGCGTGGGCGGTGGTGGCGGCCGCGTAGGCGGCCGTGACCGGCTCGGGCAGCTCCAGCTGCTTCTCGCGCAGTGCGGCCTGGATCGCCCCGGCCTTCTGGTCCCGGTCGCGGCGGCGGGCGCGGGCGAGAACGGCGGCGATCTGGGTGCGGGTCAGCTTCGCCGCCGTCTGCGGTGTGGGCGCTTTGATCAGCAGTTCCAGTGCGTCGGTGCTGGTCAGTTCCAGGGACGCGTAGGCGTCCAGGGCGGCGGGGAAGTACTCGCGCAGCGTGCTGCGGAGCCGTTGGAAGGTGCGGGTGCGTTCCCAGATCAGGGTCTGGTGGGCGCGGGTGACGACCTTGACAGCCTGGGCCTGGTCGCTGTCGCCGGCGATGGGCCGTAGCTGGTCGCGGTCGATGCGGACCATGTCGGCGAGCGCGTGGGCGTCGCCCTTGTCGCTCTTGGCTCCGGAGGTGCCGTACCGCTCCTTGAAACGAGCGACCTGCCGGGGGTTGATCGCGTAGACCTGGTAGCCGGCGGCGAGCAGGGCCTGTACCCAGGTGCCACGGTCGGTCTCGATCCCGACGATCACGTCGGCGGGATCGGGGTCCTCTCCCGCG
Source organism: Kitasatospora sp. NPDC002227 (assembly GCF_040296285.1). Classification (NCBI taxonomy): domain Bacteria; kingdom Bacillati; phylum Actinomycetota; class Actinomycetes; order Kitasatosporales; family Streptomycetaceae; genus Kitasatospora; species Kitasatospora sp. NPDC002227. The sequence continues at coordinate 1,115 of NZ_JBEOWY010000127.1, forward strand.
TGCGTGGCCACGAGCTCGTGCAGCTTTGCGATGCCTCCCGCGCCCTCGGGCAGCCTCGCGGTCGCGAGGCGGCGGCCGGTGGCGTCCTGGACCTCGACGTCGTGGTGGTCCTCGGCCCAGTCGTCGCCGATCAGCAGCAACTCTTCCTCCCCATCGCGTGCTTCCTGGTCGTGCAGCCTGCGGAAGACACGGCACGCGGCCTAATGGATCCAGTGCTCACGCCCTGTTCGGCGGGCACGCCACCCCATCAGCGGTCATGGCCTTCCGGCCGACCAGCAGGGGCACGGTCTGACCCCAGAACTCGCAGTGGTTCCGGCGGAGAGAGTGCTCACCTGCTGGCGGCTACGGCACCGAGTCTCTACGACTCAGCAAGTCCCATTAGGC
>NZ_JBEOWY010000128.1:0-1402 GCF_040296285.1 Kitasatospora sp. NPDC002227
TCGGGGTCAGGCGCGGACGAGTCCGAGGACGGTGTCGCGCAGGTCCGCCATCACGGCCGGGTCCTTGGCCTCGACGTTCAGGCGCAGCAGGGGTTCGGTGTTGGAGGCGCGGAGGTTGAACCACCAGTCGGGGCCGGCGACGGTGAGGCCGTCGAGGGTGTCGATGGTGACGTCGTCGCGGTCCTGGTAGGCGGTGCGGATCTCGGTGACCTTGGCCTGCTGGTCGGCGACGGTGGAGTTGATCTCGCCGGAGGCGGCGTAGCGGTCGTACTCGGCGGTCAGGGCGGACAGGGTGCCCGCCTGGTGGCCGAGGGCGGCCAGGACGTGGAGGGCGGCGAGCATGCCGGTGTCGGCGCGCCAGAAGTCGCGGAAGTAGTAGTGCGCGGAGTGTTCGCCGCCGAAGACGGCGTCGGTGGCGGCCATCTCCTGCTTGATGAAGGAGTGGCCGACGCGGGTGCGCACGGGGTTGGCGCCGAGCTCGCGGACGACCTCGGGGACGGTCCAGGAGGTGATCAGGTTGTGGATGACGGTCGGCTCCGTCTCGCCCGCCGCCCTGGCGCGGGCGATCTCGCGGGCGGCGACCAGGGCGGTCACGGCGGAGGGGGAGACCGGCTCGCCGCGCTCGTCCACGACGAAGCAGCGGTCCGCGTCCCCGTCGAACGCCAGGCCCAGGTCGGCGCCGACCTCGCGCACCCGCGCCTGGAGGTCGACCAGGTTCGCCGGGTCCAGCGGGTTCGCCTCGTGGTTGGGGAACGTGCCGTCCAGCTCGAAGTACAGCGCGTCCAGATCGAGCGGCAGGCCGTCGAAGACGGTCGGCACGGTGTGGCCGCCCATGCCGTTGCCCGCGTCGACCACGACCTTCAGCGGCCGGATCGAGGAGAGGTCCACCAGGCCGAGGAGGTGGTCGGCGTAGCCGCGCAGCGTGTCCGCCTGCGACAGCGCACCCGGCTTCACGTCCAGCGCCGGAACCGTGACCGTGCCGTCCTCACCCGTCCAGGACTCCACCAGCTCACGGATCTCCGTCAGCCCGGTGTCCTGGCCGACCGGCGCCGCACCCGCACGGCACAGCTTGATGCCGTTGTACTGCGCCGGATTGTGCGAGGCGGTGAACATCGCACCCGGCAGGTCCATCGACCCCGACGCGTAGTACAGCTGGTCCGTCGAGCACAGGCCGATCTCGACCACGTCCGCACCCGAAGCCGCCGCACCCTCCGCGAACGCCCGCGACAGCGACGGCGACGACGGACGCATGTCATGCCCGACCACGACCGCCGAAGCACCCACCACCCGGACGAACGCCGCACCGAACGCCCGCGACAACCCCTCGTCCCACTGGTCCGGCACCACACCACGCACGTCGTACGCCTTCACCAACTGCTTCAGGTCCCGCACTGCCGCTCCA
>NZ_JBEOWY010000129.1:0-1383 GCF_040296285.1 Kitasatospora sp. NPDC002227
GGGTGTGTCCAGCGACTGGTGTATCTCGTGTTGTGTGAGTTACCGGCGGCCGACGGAGAGGCGACCGTCGAAGGCGATGTCGAAGGCCTGGAGAGCGGGCTTCCAGCGCATGGTCCAGCGTTTGCGTCCCTGGCCAGTGGGGTCCAGGCTCATGACGGCCATGTAGACGCACTTGAGCGCGGCGGCCTCGTTCGGGAAGTGTCCGCGGGCGCGGACGGCCTTGCGTATGCGGGCGTTCACGCTCTCGATCGCGTTGGTCGTGCAGACGACCCGGCGGATCTCCGCGTCGAACTGCAGGAACGGCACGAACTCGGCCCAGGCGTTCGACCAGAGCCGAACGATCGCCGGATACTTGGCGCCCCATTCCTCCTGGAACTCCAGGAAGCGTTCCTCGGCGGCGTCAGCGGTCGGCGCGGTGTAGATCGGCTTGAGCGTGCGGGAGATCTTGTCCCAGTCCTGGCGGGCCGCGTAGCGGAACGATGCCCGCATGAGGTGGACGACGCAGGTCTGGGTGATGGCCTGCGGCCAGACCGTCGAGATGGCGTCCGGCAGGCCCTTCAGGCCGTCGCAGACCACCATGCACACGTCTTCGACGCCGCGGTTCTTGATCTCGGTCAGGACCTGGAGCCAGTACTTGGCGCCCTCGCCGCCGTCGCCGGCCCACAGACCGAGGATGTCGCGGGTGCCGTCCACGGTCACCGCGAGGGCGACGTAGATCGGCCGGTTGGCGACCTGCCCGTCACGGACCTTCACGTGGATGCAGTCGATGAAGATCACCGGGTAGACCAAGTCCAGCGGGCGGTTCTGCCATTCGGCCATCCCGTCCATGACCTTGTCGGTGATGGTGGAGATGGTCGACTTGGACACGCTCGCCCCGTAGACCTCGGCCAGGTGCGCGGAGATGTCACCGTGCGTCAGACCCCGTGCGGACAGGGACAGGACCATCTCGTCGACACCTGTCAGCCGCCGCTGGCGCTTCTTGACGATCTGCGGCTCGAAGCTGCCCTCACGGTCTCGGGGCACCTCGATCTCGACCGGTCCGACGTCCGTCAGCACGGTCTTCGCCCGGACACCGTTACGGCTGTTGCCGCTGCCCGCACCGGCCCGGTCGTGCTTCTCGTAGCCGAGGTGGTCGGTGATCTCGCCCTCCAGGGCGGACTCCAGCACCCTCTTGGTCAGCTGCTGCAGCAGCCCACCCTCGCCGGTCAACTGGAGCCCGCTCGCGCGGGCCCGGTCGACCAGCTGCCCGATCAACTGGTCGTCCAGCAGGTCCGCCGACAGCTCGACCGGCCGGACCTCTTCAACCGCCTCAACCGAGGCGATCACGTCGCTCATCAGGTGCTCTTCCTTGATCGGGAGATACACCGGTCACCGTACAGACCC
>NZ_JBEOWY010000130.1:0-1374 GCF_040296285.1 Kitasatospora sp. NPDC002227
GATGGCGTCCCGTGGAGTGGTGTAGCAGGGATCTTGGTGCAACCCCTGGTCATGAAGCAGCCATCGCGTAACTCTCCGAGTAGGCATGCTCGTTGAAGTGAGAGGTGCGCGATGGCCTTGTCCCAGTCTGACTTACTCCGCCTCATGGAGTCACTGCGTACGGCGGACGGAATCGAGTTGATCAGGGCTCTGGCCCAGCGGCTCCTGCAGGAGCTGATCGAAGCCGAGGCCACCGCCCGGATCGGCGCCGAGCCGGGCGAACGCACCGAGGCCCGCACCACCTGGCGCAACGGCCACCGCGACAAGACCCTCACCACGCAGGCCGGCGACCTGGAGCTGGCCATCCCCAAGGTCCGCACCGGCAGCTTCTTCCCCAGCCTGCTCGAGCGCCGACGCCGGATCGACCAGGCCCTCTACGCGGTCATCATGGAGGCTTACGTCCTGGGCGTGTCCACCCGCTCGGTCGACGACCTGGTCAAGGCCCTCGGCGCGGACACCGGTATCTCCAAGAGTGAGGTGTCGCGGATCTGCGCGGACCTGGACGAGCAGCTCACCGCCTTCCGCACCCGACCGCTCGGCCACACCCGCTTCCCCTACATCTACCTGGATGCGACCTACTGCAAGGCCCGGGTGAACCACCAGATCGTCTCCCGGGCGGTGGTCGTCGCCACCGGCATCACCGAGGACGGCGGCCGCGAGGTCCTGGGGCTGATGGTCGGTGACAGCGAGACCGAGGTGTTCTGGGCCGAGTTCCTGCGCTCCCTGCGCGAGCGCGGCCTGACCGGGGTCCGCCTGGTCATCGGTGACCATCACAGCGGCCTGGTCAAGGCGATCCGCAAGGTCATGCTCGGCGCCGCCTACCAGCGCTGCCGCGTCCACTTCCTGCGCAACACCTTCGCCGTGATCCCGAAGGACGCCGGCGAGATGGTCGCCGCGACGATCCGCACGATCTTCGCCCAGCCCGCCGAAGCCGCGGTCCGCTCGCAGCTGGACACCGTCGCCGGGATGCTCGGCAAGCAGTTCCCCAAGGTCAGGCAGATGCTGCTGGAGGCCAAGGACGACCTGACCGCCTTCGCGGCCTTCCCGGAACGACATTGGAAGAAGATCCAGTCCACCAACCCGCTGGAACGGATCAACCGCGAGATCAAACGCCGCACCGACGTCGTCCAGGTCTTCCCGAACGACGACGCCCTCCTGCGGCTGGTCACCGCCGTGCTCTTCGAGATGCACGACGAATGGATCGCCTTCCCCCGCCGCTACCTGCCCGAAGGCAGCATGGAACAGCTCTACCCCGGCGAGCCCGAACGCGATGAACTTCCGCCGATTTCATGACCGTTGGCCCACGACCACTACACCACATCAAGGGACATGACC
>NZ_JBEOWY010000131.1:0-1374 GCF_040296285.1 Kitasatospora sp. NPDC002227
GGCTTCCTAATGTCGCTTGTCAAGCCGTCTCGGCCGCCGGGAGTGTGACTTGGTAGCACCTCCGGTCGCGTATGAGGGCCCACAGGACGTTCACGCGTCGGCGGGCCAGCGCCATCACGGCCTGGACGTGCTTCTTCCCCTCGGCGCGCTTGCGGTCGTAGAACGCCCGCGAGTTCGGATCACAGCGGATGCTCACCAACGCCGAGGTGTAGAAGACGCGTTGGAGCCTGCGGTGGTAGACGGTCGGCCGATGCAGGTTTCCGCTGACCTTGCCCGAATCGCGGGGCGCGGGGGCCACCCCGGCGAACGCCGCGAGGGCGTCCGGCGAGGAGAAGCCGTCCAGACTGCCGCCCACACCGGCCAGGAACTCGGCGCCGAGCACGGTGCCGATGCCGGGGACGCTCTCGACTATTTCGGCGAGTTCGTGCTCGCGAAACCGGCCCTCGATAAGCTTGTCCATCTCGGCGATCTGCTCGTTGAGGGCCATCACCCCCTCGGCCAGGGTGTGGACCAGCCTGGCGATGGTCTTCTCCCCGGGGACGGAGGTGTGCTGGCGCTGCGCGGCCTCAACGGCCGTCTCGGCCAGGGCCCTCGCGTTGCGGACCTTGCGGTTGGCCAGCCACTTCGTCAGCCGCGCGACGCCGACGCGGCGGATCGCGGCCGGAGTCTGGTACTCGGTCAGCAGCTTGAGCGGGCCTGTGTTGGTCACGTCAAGGGCCCGCTCCAGGGCCGGGAACATGCTCAGCAGAGTGCCGCGCAGGCGGTTGACGGCGCGGGTGCGGTCCTCGACCAGGTCGGCGCGGCGCCCGGTCAGCAGCTTGAGTTCGATCGCGGCCTCGTCGCCGGGCCGGATGGGCTGCAGGTCGCGGCGCATCCTGGCCTGGTCGGCGATCACGTAGGCGTCGCGGGCGTCGGTCTTGCCCTCGCCGCGGTAGCCGTCGGACGCCCGGTTCACCAGACGGCCGGGGATGTACAGGACCTCCTGGCCGTGCGCGACGAGCAGGCTCAGCAGCAGGGCCGGCTCACCACCGGTCATGTCGATCGCCCAGGTCACCTCGTCGCCGTCGGCCAGGGCCAGGACGTCACCGACCAGTTGCAGCAGCTCGGGCTCGTCGTTGGCCACCCGCTGCGACAGCAGCGTCCTGCCCTCAGCATCCAGGACCAGGCCATGGTGGTGGCCCTTTCCGCTGTCGATCCCCGCCCATATCCGGCTCATCGTGCTCCTGACGCGCGTGTTCGTGCAGTGCGTACCACGGACGACCTCGCCGGCATTGCTCTACTCAGCGACTTGCTCGCACTTCCTAATCGGCGGCCGGGTCGTCGTGGGGTGCCGGGCGGCGAAGCCATGAGAACCACGGACGGCAGCCGCCTGAT
>NZ_JBEOWY010000132.1:0-1321 GCF_040296285.1 Kitasatospora sp. NPDC002227
GGACCCTAGACAAGTCCCATCGTCCCAGGTCAGAGGCACTCCTCGTTCTTTTGATCACGCCTCGGACAGCCCCACTCGTGAAAGCGCGAGGCTAGTAGGTCCCTCGCCAGGTTGGTGTGGTCTCGTCCGTTATGCGTTTGGTGAGGTTGTCGATCGAGGCGATGTGGATCATGGCTTCGGAGCTGGCTGGCAGGGTCTCGTAGTCGCGGGCGAGCCGGCGGCGCAGCATGAGCCAGCCCAGGCTTCGTTCGACTACCCAGCGTCTCTTCACGACGTGGAAGCCGCGAACGTCGGATTTGCGGTGGACGACCTCGACGTCGATTCCGAGGCCGGCTCCGTGCCCGATCACGGCGTTTTTGAAGCCGGTGTCGACCCAGCTTTTAGTGAGACTCGGGTAGGTCTTCTTGGCCTGGTTGAGGAGGTGGATTCCCAGGGCGTTCTCGGACAGGCTCGCGGCGGTGACGGTCGCGGCGAGGATCAGTCCGATCGTGTCGGTGATGATGCCTCGTTTCCGGCCGACGATTTTCTTCGCGGCGTCGGTGCCCTGGCTGGTCAGCGGCACGTTGGTGGAGGTCTTCACGCTCTGGGTGTCGATCACGGACGCGGTCGGTTCGGGATTGCGTCCTTCCTTCACCCGGGCCAGGCCGGTCAGGTCGTAGTTGAGTTCCGCGAGCACGCCCTCGTCGCGCCAGGCGGCGTAGTAGGCGTAGACGGTGCCGTGGTTGGGGAAGTCGTGGGGGAGGTACTTCCAGGGGATTCCGGTGCGGTTGATGTAGAGAATCGCGTTGAAAACGTCGCGCAGCTCGACCTAGGCGGGTTTGCCGGTGGGCCTGCGGTCGAGTCGGACTTTCCTCCAGGCCGTCAGTTTCGGTTCGATCAGGGCCCATCGGGCGTCGGACAGGTCGCTGGGGTACGGCTTCCGCTGGCTCGCGCCACAGCGTCTGCATGAGTGTGGAGGAAGACTCTGTTCCGCTGCCCTGCGGGCGGTTCTATGACTTCTTCAAACCAGACGGACTTCCAGGCATAGAAGCGGATGAGACGGACAGTCATGCCAGCGGCCGAGGTCAGGACAGACTTCCTATACCGGGCAAGCAGCACGAATATGGTCAGGAATGAAAGTCGCATGACGGAGTAAAGCTCGCTAAACGCCCACTGACCACACCCCACCGCTCGCAGAACTCGGGTACGCAGTCATCGTCCGGTCCGGGTCTGTACGGTCTTCGGTGTCAGCTTGACTCTGTCGGGGATCTTGGAGCTTCCCGGTGTGCCCACCTGACCAGTGGGCATGCTCGGGGTGATCAAAGACCGTGTAGTTGTCGAG
>NZ_JBEOWY010000133.1:0-1108 GCF_040296285.1 Kitasatospora sp. NPDC002227
CCTTGCCCAGCGCTTCCAGCTCGGCGGACAGCAGCGGGCCGGCACAGGCGACAGGCGCGAACTTGCCCACGCCGTGGGTGGAAGCCTGCGCGCGGTGCGCGGTGCCGAACGCGTCCATCACGTACACGTCGCACAGCGCCGCGTATTTCTTGGACAGGGTTTCGTCGTCTTTCTTCTCGCCCTTGTTGAAGCGGACGTTTTCCAGCACCACCAGTTCGCCTTCGGCGACGTCGACGCCATCCAGATAATCCTTCGCCAGACGCACTGGGGATTTCAGATGATCTTTCAGGTAGTTGACCACAGGCAGCAGGGATAATTCTTCGTTGTACTCGCCTTCGGTAGGACGACCCAGGTGGGAGGTTACCATCACGCGGGCGCCTTGCTTCAGCGCAGCTTCGATAGTCGGCAGGGAAGCGCGGATACGCGCGTCGGAAGTCACTTTACCGTCTTTTACCGGCACGTTCAGATCGGAGCGGATCAGTACGCGTTTACCCGCCAGATCCAGATCGGTCATCTTAATTACAGACATGGTGAACCCTCTTTATTGAATCTCTATAAAATTGCCTGAGCAGCGCGCCCATCACGCCGGCGCCGCCGTACTAGACACCGCTGGCGGCCATTGCCCGTGTTGTATCCAACATCCGATTGGCAAAGCCCCATTCATTGTCGCACCAGACCAAGGTCTTTATCAGGTGCTGCCCGCTGACCCGGGTCTGCGTACCGTCGACGATAGCGCTGTGCGGGTCATGGTTAAAATCGATCGAGACCAATGGTAATTCCGTGTAGTCAACTATACCACGAAATGATTCCCGTGCGGCCTTTTGCAACAGCTGGTTGACCTCCGCCACCTTCACCGCGGCGCTCACGCTGACGCTAAGATCGATAGCCGTCACGTTGATGGTCGGCACGCGCACCGAGATAGCCTCGAAGCGATCGCAAAACTGCGGGAAGATGCGGGTGATGCCCGCGGCCAGCTTGGTATCGACCGGAATGATCGACTGGCTCGCCGCGCGGGTGCGCCGCAAATCCGCGTGATACGCGTCGATCACCGGCTGATCGTTCATCGCCGAGTGAATGGTGGTCACGGTGCCGGACTCGATGCTGTAGG
>NZ_JBEOWY010000134.1:0-1104 GCF_040296285.1 Kitasatospora sp. NPDC002227
AACAGCTCTACCCCGGCGAGCCCGAACGCGATGAACTTCCGCCGATTTCATGACCGTTGGCCCACGACCACTACACCACATCAAGGGACATGACCGGCGCCTCCCGCCCGGACGTCGAACCCGCAGCCGGCCCGGATTCCGGCCCAGCGCACTCGGCTGCAGTCGACTCCCCGCACACGACGGGCGGTTACCCCCGCCGAGCTGGAAGCCGCCGTACGGACCTGCGCGCAGGTTGTCAGCGGGGGCGGCGGTGACGTCATCGCCACGCAGGCCATGCGGTACGTGGACCAGGCGACCTGGAACGCGCTCGTCGACCGGCATCGAGGCAGAGGGTGCGAGGCCCTCGCATCCCTGGCTCGGGCGCTCCTGGACGGTAAGAAGTCGCTGCACAACTTGTTTGGCGGCCTCATCGGCCATCTCTGGGCAGCGCTTGGCCGGCCCCGGATCGAGCAGGTCTTCGTGCAGGAACTCACCAGCCGGGTACCGCTGCCATTCGGGCACGAGATCGCCCTCGCCGTCCGGGGTCTCCAAGCCGCCGGCATCTTCATCTGCTTCACCGACGGAAGCGCGATGCGAGACTGCGCGTGCCTGCGAGACCTCCTCGTGAACGAAGGTAAAGCTCAGCTCGACAACCTGCTCCAAGGTGCCCTGCAGAACTGGAACGAGTTGCCCGACCGCATGCACGACGGAAGCGGGACCGCAGCACCCGGACTGCGCTGACCCGGTCCCGTGACTGCTGCACCCCTGCTTGCGTCCCTCGTTCCCCGAACCTGGCGGCCTGTCATTCCCCTGCTGACCGGGCAGGCGAGAGGGCCGTCAATCGTCGGTCCTGCTGGGGCCGGAGACTCTCTCCGGCCCCAGCAATCCGCTACGCCGCGAGGGGCATCCCGTCATCGCCGCCGGGGCGGGCGCGGGGTCGTTCCGGCTGAGCGCGGTCGAGTGCGCGGGCGAGGGCGTGGACGGCTTGGTCGGCGGAGTCTTTGAAGAGGTGGCCGTAGAGGTTGATGGTGGAGCAATGCTCAGGACTTGTGGATCAGCCCCGGGCGGGGACGCGGAGGGCGTACCTTCCCGAATGATCCTGTGATGGTCACCGAGTAGGCCCGC
>NZ_JBEOWY010000135.1:0-1014 GCF_040296285.1 Kitasatospora sp. NPDC002227
GCGTGCGACGTGGCCGACCGGCAGGCGCTTGCCGCGTTGCTGGCTGAGATCGACCTGGCGGAGGAGCCGCTGCGCGCGGTGGTCCACGCCGCCGGAGTCGCGGGCTACGCCCCGCTGACCGAGCTGGACCCGGCCACCCTGGCAGCAGACCTCACCGCGAAGGTGTGCGGTGCGGCGCTGCTGGACGAGCTGCTGGGCGAGCGCGAGCTCGACGCCTTCGTGGTCTTCTCGTCCATCTCCGGAATCTGGGGCAGCAGCGGCCAGGCGGCGTACTCCGCCGGTAACGCCTTCGTGGACGCGCTGGTGGCTGCGCGGCGCGGGCGCGGGTTGGCCGGGCTGTCGGTGGCCTGGGGCCCGTGGGCCGAGACCGGCATGGCGGCCGGCGGCACGGCGGTCGAGGAGCTCGGCCGCCGTGGCCTCGGCGCCCTCGCGACGGCCGGTGCGCTGCTCGCGCTGGAGTCCGCGCTGCTGGGCGAGGACACCACCTCGGTCGTGGCAGACGTGGCCTGGCACCGCTTCGCGCCCGCCTTCACGGCGCTACGCGGCAACGAGTTCTTCGCCGAGCTGCCGGAGGCGCAGACCACCACCGAGGGCGGCGCCCAGGCTGCCACGCGCAGCGCGCTGGAGCAGCGCCTCACCGAGGCCGCCGAGGGCGACCGCGAGCGGCTGGTGCTCGACGCCGTCCGCGCCGAGGTGGCCGCCGTGCTCGGCTACCGCTCGGCCGAGGCCGTCGAACCGGGCCGTGCGTTCAAGGAGTTGGGCTTCGACTCGCTGACCGCCGTCGAGCTGCGCAACCGCCTGGCCGCGACCACCGGCCTGGCGCTGCCGTCCACGCTCATCTTCGACTTCCCCAACTCCCACGTGCTCGCTCAGCACCTGCTCGCCCAGTTCGCGGGCGTGACGGCCTCGGCCGGGGCGTCGGCGGTCTCTACTGGTGTGGTGGTGGACGAGCCGATCGCGATCGTGGGTATGGCGTGCCGGTTCCCGGGTGGGGTGCTGTCGCCGGAGGGGCTC